>NZ_JAVRHN010000005.1:0-335940 GCF_031846645.1 Autumnicola psychrophila
ACTTTTCACTTTTCACTTTTCACTTTTCACTTTTCACTTTTCACTTTTCACTCTTCACGACTCACTCTTCTCTTCCACTCCTTTTGCGTTAGGGATAGCAGCGGCATCCTTATAGCGGAAAATAATCTATGCCCTAATTTGGCAATTATCGACCTCCTTATATATACCCCATACTTCTCCCCTTCTCCAAAAACCGCTATAAGATACAGCGGATAGCCCGGTCGCGACCTTTTCCGGGAGCGGAAACGCCCTACTTAAAAGCAAAAGCTTATAAGAAGAAATTCCAAACCAATCCGAAACGGACGAGAAAATCGGTATATGGGTAACCGGGAGCAGAAAAGTGATTATTTCCCATTATGAGCGAATTAAGATGCTCCAGCTTAAAGAAAATCCTGGTCTGCCGAACTTTTCCATTGAAAAAGAAGTCTACAACGGGAAATCCGCCTAAGTTTTGCTGATCCTGGACAAAGAATTCTGCCAGAACCGGATCATATCCATTCATCTCGTACTTTGAAAAATACTTAAATGTAAATCCTGTTTGGAGATATAAGGCTTTTTGAAACCAGTGATCCTGGTAAAAAATTGAGTTTCTTGTTACGAAATCTGGTAATTTAAGCACATCTGCACCATCCATAACATTCTGGTACATGAGCGTATGATACATTCCAAATTTCCCGAAATCGAATTCCCTCTCTGCGCGTAACTTTAGATATCTTACCTGGTCTCCATACTGAAATGGCTTTACTACCCCAACATCAGTCAGCGCAAAGTAGGCGTAATTCTGAATTTGGGTAAGATTTGCTGTGGCATCAAAAAGTTTCTCAGAATTTATCCTGAAATGGAGATTCTGAGAATTGATATTATCATAATCGTTCTGCCAATTATAATTTATATAGTCACTCTGGTAAAGCAGGTAGTTATAATTGGCATTTTGACTGCTTTGCTTAAAACCAAATTCTATTTGATTTTCCTCGTTGAGCGAATAGGAAGCATTAGCTATTATAAAATTTCCCGAAAAATCATCTCCAAGGTTTAACGAAGCTTTGGCATCAACATGGAATCCTGCGATATCTTTTTCATATTCACCCCCCACAGAAACTACGGAGCCGATTAACCTATTGGTGACTTTTTGATCCTCCAGAATGTAAACCGAGTTATATCCATAATTGTAACGGTTATATCCTGCGCGGATTTTAAGTCTCCCCAGAACGGTATTCCTGAATTCAACATTGGCTTCGTTATATACTTCTTCGAGCCGCGTTTGATCACGAAGATTACTGCTCTCAAATGATTTTCCAAAAACCTCCTGCACTGCCGATTCCTGCGAAAACTGAAATTTCTTATAATTAAACTTGAAAATATGACCAAGAGATAGGCTGCTGAGACTATCTGAAGCAGGATTGGTTAGAAAATACTTGTGGTCCAGATAAAAGCGCTTTCCGTTTAAAGTACTTTGTGCATTTTCGAACCGGACATCTAAAAGAGACCTATCATCAAATTCCTCTTCCTCTCCTATATAATGTTCCAGCGCCTGCTCGGACAAGCCTCCATTTTCTTCATTCAGAAGATCGTGGGACACAAAATGGGTTCGGAGTTGATACTTATTATTCTCTGTACGATAGTTGGCAGTGGTACGAAAAATTCCGGTACTGGTGAGGATATGCTGATATTTACCCAGCGCCCGCACTCCTTTATATGCTACTGAAAAGTTAAGTCTATCGCTCGTATTTACAGTAAAAAATGCATCCAACTGCTGCCCCTGCTCGGGAACGGTTTTAAAATAGATTTCTGTAAATGGTGTGGGAACGCGGTAATAATTAATATCCTCAGTTTCAAAAAAGCCGAAATGCCTTGCCTGCGCCGCAAACTGCGGCATGATTTTATCAAATTGCAGGTCATGACTTAGCGAAGTGTAGGTTTGCCCTGTATTGGAAAAAGGTAAAAGTTCGAAATTATCTTTGCGCAGATAATTGAACCGATAATCTTTTTTAATGTTAAGGGTGGTATCTACATAAGCAGTATCATTTTTATAAGAAATAATCTGGTACAAATCGATGGGAGGTACTGCAACAGAATCTGCTTGTGCCGCTCCAGCTTCATCAGGGTTATTCCCGGGTCGCGCAAGGGTTCTTTCCTGGGCTTGTGAATACAGTGAAACGAAAAGTATAGTAATAGTAAAAAAGACTTGTTTCATTACTTATTTTGAGATAACACAAAAGTATAATATTAAATGAATTGAGCCAGAAAATGGTTTAAACAAAAAAACCACCCCGAGGGGTGGTTTTTTAACCAGATTATTGGTCTATTTATTATTCTGCTGTCTCGTCTCCTTCAGAATCATCTCCTTCGTCAGAATCAGAATCGTCAGAATCATCTCCTTCATCAGAATCAGAATCATCAGAATCATCGCCTTCATCAGAGTCAGAACCGTCTGTGTCGTCGCCTTCTCCTTCAGAGTCTTCCTCAGAATCATCTTCATCTACATTCACATAAGGCTCACCTGCACTAGCATTTTCTCCAAGGGTGAAATCTACACTCATTTCTGTAGTAAAAGCACCAGGAATCACAACAAGATCCTCACCGGAAAAACTAAGAGTTACAGAACCATCTGCGGAAAGTCCATCTCCGTAAGAATCATAAACTGTAAAGGTATAATCCCCATCAGAAAGACATCTTTCCACAGTAGCAGATGCAGCTCCATCTGCAAAACCACCACCTGATAAAAGAATATCTCCTTCAGCATCTGTAACATCCCACGTAGCTTCACTTGCGTAGTCGTCAAATACAAAATCTATTACCAATGGGTTGTCACACGACCAGGATACATTTAATTGAAAGTCATCCCCAACAAAACCTCCATCTTCTCGAGCAATCCCCAAAATCAAGCTTTCGCCATTAGGACGAAAATCCACGTCATCAACATTTACTGTAAAGGTACCTTCATTAGTACCACCCGGTACTGTAACTGTTGCAGGAACTGCATATGCCGCAGAACTCATGGTACTGGAGTTCCTTACTACAACATCAAATGTTCTATCATTACCAACAACGTCAGCAGTATAAACATTAACATCGTAAGAGGTACTTCCTCCGAGTTCAACTTTTATATCAACAGGACTCATTTCGAGTGCTGCATAATTGGGCGCGGTAAACTCATCGTCTGTTTCACATCCCGTAAAGAAAGAAGTGGAAACAACCGCTGCCATAATTAATAAATACTTTTTCATACTATGTTATTATATCTTTTATTAGAAATTAACTATTTGACTTTGGAGGTGCTAAGAACACCTCCAGTGCCATCTTTTTAGTCAACTATTCAGTAATAAGCGGATTGTTTTGAAGTTCGTTAAGCGGAATTTCAAAAGTTAATCTATCGTCGTTATAAGGAATAGACTCTCCAGCCTGAGAAAGGTGATTCGGCCCCCTCGTAATCGTAGCCATGTTTCTCTTCATCGCCAGGTAGCTCTTACCTTCACCCCAAAGTTCAATCCTTGTCTGAAGGTAAATTTCATCCTCAAGTGCCTCTCCGGAAAGATCATCTATAAAAGAAACATCATCAAGTCTTTTTTCAAGAAGCATTTTTAATGTTTCCCTGGCTTCTGCTTCATCACCTGTTTTAGCAGCAGCTTCAGCATGCAATAAATACATTTCAGCAACCCTCATATAGAGGTAATCTGTTTCAATGTTACGCTGACCCCCAATTGCACGTGCAGGTGCATAAAATTTACCGGTTGGGTAAAGATTACCGTCAAACTGAGCCTTACGAACATCGTCTGCAGGAATTTCGGCATATAAATTTGCATCTATAAGTTTTGGATCACCTGCCCAGGCATAGCTATAGGTATAAAGGTCAACCTGACCCCACCAGGAAACTAAATCAAGTCCCTGGTCAAGAGTAATATCCATACCCCACATCCATCCTGCATTACTTACGTCGTTAAAACCACCTCCATAAGGATCTGTATCAGGACCATCATGTTGTGCCCTGGCTACCTCTTCCGCAGTCATAATCGAAAAACCACCATTATCGATAACATCCTGGGTCACGGTTTTCACCTCCTCATAATTTCCCATGGCGGCATAAACATAGGCTAACAATCCCTGGGCAACTTCTTTGTTTACCTGGTGTTTTCCTGATCTGTTAAATCCTTCCAAAAGGGATATAGCATCCTCTAAATCAGAAATCATAAGATCATAAACTTCTGAAGTCGGGCTTAAAGGCTGAGCTTCAATTGCTATTGTTGTGTATAGAGGCAAAATAGGCTCTGAAGGATTGTATTCTTCAGAAAAATATTGCGCGAGGTAGAAATAACCGTAGGCTCTCATAGCTTTTGCCTGCCCCATAATGGCTTTTCCTTCATCAGATTCAGGAACAGCATCATTACCACCATAGCCATCAATGACCTGGTTAGCTGAAAAAATAATCCTGTAATAATACCTCCACGGCTTATAATTATCAATATCTGTGTAATCTATGGTAGATTGCATTTGAGAGATACCGGTATACCAACCGTAAGTAACTCCTCCCATAACCATATCTGCAGAAAGAAGATCACCATAGATATCATAACTCTTTTGTCCAAAATCATCATGATCTAAATCTGTTCCACCTGTTCCGGTATTGAACATTAATGAATAAATACCGGCCATGTTTGCTGCCCGCAAACCTGGATTTTTATCAGAATATTCAGCAATTTGCCTGCTGGAAACAAACTCTGTTGGTTCAGTTTCCAGAAAATCTTCGCTACAGCCGGTAAAAGCAAGAGAGGCGATAGCTATTCCTATATAATATTTAATTTTCATTTTCAATTTTTTTTAATTAAAAGTTTACTCTTACTCCTGCAGTAAATGTTGAAAGCGGAGAGTATCTATAAGTATCAGATTCTCCGGCCTCTGCAGTAGAAGGGTTAAATCCATCCCTTTCAGATAACAGGAATAAATTATCACCACTAAGAGAAATTGTTAAATTATTCAACCCCATTTGTTCAGTAAAAGCACCTGGAACACTGTAAGCAAGTTGTACGTTATTTAACGCAAGATAATCTGCCTTAGTTAAGAATCTTGTTGAAGACGAATTTACATTCTGGTCCAAATCATTTGATAATCGTGGAACATTTGTCATATCTCCAGGTTGCTGCCATCTGTTAAAAATATCGGTATGCCAGTTATTATTACCAACAACATCATTCCCCATTAATCCTGCATAAGCCCCATCATAAGAATATCCTCCAATACTGTATAGGAACTGCGCACTTAAGCTGAAACCTTTATATCCTGCAATTAAATTAAATGCACCACGCACATCCGGGATTGCAGACTGGCCTGTATAATGTTGTGTAGCCTGTCCATAAACCTTTGTGGTCGACTCCATGATGTCACTTTCTTCCACATCTGGGTTATCTTGCAAATAATTTAACATGTTTGAAATTTGCTCACCAGGTTGAAAAGTACCGTTTCCGTTTCCATCAACATAAAATACTTTCCAAAGAGAAGTACCATCTGCAGGATCCACACCTACATAATCCCTCGTGTAGAAGTCATAAATAGAATGCCCAGCAGACCTACCATATAAACCTTGCTGATCTAAAACTTTTGGCTCTCCTGTAGTAGGATCTATAGGCATTTCTAATAATTCGTTTTCAATAAACTCCCCATTTACACTAACATCAAAATAAGCATTGGTAGTTTTAATAATATGTCCTGTAAGATCAAATTCAACACCCTGGTTCAGCAATTCACCACCATTTACTGTAATAATTGCTCTACCACTGGATGGCTGAATTCTCCTTTCAAAAAGAAGATCATCAGTGTTCTTCCTATAATAATCTACAGATCCATCAAGGAATCTTCCCAGGCTAAATTCTATACCTGTCTGGAACATTTTTGAAGTTTCCCATGTAAGGTCAGGGTTACCTACTTCATCAAAAGCAAAAGAAGGTTGATCATTTAAGTTTCCAATGTCAAACCTGTCATATCCAGGATAGAAACCTACGCCACCTTGCTCCCCGATAAGACCATAACTGGCTTTTAGTTTTAAGAATGTAAACAGTCCCTGATCCTGCATAAAACCTTCATTCGAAAGTACCCATGCACCACTTACAGATCCAAAGTTATCCCATTTATTATCACCAAGGAATCTTGAAGAACCATCCCTTCTGGCACTAGCAGAAAGAAAATATTTATCATCAAAGTTATAGTTAATCTGTCCAAAGAAACTTTCAAGTGTGAAATCATCTGTATAAGATCCCGGAGGTGAACTATTCACAACAGCATTATTTAATTCTGTTCCATCAGGATTTACAAGATTATTTTTGGATGCAAATAATGTCTGTCTTGCCCAGGAATTACTTTCATGAGCAACAAGAGCATCTATTGAATGTCCACCAAAACTCTTGCTATATCTCAACAACTGTAGAAAGTTATAAGTAAAGAGCTCTGTTTTCTCTTTGTAAATAGAACCTCCCTGACCAGCACTAGGACCGTAGAACGGATTTTGAAGACTATTAAAGCTGTCGTTATAGTACTGTGTACCAAATCTGGTTTCTAAACTTAACCCTTCGGTAATATCTGCCTTTAAGAAAGCATTGGTATTGATTTCATGTCTTTTTGAGTTACTGCCGCTAAAATTAGCGTCTGCAATAGAATTGGTAAGCGCTCCAAAACCACGTCCCTGACCATAATCGTACTGTGGACCACCATAAATTGGATCGTTTACTATGTTACCATCTGCATCACGCAGGAACAAAGGGTAGATTGATGGAATGTTATCTACAAACCAGAATACACTACCAGAGTCTTCAGACTGTCCATTATTATTTGTTTCTGAAAGTGAGTACCCCATGTTTACAGAACCGGAAAGCCAGTCTTTAACCTGATGGGTCAAATTTAAACGCCCGGAGATCCTCTCAAAATCTGAATCAATGATATAACCCACATCCTTAAGATAACCGACAGATGAATAATAACTAGTAGTTTCACTTCCACCGCTAATTTTAAGGTTAGCTTCATTACGTGTCGAAGTCTGAAAACCATAATCTTCCCAGTCTTCCGGATCGTAACGTCTTGTTACACCAGGTCGTACCATTCTTGTCTCAGGATCAATTAACTCACCACCATTAGCGACATTCCACAAATTATATTGTGTCTGAACACCACTTCTAGAAAACAGTCTGGCATTAGCGTAACCAACAGGATCTGTACTACCACTGGCAACACCACGGTTGTAAAGACCTTCCCATCCAAGAGCAATATACTGCTCTGGAGAATCTATAGTGTTATAACGAGGTAAAAGGTTTACGTTAACACCACTTCTTGTACTAACCTCAATGGCAGATCTTCCAGCCCTACCTTTCCTGGTAGTAATTACAACAACACCATTTGCCCCACGAGCACCGTAAATAGCGGTTGCAGCGGCATCTTTAAGAATAGTGGTAGACGCAATATCCTCCGGGTTAATACCGGCAAGACTTACATCCCCCGCAGGATTATCTGCAGTACCAGGATTATTAGCTGCATAAGGAACCCCGTCAACCACGTAAAGCGGAGAAGTGTTACCATTTACAGAACCAATACCCCTTATACGTATATTAGGCGTACTACCCGGCTGTCCTGAATTGTTGATTACCCTAACACCGGCAACTTCACCAGTTAAGGCCTGAGCAACGTTAGAAACGTTTTTTCGGTTTAACAACTCGGCATCAACAGTTTTCGCACTACCGGTAAAAGACTGCTTTGTACTGGTACTATAACCAGTCACCACCACTTCTTCCAAAGCTGCAGCATCAACATCAAGTTCAACGTTAATACTACTACCCGCTCCCACAGGAATCTCCTGCGTAGCAAAACCAATGTAACTAAAAACTAAAACCTGACCTTCATTTACAGAAATATTAAATTCCCCATCAAAATCAGTCTGAACACCCCTGTTACTTCCCTGAACAATTACATTCACCCCGGGTAGAGGCAAACCTTGATCATCTGTAACTGTACCGGTGACAGTTTTTTCCTGCGCAAACGTAATTTGCACGACCAACGCCAGTAACAGCGTCAGCATTCCATTTAATCTTCTTTTCATTATTATTTAATTTGAATTAGCCTGCGCCAAAAATCATAATAAATTACTAATAAAACAAAATATATTTGATTTTTAATTTCTTAAAACCTCCACATAACTCTGTGTTCATCGGATATTTTGTTAAATTTGGCATCGAAAACGTTAGCGCATAATTCTTAAATATGCTTAAAAAATTTAAATCTTCTTTTAGTGTAGCAGGAACAGATGAAGCAGGCCGCGGATGTCTTGCAGGACCGGTCACTGCTGCTGCTGTTTTACTTCCTCGTAATTTTAAACACGTGCTTTTAAATGATTCGAAAAAAACAAGCCTTAAAAATCGTAATATTTTAAAAAATGAGATTGAGAGGCGAGCCGTGTGTTTCGGTGTATCACATGTTTTTATGGACGAAATTGATGAAATTAATATCCTGAATGCTTCCATTCTTGCCATGCACCGCGCCATCGAAAAACTATCTAACTGTCCCGAACATATTTTAGTAGATGGAAACAGATTTAAGCCTTATAAAAACGTTTCTCATGACTGTATTATTAAAGGAGATGGCAAATATCTAAGTATTGCAGCGGCTTCAATTCTTGCAAAAACGCATCGCGACGCCTATATGGAGAAAATTCATGAAGAATTTCCCATGTATAACTGGAAACAAAATAAAGGCTATCCAACTTTAGAACACAGGGCGGCAATAAGAGAATTCGGCATCACAAAATACCATAGAAAAAGCTTTAGACTTTTACCGGAGCAGCTGGAACTGACGTTTGACTCATAAATTTTGAACCTATATATTGATGAAGAGACTTGTATTCTTCTTTTTTTACCTCTTAGTATTTACCGCATGCTCAAATGATGCGGAAGAAAAGCTTCCTATCGAAAGTTTTATTCAGAAGGAGGCTTCTGTCATAATTCACTCACCCGATTTAAAAGAATTTTTGGCGCAGGTTTCTACAAACCCTATTTTATCCAATAAAGCTACAAAGCTCAAGGAATTTAAGGATCAGCTGATTTTTCTGGAGTACATAGATAGTATAGGAGAAACTCTTATAAGTTATCACGATTTGGAAAAGCAAGGTTCCTATTACCTGCTGGCAACCACAGGAGAGCCAAAAATCAATCTTGATTCTATTAGTGATAAATCACTGGAAACCTATAAGACCGAAAATTGGCAAATTAAGCACTATACTATAGAAGGAGTCAGCACTTATGTTTCAGAAAAAGGAGAATATTTTTTGGCCAGCAATTCCCGACAAGTGCTGGAGCAAAGTCTCGAAGATAAGAGCGGTGTCGAAAATGGCAATTTTCAGCAGTTATTTGCTGCGACAGACCGTTCTAAAGCTTCAGTTTTTATAAATCATAGACTTACTGAAGGTTTTCAGAATTTTTTTAAAGTTCTTCAGTTAAACTCCGCTCGAAAAATGGCAAATTGGAGTGCTGTAGACATAGAACTGGAAGAAAAACCAATGAAAATAAACGGAATTGCCATTACCGCGGAAGATTCTGCTTCAGTTTTGAATATTTTCAAGCGTGCGGGAGTAAACAGAAATGAAATTGCAAAGGTAACACCCTCTTCTGCTTCAGGTTTTCTCTCTTTTACCTTTAAAAATGCGGAAATTCTTCAGAAAAATTTTAAAAAGGTAGGGAAAGATAGTATTAATGAAGCTACAGCGCCTTTTTCTGAAGTAAATGAAATGGGTTTTATATATATGGACGGGAATTCTCTTTTTATACTGAAGTCCCTTAATATTGAAGAAACCTTTCAAAAGATGCGTTCTAAGAGCAGTGCCGAAAATGACAATTATCGGGATACAGAAATCTACACCATTAATCAAAGTCCGGAATTCCGCCGAAGTTTTTCTTCTTTAATAACTATAGAAGATCCGAAGCACTTTATAAGACTGAATAACTTCCTGATTTTTGGCAATAATTTAGCTGATTTACAAAAAGTAATAGCCGATTTTCAGAATGACAATTCTTTGAGTGAAAAAGCATATTACCGGGAGGCGATGGAGAAACTTTCTTCAGAATCTTCTATGCTTCTGGTTGCAAATGGAAAGCAGTTTTTACCGCTGCTTGCCAGGAGTGTTGCGGAAGAATTAAAAGCTGATGTCCTTAATATGGAACTTGGTGATTATCGTATTGGCGCAATACAATTCGTCCAGGAAGACGATTTTGCTCATATTCATGGGATTTTACAAGCATCGGAACAAACACAAGTGTCCGGCGCAGCCCCTGAAGAAGTATTCTCTGTCTCCCTGGAAGCGGAACTGGCTACCCGACCATTTTTCTTCAAAAATCATCTTACAAATCAGATGGATATTGCGGTGCAGGATGTAAATAACACGCTCTACCTCATCTCCAACAAGAATAACATTTACTGGAAGAAGACTTTAGAAAGCAGGATTACCGGAATTATTCATGAAGTAGACCTCTTCAAAAATGGCAAATTTCAGCTTGCATTTAGTACACAGAATTCTGTGCAGGTTCTGGACAGGAATGGGAACACGGTGAAACCTTTCCCTCTTCAATTTAATGATCCTATTACCCAGCCACTATCAGTCTTCGATTACGATAATAATAGAAAATATCGATTTCTGGTCACACAGGGAGACAGAGTCTATATGTACAATGGAGACGGGAAAGCTGTTAAAGGTTTTGACTTCAGCAAAGCTACTTCAGAAATTAAAAATTCGCCGAAGCACATTAGAATTGGCACCAAAGATTACATCCTGGTATCTGAAGCGTCCGGAAAAATTAATATTCTGAGCCGGCAGGGTGATGTACGTGTTCCGGTAACCGAAATTTTTGAATTATCAGGAAATGAGTGGTATGAATACAACGGAAAATTTATTTCCACAAGTACGACAGGGGAATTAATAAGTATTAGTCAGCAAGGAAAAGTGCAAAAAGAAAACCGAAATCTTGCCGAAAATCACTACCTAAACTCTACTCCAAAAACTATACTAACGCTTTCGGATAATATTTTGACAATAGAAGGAAAGAAAGTAGAGCTTGATTTTGGACTATATACCGAACCTCAGATTTTTTACGTGAATAACCGGGTTTTAATTTCGGTGACAGATACCCAGGCGAAACGGGTTTATCTCTTTAATTCCAACGCTGAACTTTTAGAAGGTTTTCCGGTTTATGGTACTTCTCAAATCGATCTTAATAATGCAGACCTCGATAGAAACCTGGAATTTGTAGTAGAAGGAGATGATAAGGCACTGTTATACTATAAGTTTTAATTATTCCACCAACTCCGCCTCAAAAAGATCTGCGAAATGTTTTAATAATTTCTCCTGAACTTCAGGCAACGGAATCTCTTTTTTACCTAATTCTACGTTTAAAGAAGTAACCGCTTTATCTTTAATTCCACAGGGAACAATATTATCAAAATATCCAAGATCGGAATTCACATTAAGTGCAAGCCCATGCATGGTCACCCAGCGGCTTGCCCTTACCCCCATCGCACAAATTTTTCTTGCAAATGGTGTATTTATATCAAGCCAAACTCCCGTTTCGCCTTCACTTCTTTCAGCTTTTAATCCGTATTCTTTTAACGTGAGAATCACAGCCTCTTCCAGCAACCGTAAATATTTATGAATATCCGTAAAAAAATTATCCAGATCGAGAATTGGATAAGCCACCAACTGCCCGGGGCCGTGATAGGTGATATCGCCTCCCCGATTTATTTTGTAAAAACTGGCGTTTTTCTGCTTCAGTTCTTCTTCAGAAATCAGCAAATTCGCAGCGTCACCACTTTTTCCTAAAGTATAAACGTGTGGATGCTCGACAAGCAAAAGATAATTTGAAGTCGGTTCCGTAGCGTTTTCTCTGCGGTTTTTAATTTTTAGATCCAAAGTCGCTTTAAACAACTTTTCCTGGTACTCCCAGGTTTCCTTGTAATCTTTTAATCCCAGCCTTTGAATTTCAACTTTTCTGTTCATTTTTCTAGCTCTTTGGATTATTCAGAATAATTAACGCGGCAATTACACCCGGGATCCAGCCTAAGAGTGTAAGGATAAGAACAATCACTATTGAACCACAACCTTTGTCATAGACCGCCAGCGGAGGAAATAAAACCGATAAGACAACGCGCCAGATACTCATTTTACTCTAATTTTTCGGCACAAAGATAGAATTAAAATTTCGGCTTTCACTGGGATTGGTGGATAGCCTGATTGTCATTATATTTGCACCTGCCAAAGGTATAAGCCGGGCAATAATTGACAAAATAACATCATGCAGCTATCTGAACAGGAAATTGTAAGAAGGGAAAAACTATCTGCCCTTAGAAAATCCGGAATCAATCCTTATCCAGCCGAACTTTTCCCGGTGGACCACACTACTTCTGAAATAAAGTCCAATTTTGAGGAAGGAAAAAAAGTGGTCATCGCAGGTCGGTTAATGTCGCGACGGATCCAGGGAAAAGCCTCGTTTGCGGAATTGCAGGATTCAAAAGGAAAAATTCAGGTTTATTTTAACCGCGATGAAATTTGCCCAGATGAGGATAAAAGTAAATACAATGATGTTTACAAGAAGCTGCTCGATATTGGTGATTTTATAGGAATAGAAGGGGAACTTTTTAAAACTAAAGTTGGGGAGATGACGGTAATGGTAAAAGATTACAGCTTGCTGAGCAAATCTTTACGCCCGCTCCCGCTTCCTAAAACCGATAAAGAAGGTAATACTCATGATGGTTTTAAAGATCCTGAACATCGTTACCGCCAGCGTTATGCCGACCTGGCTGTGAATCCGCAGGTGAAGGAAGTTTTTATAAAACGTACGAAGTTATTTAATGCAATGCGGAATTTCTTCAACGACAAAGGTTATTTTGAAGTTGAAACGCCAATCCTACAATCTATTCCCGGAGGTGCTGCGGCGCGGCCATTTATCACGCATCACAACGCACTTGATATTCCGCTTTACTTAAGAATCGCAAATGAGTTGTATTTAAAGCGCCTAATTGTTGGGGGTTTTGACGGAGTTTATGAGTTTTCGAAAAACTTCAGAAATGAAGGAATGGACAGAACCCATAATCCGGAATTTACCGCAATGGAGATTTACGTAGCATATAAAGACTACAACTGGATGATGGATTTTACCGAAAAACTTCTGGAGCATTGTGCCATTGCCGTTAATGGCACAACAGAGGCAACTTTTGGAAAGCACCAGGTAGATTTTAAAGCTCCTTATAAGCGCATTACCATGATAGATGCCATTAAAGAATTTACCGGTTATGATGTTACCGGAAAATCTGAAAAAGAGCTTTTTGAAGCTGCCAAAGAAATGGGAATCGAGGTAGATGATACCATGGGCAAAGGAAAACTTATCGATGAAATCTTTGGGGAAAAATGCGAAGGCAACTTTATCCAGCCGACTTTTATTACAGATTATCCCAAGGAAATGAGTCCGCTTTGTAAGGAACATCGTGACAATCCGGAATTGACGGAGCGCTTTGAGCTAATGGTCTGCGGAAAAGAAATTGCCAACGCCTATTCTGAATTAAATGATCCTATAGACCAGCGCGAGCGTTTCGAGGAACAACTGAAGCTTTCTGAAAAAGGAGATGACGAGGCAATGTTTATCGACGACGACTTTCTTCGTGCACTGGAATACGGAATGCCACCAACTTCGGGACTGGGAATTGGTATGGACAGGTTGATCATGTTTTTAACCAATAAACAATCCATCCAGGAAGTATTGTTCTTTCCGCAAATGAAACCAGAGAAAAAAGCTCCAACCCCGAAACCGGAAGATTTTATTAAAATCGGAGTTCCGCAGGAATGGGTGGATGTGGTGATGCATGAATTTGTAAGCGTTGCTAAACTAAAAGAAAATAAACCTACCCAAGTACATCAAAAACTTAATGGGCTGAGGAAAAAGAACAAATTGCCTATAGCCGCCCTGCAACTGGAAGATGTTGAAAAGTGGTTTTAGGCTTTCAAAACCAAAATTTCGCTCTTTAAAAAATAAACCAGCATTTAGTTTTTCATTTAATAAAACTAAATGCTGGTTCTCTTTATCCCACCATCAGGGACTGATATTTTTTTTACTATCTTAAAAGGGTGAAAGTAGTAGATATACCTAAACAACCCCCTCTTTTTATTTCTTACCTTCGGGTTGGACAGTATCTTTATTATTCGCTATTGCTTTTCATGGCAGAATCATATCTCTTTGGAAGACTTCTGAAAATTGCTTTGCTGGAAAGCCGCCTCTGGAGTATTATTTTTTGGGGCATCTGTTTTTTGTTTTCCTTTGTTCATGTTTTTCTGATAATAATGGATGGCTGGTCAAGATACCAGGATTATAAAAAAATTAAGGATCAATTTTATATCTATGGGTTTCATACACGCATTGCTGCCCATTTTAGAGGATCAAAATGCCAGAGAACAGCGGTAATTGTTGCAGCCACAGAACTCGGATTTGGCAAAAAGGCGAAAAGCTTCTACCAGAAAATTGGAATTGACAACTATCACTTTATTCCTGAATTTGCAGTTAAAGATCCCATTTTCATTCTCAAAAGACATTTCTGGTCTCGTACATTTTTGGAAAAACACTATGAGCCTAAATTTAATTATAGAAAAATTTCCCGGTCCAGAATGGAACATACATAAATTTTAAGAAGCCTAAAATTCAGAGATTAACATCTTTAACTTTATGTATCACCCAAATTTTCCCATCTGCTGCTTATTTTGGACCAAAGGCTCCACTAATTTTATTCCCAATTCCACCTAAACCATCATCAGATTTTTTTCCATCCTTATTTTCTCCGTCAGGTTCATCCTTATTAAGATAATTATCTACCTGCCCTGCAATTCCAGGCGGTAATCTATCTTTAAGAAAAGATGCTACCGTTCTCACTGCAGTTTCTGCCTGTGATTCTGTAATTCCTGCTTTTTGGGCCACTAATTGCACTACTTTTTTCATAACTCAATTATTTATTTACTCTTCAATTTAATCAGTAAATACCATTTTTCCCATTCTTAAACAGAACTTAACAAATGATTATCACACTGTCCTTCAAAGTAGTATCAACTTTATACATAGCAAGATTTACAGAAACAGACATCTTCCTTTAATAAAATTCCAATTAAGTTATCTTTGTACCCTTTCCCCAATTCATATTTTTCAACTAATTTTTAAACCATTCAGGCTTTGACAAGTCAAAGAAACACCAGGAGATCATCTTTTTTTATAATTCAGATCTCCGGTTAATTAAACAAACCCTCAATTAACAAATTCATGATTAAAAATTTTTCTTACAAGGCGCTACTTGTGGCTTTGTCTGTATCTGTTTCCGGTTGTGCTGTTTTTCAGGCAGGAAAAACTGAAAATGCTCAAACTTCAGAAAATACAGAAGCCAAAAGCAAAGACAAGCTAAAGCCTTACAAAAAAGTAATTACTAAAGAAGCAAGAACTGATGAAGGCATGTTCACGGTACATAAAGTGGACGATAAATATTATTATGAAATTCCGGACAGTCTCTTTAATCGCGAAATGCTCACGGTTACCCGGATTGCGAAAACTGCCAGCGGAATTGGCTTTGGTGGTGGAAAACAAAATACTCAGGTTCATAAATGGGAAAAGAAAGGGGACGATGTTTTGCTTCGCGTAGTTTCTTATGAAGTGTACGCAGCAGATTCTTTACCGGTGCACGAGGCTGTCGTGAACTCCAACTTTGAGCCAATCCTTCAGAAGTTTCCTATTCAGACTGTAAGAAAAGATTCGGTGTATAATAACGTGGTTATTGACGTTACTGCACTTTACACCAAAGATATTATGGCGCTGGGCCTTCAGGATGATGAGAGAAAGGAATACAAGGTCTCCCGCCTGGACGAGGATCGTTCTTATATCGATACCATAAGAAGTTATCCAGAAAATGTAGAGGTACGGCACGTAAAAACCTACAACGCAGGAAATCCTCCTTCTAACAGCAGTTTAGGTTCTATTTCTTTAGAATTTAGTAATTCCATGATTTTACTGCCAAAAGAGCCCATGGAACGTCGCTATTTTGACCAGCGTGTTGGCTGGTTCGCGCGAGAACAGACAGATTATGGTCTGGATGCACAAAAAAGTGAGGAAGTCCGCTATTTAGATCGTTGGAGACTTGAGGTAAAAGAGGAAGACATGGAGAAGTTCGAAAGAGGCGAGCTTGTAGAACCAAAAGAACCAATTGTATATTACATCGATAGAGCCACTCCGCGAAAATGGGTTCCTTATATCGAACAGGGGATAGAAGACTGGCAGGTAGCCTTTGAAGAAGCAGGCTTTAAAAATGCAATTATCGCCAAAGATCCACCTTCTAAAGAAGAAGATCCGGACTGGAGCCCTGAAGATGTGCGCTATTCTGTAGTTCGCTACCTGGCTTCCCCTATTCCAAATGCAAACGGACCTCACGTTAGTGATCCACGTTCAGGAGAAATCCTGGAATCTGATATTAACTGGTACCATAACGTGATGACTTTGCTAAGAAACTGGTTTTTTGTGCAAACTGCTGCAATTAACGAAGATGCACAAGGCGTTGCCTTTAAAGATGAAGTTATGGGCCGATTAATCCGTTTCGTTTCGTCTCATGAAGTTGGGCACACACTTGGTCTTCCGCATAACATGGGAAGCAGCGTGGCTTATCCTGTAGAAAAACTGCGTGATCCTGTTTTTACGGCAGAATTTGGTACGGCTCCTTCTATTATGGACTATGCACGTTTTAACTATATTGCGCAACCGGGAGATGGTGATGTCGCTTTAATGCCAAATATCGGTCCATACGATAAATATGCCATCAAGTGGGGTTACCGTCCTATTCCGGAAAAAGAAGGAAGAGAAGAAAAAGAAATTCTTGACCAATGGATCCTCGAACATGCAGGTGATCCTATGTATCGCTTCGGAAGACAACAAGGTGGCGGCGTAATAGATCCAAGTTCACAAACCGAAGATTTAGGTGACGATGCTGTTCTTGCAAGCGAATACGGAATTAAAAACCTAAAGCGTATCCTTCCAAACCTATTGGAATGGACTGCAGAAGACGGAAAAGACTATGAAGATCTTGATGACCTCTACGGTCAGGTTGTAGCCCAGTACAACAGGTACATGGGACATGTCGCAGCCAATATTGGAGGAATTTATGAAAATTACAAAACCTACGATCAGGAAGGTGCAGTTTATACTCATGTAGACAAAGAGAAACAGCAAAAAGCTATGAACTTTTTGCACACTCAGCTCTTTGAAACTCCTGAATGGCTTATGGATCCTAATATCTTTAATAAAGTTGAATTCGACGGAAATATTGAAAGGATAAGAAGTATGCAGGAACGTGCGCTCAATAATATCCTCGATTTCGGAAGAATGGCTCGTTTAATGGAAAACGAAGAAGTGAACGGTAGCGAAGCTTATAGCCTACTAAACATGATGACCGATCTTAGAAAAGGAATCTGGAGCGAACTATCTTCAGGAGGAAAAACAGACAGGTACCGTAGGAACCTTCAGCGGGCTTACCTGGACAGGATGGAATACTTAATGACCAAAGAACAGGCAGAGATTCCTGCGCGATATAGAAATTGGGTTACGCAGAGCAGTATAGATGTTGCCCAAAGTGATATACGTCCGGTAGTACGTGGAGAACTTAAAGCCCTCCAAAGGCAGATAAGAAATTCCGTTTACAATTCTGGTGATACGTTAACCAAATATCATTTACAGGATGCGCTGGAGCGAATAGATTTAATATTAAATCCTATTGCTAAAGGATAATTACCCTTAACAAATGTAGAAGCCTGCCATTTTTTAGTGGCAGGCTTTTTTTATGGATGTCTTTTTTGCAACGGAAATTGCGTTTTTCCAGTAAAAACGTAGGTTAAGGAGTACTTTATGGTTAACGCTTTTTCACAATACTTCCCATTATCTAAACTAATTTTTAAACCGCTTTAAGATTCGAGTTAAAGTAAGATTAAACAGTCTCCAAAATTTTACCGCAGCATTAAATTTTTACAATTTTGAAGTCAATATTTATTAACTATAAAATAAAGGAATCTATGAAATCGATGATTAATTTTGAAAAGTACAGTAGATACTTCTTCGCATTGGTCCTTTCTGCAGGACTGGCAAGTTGTAGTGATGATGATGATGCTGGAGTTGATCCAGAGCCAATGCCAGATCCAACCGGAAGCATCACCGCAAGTGATCAAACTCTTTCCGGAAATACGCTTATCTTAGAAGATGCAACAGTTGGACAGGATAGTTGGATCGTGGTAACAAACACTGATGACCAATCTATGGCAGCCGATCCTTATCTAATTGAAGATGATGAAGACGGAGAAGTAAGAATTCAGTTAAATCAAGACGCAAACCTAACTGGAAATGTTGATGGCGATGACTTTGACGTTTCTCTCTACTCAGATAACCCGAACCAGGGAACAATGGGTACTTACGATGAAGGAATAGATGAGCCTGTTGCAGACTCCATGGGTGCAGATGTAACACAAACCGTGAACACTACCGCTCCAAGTATATATGGAGATGACGATCAAATGGTAACGGAAGAAGGTGATGTTACTTTCAGCAATGTAAATACTGGAACTACCGGTGGATATATTGGCCTTTACGGTGAAAATGAAGACGGTACACCTAACTATGATGAACAGATTGGAGTTAGCGAATATATTGAGCCAGGGGCGCAAACTGATGTTACTGCTCGTTTTAATGAAGACTATAATTACCAGACAGGACAAACTTATTATCCAAGATTGTATACGGACAGCCCTGCTGACCAGCAATATACATATACACCTGACGGAACAGAAGATATGCCTGAAACCTATGGGTATGATACCACCACAGGTGAAGACCGTTTCGTAGGAAACAGTGCTAATACTGCCACACCAGGAGGATTCACTGTTGGTAATACAGGTACAGTTGGAGCCGGAGCTGATGCCGGAATGTAATATTAGAATTATATCAATTATAAAAACCGGGAAAGTTCCCGGTTTTTTTATGCACAAATGATAAATGGATAGTCCTATTTTCTTCTCCTCAAAACCATTAAAGAATGGATTTAATCAAGATCTGCCCACGCTTAAATGGTGCTATTAAAAGATCAAAACTTATTAAATTCAGCTAAAAATTTATTCAATTCATTATTTACAGTTCGATTATTTAGCGTTATCCCGTCTTAGATTTTTGTGTTGCGCAACCTCAGCGCATTCGCAATAACAGAAACCGAGCTAAAACTCATTGCCAGCGCCGCAATCATTGGTGATAATAAAATCCCGAAAAAAGGATACAGAATTCCCGCCGCTATAGGTACTCCCAAAGAATTATAAACAAGGGCGAAAAAGAGATTTTCCTTGATATTCTTCATCACCTTTTTACTCAGCGTTTTAGCCTTTACCACGCCCTGCAAATCACCCTTTACCAGCGTAATTTTTGCACTTTCTATCGCCACATCAGTACCGGTTCCCATAGCAATTCCAATATCAGATTGTGCGAGAGCGGGTGCATCATTAATTCCATCACCGGCCATGGCAACTTTTTTTCCCTCTGCCTGTAGACGTTTTACTTCATTTAGTTTGTCCTCCGGCAACATTCCTGCTTTAAAGTCGGTAAGATGTAATTCTTCCGCCACCGCAGCAGCTGTATTTTTATTATCGCCGGTAAGCATAATCACCTCAACTCCGCGACTTATTAGTTCTGAAATTGCCGCCCGGCTGGTCTTCTTAATAGGATCTGAAATCGTGATAAATCCGGCAATCTTTCCTTCTATCGCCAAATAAGAAACTGTTTTGCCTAAATTTTGTTCTGCAGCGACTTTTTCCTTTGTTTCTGAAGAAATTTCGGCAGTAACGTCTTTCATCAGTTCTTCATTCCCGATGGCAATTTTTTGATTCTGAAGATTTGCCGTCACTCCTTTTCCCGTTACGGAACTGAATTTTTCAACCTCAGAAATCTGCACATTCCTCTCTTTAGCATAGATTACCGTAGCTTCGGCTAAAGGATGTTCACTCTGCGCATTTACTGAAGCTATTTTCTGCAGAACTTCTTCTTCAGAAAAACCATTTACAGCGACTACTTTTTCTACTGAAGGTTTTCCCTCGGTGATCGTTCCCGTCTTATCGATAATCAGCGTATCGATCTTGTCCATTTGTTCCAGCGCCTGTGCATTTTTAATCAATACGCCGTTCTGCGCACCTTTCCCCACTCCCACCATAACCGACATTGGCGTGGCGAGTCCCAAAGCACAGGGACAGGCAATAATAAGTACTGCAATGGCATTTATGAGCGCATATACATAACTCGGTTCCGGACCAAAAATAGCCCAAATAATAAAAGTGATTACCGAAATTATCACCACTACAGGCACAAAATATCCCGCTATTTTATCGGCAAGTTTCTGAATAGGTGCCTGCGATCTGCTCGCGTCGTTCACCATCTTTACAATCTGCGCCAGCAAGGTTTCATTGCCCACTTTCTCGGCTTTCATCGTAAAGCTCTGATTTCCATTTATAGTCCCTGAAGTTACCGTGTCGCCTTTGCTCTTCTCTACCGGAACCGGTTCCCCGGTGATCATGGATTCATCCAGGCTACTCTCCCCCTTTTCAATAATTCCGTCTACCGGGATTTTATCTCCGGGTTTTATACGTAAAATATCCCCAACCTGAATTTTATCTGTGGCAATAACTTCTTCTTCTCCGTTTATCACGCGAATGGCTTTATTTGGAGCAAGTTTCAATAGTTCTTTTACTGCGGAATTCGTCTGACTGTGTGCCCGGGCTTCCAGGAGTTGACCGAGCAAAACCAACGTTAAAATAACCGTGGCCGCTTCAAAATAAACATGAACGGTTCCTGTTTCTGTTTTAAATTGCTGCGGAAAAAAATCGGGAAAAATTAATCCGAAAACACTGAAGATCCAGGCAATTCCTGCACCTATTCCTATAAGGGTAAACATATTAAGGTTCCAGGAAATGACAGATTTCCACGCCCGCTCAAAGAACATCCAGGTGGCATAAAAAACCACGGGAATGGAAAGTCCCCATTGGATCCAGTTCCAGTAGTACATATCCAGCGCCTCATATAACGGATTATCTGCCAGCATTTCGCTCATTGCGATAAGGAAAATCGGCAAAGTAAAACCTACCGCAATCCAGAATTTCTTCAGCAGTTTTCGATATGTTTTTTTCTCGGCAGAAACATCGGCCTGGACCGGCACCAGGTCCATTCCGCAAATTGGGCAATCTCCCGGCTCATCCTCTACAATTTCCGGATGCATCGGGCAGGTATATTTCCCACTGTTCAAATTCAGGCTCATTTCCTCGACGAGATCCATTCCACAAACCGGGCAATCACCCCGTTTATCATAGGTTTTCTCCCCTTCACAATGCATTGGGCAGTAAAAAGTGCCCGTACCTTTACCCTTAGGTTTCTCTTTTTTTAAATGCTCATGATGGACTTCTTCCCCCGGAATAAAAATCTGGTAATTCCCACCCGCTTCTTTCAATGCATGCTGAAATTTGCCAATTTTAATGTGCCGCTTCATTTCAATCTCCGCTTCGGCTTTTTCAAGATTAACGGAAGCATTTGCAACACCGTCGACTTTGTTTAAAGCTTCTTCAACATGAGAACGGCAGCCGTTACAGGTCATTCCGGTGATCTTATAGGTGTGTTTCATCAGGTTTTCACCAGAATTCCCTTCCGAAGAAGATTCAGAAGGCATCAAAACCTGGTAATTCCCGCCCGTTTCTTTTAATGCATGTTGAAATTTGCCAATTTTGATATGCCGCTTCATTTCAATCTCCGCTTCGGCTTTTTCAAGATTAACGGAAGCATTTGTAACACCTTCAACTTTGCTCAAAACCTCCTCAACATGAGAACGGCAGCCGTTACAGGTCATTCCGGTGATTTTATAGGTGTGTTTCATCAAATTTTCATCTTCTTTTCCTTCCGAAGAAGCTTCTAAAGGCATGAAAATTTGATAATTCCCGCCCGCTTCTTTCAATGCATGCCGAAATTTGTCAATTTTGATATGCCGCTGCATTTCTATCTCCGCTTCGGCCTTTTCAAGGTTAACTGAAGCATTTGTAACACCGTCGACTTTGTTTAAAGCTTCTTCAACATGAGAACGGCAGCCGTTACAGTTCATTCCAGTGATCTTATAGGTGTGTTTCATGAGGTTTTCACCAGAAGTCTCCTCCGAAGAAGATTCAGAAGGCATCAAAATCTGGTAATTCCCGCCCGCTTCTTTTAATGCATGCTGAAATTTGCCAATTTTGATGTGACGCTGCATTTCAATCTCCGCTTCAGCTTTTTCGAGATCAACGGAAGCATTTGTAACACCGTCGACTTTGTATAAAGCTTCTTCAACATGAGAACGGCAGCCGTTGCAGGTCATTCCGGTGATTTTATAGGTGTGTTTCATTCTAATTTTTATTATTTTTTTCATCCTGATCCTCATCAGAATCTTCCAGTTTACCTTCCTGACTGGTATTCTTCAGAAACAGTTTTTCTCCAAAAAATGTAACAACGATTAAGCCTGCAGAGACAATAATTACGGTTAGGTTTGTTTGTGCTCTTACCCATACAAATCCTATTAATACCACTGCATCCAGAACGATGGCTGTAACTACAATTATAGGATTTGCTTTTACCTCTTCTTTCATATGGCGAAGCACTCCCACATGAATAATAATGTCCATTATTAAGTAAAATATTGCGCCCATAGCTGCAATTCCCGAGAGATCAAAAAGAATTGTCAATGCGATGGAGAGCACCACAATATATACCAGCATGTGTTGTTGAATATTCCCCGGCAACCCCAGGTTAGAATGCGGAATCAATTTCATATTAGTAAGCATCGCCGTCATTCTTGAAACTGCAAAAACACTGAAAATCACACCTGTAATGGTAGCGACAATAGCGATCCCCACCGTAAACCACAAGCCATAACTTCCATAAAGTGGACGGGCTGCTTCTGCCAGAGCATAATCTCTGGCTTCAATAATCTGCGGAATTTCCAGGTTAGCTCCTACTCCAAGGGCAGTGATAAAATACACCACCCCGCAAATCACCAATGACCAGATAATTGCCCGGCCCACATTTTTATGAGGCTCTTTTATTTCTCCCCCGCTATTGGTAATAGTGGTAAAGCCCTTATAGGCAAGAATAGCAAGCGCCAGAGAGGCAATATATTTGGTAAAACTATTTTCGGGTGCATCAGAAGGCATAGCAGAGCCCACACTAAAATCGGCTGCCCAAAGTGCTCCAATTGCAAAGATCAAGATTCCGCCAATTTTAATGGTTGCAGTAGTCATTGCTGTTTTACCAATGACTTCGTTTCCAAGAATATTCACCACAAAAGCAGCGACCAGAAGTCCCACTCCAAGCACAGGAACCCAAAAGCTGTTTTCACTTCCATTGAACAATTGCATGGTGTAAGTACCAAAAGTACGGGCAACAAGACTTTCGTTCAAAACCATGGAAAAAGCCATAAGCAAGGCCGCAAAAGCCGTAATGGTCCCTTTCCCATAGGCTTTCTGCAGGAACATCGCAATACCTCCCGCAGAAGGATAAGCGTGCGCCATCTTGATATAGGAATAAGCGCTAAACCCAGAAATAATCCCGCCCAATACAACAGCAAGGGCAAAATATTCTCCCGCAAGTTCTGCTATCTGTCCTAAAAGGGCAAAAATCGCTGCACCTATCATTACCCCGGTTCCCATTGCCACCGCGTTTCCAAGACTAAGACTGTTCTTTTCGTACTGACTCATAAAATTTATTTTAAAGAATAAAACCCAGTTAAACTGGGTTTTAAATATTCATTTTACTTACTCTTTGCTTATCCTAAATAAGCTTTACAAGCTTCTTCACATTCCCTACATGCTTTTGCACAATCTTTACAGTGTTGTGCTTCATGTTTTTCACATTCATCGGCGCATGCTTTACAAACTTTTCTACAATATTCCACCAGGTCTCTGGCATCGGCATCTTTAATAGCCAAAATTTGCACCAATGCCGCACAGGCTTCTGCACAAACTTTATCTGATCTTATACAGCTTACCATTTTCTTTACATCGTCTTCACCCAAACAGGCGTCTGCACAATAATTACAATGGTTAATACAGTTTCCTAATGCATGAATCAATTTCTCATTTCTCATAATAACTTAGTTTTTATTGGTTTACCCCTAAATTAAGAATGAAAAATGGCAATGACTTTTAAAATTATGGTAAGATTTTACAACTTTAAGGGAATTTACACAGCATCCAGGTTATTGCGATTATTTAAATGTTTAGCCTTATAATAGGATGGGCTAATTCCCGTGGCTTTCCTGAAACTGGTAGAAAGATAAGCCGCACTCGAATACCCCATATCTAGCGCTATTTCTGAAATGCTGAGTTCATCGTACTCAAGCAGTTCTTTAATACGTTCAATTTTTATTCTATTCTGAAAGCTTTGTATACTCTGTCCTTCACTTTTGCTGAAGAGGTTGGTGAGATAACTATAATCGTAATGAAGGCGCTCACTTAAGATTTTAGAAAGATTGTCGTTTTTAGAACCCTCTTCATAGACCTGCTCGATAATAATAGACTTTATGCTGTTGATGATGCGCTCCTGTTTCTTCTGAAGCAGTTCAAAACCCACATTTTCAAATTCCTTCTGAAGGTCGTGCAACTCCATATCTGTTAACGGCCTGTCAAGAATGGCTTCACCAAGGAAAACCTGACTAAAAGGAATGTTTAAACCTGAGAGAATTTGCTTCACTGTTGCTATACAACGGCCGCAAACCACATTTTTTATATGAATGGTAGTTTTTTCCAAAAGCTGGTTTATTATTCAGAAACAATTATCCAGCCGACAACAAAACCGGACAGGCAATTTCTCCTGAATTAGATATTCTTTAGTTCAAGGTCTGCTCCACCCTTCCACATTTTAGCATGATATCCCCAAAATAAGGATTTCTAATCTGTTCGGAACTGGAAAACCAATAATCCCCCTTACCTTCAAAAGCCATTGGGCAGTATTGCTTATAAATTTCTCCGGAAGCCAAAGCTCCTTCCAAAACAGGCTGCATTGCCGCAGTTAATGCTGAAAAAGCTTCCCGCTGTTGATTTACATCTTCGGTTTCAGCAATTTTTCGTGCCGGCTCCAAAAGTCCCGGTTCTTCCGGATTCTCTTCTAGAAGACTTACCAGATTTTCCGCAGCATCCTGCGCTCCCGAAGCATCTGTCTTCACCAACGCATCCTTAATTTCTGCATAGGCATTGTACACCTGCGCAGTACCTTCATCGGTAAATTCCGGAGAAGGATCAACCATGTCCTCATTTTCTCCTGTCACCGTATCCTGGTGCATTTCATTTTGCATTGGCGGCGCCAATTCATTGTCGTTTTCTTTGTTCTCTCTACAGGAGGTTAAACTTAAACTCCCTGCGATTGCAGCAAAAAAAAGTGCATTTATAATTACCTTTTTCATTTTATGTCAATTTTTATTAAAGTTAATTTATTTCTTTGGAAACCTCACCACAGGTTAACATTGCTTCTCCGTAATAAGGGTTTCGTATTTCACGGGAAAGGCTAAGCCAGTCTGCACCACGATCATTATCTGCCATTGGGCAATGCTGGACAAATAGTTGATGATCTACAGGCCCAAAAGTGGAAACAAAATTGATCATTACTTCAGAAAGTTCATCAAAATTACTCCGCATTTCTGCAATATTTCCGGCTGCAGCAACTGCTTTGTTCCGAGTTTGTAACTGTGCTTTAAAATGTATCATTGTATTTCCTGCCTCTTGAGGAAATCTCTCTGGGTCGATATTTGCCAATTTTTGAGCCAGGCTTGTTGCGGCTTCCTTTGCAGCATCAAAATCATCGTTCACCAACGCGTCCTTTAACTGCAGATAATTTTCTAAAACGGCGGCAGCTTTATTTCTGGCCTCTTCAGGCAGTTTAAAAGTTTCATCAAGAACTTCGTTGTAAATATTGGGGTTCATCATACTTGGTTTTCCCGCCAATTGCACGGCCGCATCTACCGTGAAAGTACCATTTACCACAATTTCATCACCTTCCTGAAGTCCGTTTTCAATTACATAAGAATCTCCCAGGGAAGGTCCTAATGTTACTTCCTGAAGTTTAAAACCTGCACCATCTGCTAAATCTGATTTTATATAGACCAAAGAACGTTCTCCCGTCCATAACACTGCCGACTTTGGTACTACAATTTCTTCGGAAGAATCCTGTCCCAATTGATTTGTAACCACTCCTGAAGCAAACATTCCGGGTTTTAACCTTCCATTTTCATTGTTTACCTCAACTCTCGCCAGCGCCACGCGGGTACTGGAATTAAGCAAAGGATCAATAAAACTGATTTCACCTTCAAAAGTCTCACCGGGAATCGACCTGATCGTGTACTCTACTGTACTTCCTTCCTCTATCCAGCCGAGTTCGCTTTCGTAAAGATCAAAAACCACCCAGACTTCCTCAAGATTGGAAATTTCGTACACCGGCATTCCCTGCTCAAGGTAATCCCCCTGATCTGCAATTTTTTCAGTAACAACTCCGCTTACATCTGCCGTTATAGGAAAACGCTGAATCGCCTGGCCACTATTCAAAATCTGCTGAATCTGATTTTCGCCAATTTTCCAGTTCCTAAGTTTCTGTTTTGCCGCCTCAAAAAGTTCCGGCTGGTTTTCCTTTATTGCCTGTGCCTGTAAAAGTTCTTCCTGAGCCGTAACTAATTGTGGCGAATAAACTGTCGCCAGTGTTTTTCCGCGCGTTACGTTTTCCCCGGTGAAGTTTACCCGCATTTGTTCAATTCTTCCCGGAATGTGAGTGGACTGAGTGTATGCATTGCCTTCATCTACCACCACTTTTCCGTTTAACCGTACTTCCTTTTCAGCATTGCCGCTGCCCACCGTCATCGTCCTTACATTTGCAAGTTTTAACGCATTTTCACTCATCCTGAAAACCGAAGGGTCTGCAACAACACCATTATCTTCAGAAACAGGGATTAAATCCATTCCGCAAATAGGGCAATCTCCCGGCTCCTGCTGGCGAATCTGGGGGTGCATAGAGCAGGTCCAGATTTGATTTTCTTCCATCGCGTGATCATGACCAGAAACGGATTCAGAGCTATCACTTGCTGAAGGTTTCACCAGCCAGCCGATAAACCCACCAATCAGCAGGGTGACCAATATGATTATTATATTTTTTCTGTTTTTCATTATTCCTGATTTTTGTTGATGAAGAAATATTCCAGCTTCGCATTGGCCACAAAAGCATCTTTTATCGCTTCTATTTTCTGAAGTTGCAGCATTAAAATATCCTGATTCATTTGCAGCACTTCTTCAAAATCTCCTGTTGCATTACTGAAGGCCGATATTTGCAATTTATTGACCTGCTCAGAACTTTCCAGCTGCCGGTCGTAAAGCGCAATTAAGCGCTGCGCCTTTCTTAAATCATATCGGGTCATCGCCATTTCGCTCTTCATACTGTTGATTTTTGCCTGTTTATTTTGCTGAATTGCTGTTTCCATAAGTTCAGCTTCCTTTTGCGCCGCTCTGTATTTTTTTCTGAAGATGGGCAGGCTCACTGAAAGCATTGGCATAATCACATCCTGTCCATTATTCACCGGATTCGCATCTGTTCTTTCAGAAATAACTCCGTAATCCACTCCAACGCCTACTTGCGGGAGTCCGTTTTTCCTGGCTACCACCTGCTGACTCTCATAAGCTTCAGCCTGCCGGTTAAACTGAATGATCGCAGGATGTTCTTCAAAATTCTGCTCCTCCTGAAGTTGATCTTCAGCATCATAAAGCGGCCGCTGAATAGTTAGCGTATCTGCAACAATAACCTGTGCATTTCCGGCGCGGTTGATAAGAAAATTAAATTGCTTTTTCCTGGTTTGCAGTTCCTCATCCAGCAACAGAATTTCGGTAAGTACCTGCTCCCGCTGAATATCAATTTTCACGACATTCACCATCGGAGCGCTCCCGGCTTCAAATTTTCTCAGCGCCAACTCCCGGTAAGAATCAAGGATTTCAAGGTTATCCTCCTTTACCGCAATAGTTGCCGATAATTGGAAAATTTCGGCATAGGCTGATTTTACTTCATAATAAAGGTTTGCCCGCACATCCAGGTACTCCTGAAATTTTGCCTCAGCCATTAATTCTGCCGTAGTCGCTTTTGCCTCTAAAGTTCCAAACCACGGAAACATCTGCATTAAAGAGAACCGCGCTTCCTGAGCTCCCAGCCGCGTTTCTACCATCCTTCCAAAGGCACTCATGGTAAGTGTAGGATCGGGCAGGGACGAAACCTGAGGCACCTGCTGTAAAGCTGCTTCAAAGGAGGTATAAGCAGATTGCACCTGTGGATTATTTTCTTGAGCAATTTGGAGATAATTGTCCAAATCCTGGGCATATCCCCCCAGCCCCCAAAAGAAGAAAAACAAAAATCCCCCTAACCCCCGAAGGGGGGATGATAGTGTAAAGAAAAAATTTATAAATGATTTCATAATAATGTTTATTTAGGAGAAATAGATTTATCCTTTCCCTTCAGGGAAGTTAGAGGGGGATCTGGGAAGGGGATGTTTTCCCTCCAATATGCCTGTAAAACAGGAACCACAAAAATCGTCATAATCTGGATCAACATTCCGCCGACGATAGGAATCGCCATCGGCACCATGATATCAGAACCTTTGCCTGTGGAAGTTAATACCGGAAATAAGGCAATTATCGTAACCGCTGTGGTCATCATCGCCGGCCGAACGCGCTTTAGACCGGCTTCCATTACAGCATCCCGAACTTCCGGAACTGTATTCGGTTTTCTTTCTTCAAAAACCTGATGAATATAGGTTCCCATCAAAACGCCATCATCTGTAGCAATTCCGAAGAGTGCGATAAAACCAACCCAAACAGCTACGCTTAGATTGATCGTTCCCATCTGGAACAAATTTCTCATGTTTACCCCCGAGACTGCAAAATCCATAAACCACTCCTGACCGTAAAGCCAGATCATGATGAAACCACCGGCAAAAGCCACAAATACTCCCGAAAAATGGATAGTAGAAGCAATCACTGTCTTAAACTGAAAGTACAGCAACAGGAAAATAATGATTAAGCAAATTGGGATTAGAATGGATAATCTTTTAACCGCCCGCACCTGATTTTCATAATTTCCCGAAAACTTATAGCTTATCCCGGCAGGAACTACCAGTTCCCCCGCATCAATTTTCTCCTGAATAAAAGCCTGCGCATCATTGACTACATTGACTTCGGCATAACCTTCCCTTTTATCAAAAAGAACGTAACCTGTGAGGAAAGTGTCTTCACTTTTGATCATTTGCGGACCACGCTCATAATTGAGATCGGCAAGATCACCGAGCGGAATCTGAGCCCCGGAGCTTGTTGGAACCAAAATTCTTTTTATAGATTCCGGATCGTCGCGAAGTTCCCGCGGATAACGTACCCTAACCGGAAAACGCTCCCGGCCTTCAACGGTGGAAGTAATTTCCATTCCGCCTATTGCAGTTTCAATAGTTTGCTGAACATCTTCAATGCTAAGGCCGTACCTCGCGATTGAATTCCGGTCAATATCGATTTCCAGGTAAGGTTTTCCCACAACACGATCTGCAAAAACAGCTTCAGATTTAACTGAAGGAACTTTTTTCAGTAATTGTTCCAGTTCAATTCCAAATTCCTGGATACTTTGCAGGTTTGGCCCGTAGACTTTGATTCCCATAGGAGCACGCATTCCGGTTTGCAACATCACCAGCCTTGTTTCTATCGGCTGAAGTTTTGGTGCCGAAGTGACCCCTGGTAAATCTGTTCTTTGCACAATTTCGTCCCAGAGATCATCGGGATTATGGATATGTTCCCGCCAGTTGCGGTAATATTTTCCGTCTTCATCTACAACAAGCTGTTCTGCTGAAATATTCCGTTGAATTCCTTCAGCATTGGTTAAGGAATCTCCAGATTTCAGGATAAATCTATTCTCTTCATCCACTTTAAAAGCCACTGGCTTACCATCTTCAGAAAGAATAAATTCCGGTTTATAGTTGATTATATTTTCAAACATCGAAATAGGCGCAGGATCCAATGCACTTTCCACCCTTCCCATTTTGCCCACGGCGACCTCAACTTCCGGAATAGAAGCAACAGCAATGTCCAGCTGCTGCACCGTTTTTTGAGTTTCTTCTATCCCGGCATGTGGCATGGTGGTAGGCATGAGCAAATAACTTCCTTCATTAAGCGAAGGCATAAATTCCTTCCCTACTCCGGGGAACGTATGTGCAATCTCTGTCCAAAGACTGGTTTTCCTGAATTCCCAGCCTGTTTTTTCTATTCCGTTAGCTACAAAACCAAAGATCTTCGGAAAGCCGAACCAGATCATTATCCCGAAGAAAATGGTGATAAACGGTAAAAGCAGAAACTTTCCTTTATTCTGCAGGCACCAGATGAGAATTGGCTCATAATACTTTACGATTGCCATTAAGAACAGCAGCGTGAGCGCCAATAAAATGATGACAAAAATAAAATTTGAAAGTAAAGAATTCTGGAAGCCCAACGGCATCCACTCTTCCGAAAGGAAAAGCACCGTTACTGCCACAATGATCCCGAGGATAATATTGTCTGAATGTTTGCCAAATAATTGGGGTTTTTGAGCATCGACTAACTTCAGGATTCCAATTAGGGTAAGCGCCAGCGGAAGCCAAAATCCGAAAAGGATTGCCAGTACAATTCCTGAGACTATTAGCAGTATATTCCAAATTCTTTGGCTGCGCTCCTTATTTATCTTCAGGTTAAAAGCGAAATAGGAAAGCATTGGTAAAATAAAAATTCCCACAATAAAAGCCGCGCCAATCGCAAAGGTTTTGGTAAAAGCCAGCGGACGAAAAAGCTTTCCTTCTGCATTTTCCATAAAGAAAACCGGAAGAAAACTTACTATAGTTGTTGCCAATGCGGTAGTAACTGCAGGTGCAACTTCTACGGTCGCTTTATGGATAATTTTTAGCAGTTTACTTCCTTTAGCGTTCCTGTTCTCCGGAAATTCCAGGTGCCGGATAGTGTTTTCGACAAAAACAATCCCGACATCCACCATCACCCCTATCGCAATTGCAATCCCGGAAAGTGCCACTACGTTCGCGTCCACATTAAAATACCGCATTACAATAAAAGTCATGAGTACAGCGACAGGCAGTAAACTGGAAATAAGAAACGACGCCCGGAGGTTAAGTACAAGAACAATTATTACAATTATGCTGATTAAAATTTCGTGGGAAAGTGCAGTTTCCAATGTACCAATAGTTTCATTGATCAACTGCGTACGATCGTAAAAAGGCACAATAGTAACCTGACTCTGCGTTCCGTCTTCCAAAGTTTTAGTAGGTAATCCAGAAGAAATTTCTGCAATTTTCTCTTTTGTATTTTGAATTACCTCCAGCGGATTCGAACCATAACGGGCAACAACAACCCCTCCCACAACTTCGGCTCCTCCTTTATCCAGCAATCCGCGGCGTTGTGCCGGGCCAAGTTGAACTTCAGCAATATTCCTTATTAATATTGGAGTATTTTCATTCTCTGTAACAACCGTATTTTCAATGTCTTCAATGGATTCTATATAACCCAGCCCACGAACAAGATATTCCACCTTATTTACTTCCATGGTTTTTGCACCCACATCCCGGTTGGAATTCTTCACCGCCATCATCACCTGGTCTATGCCGATATTGTAAGCTTTTAAAGCATCGGGATCTACATCTATCTGATATTCCTGAACATATCCACCTACGGAAGCAACTTCGGAAACTCCCTGAGTTCCACTCAATCCAAGCTTTACATAATAATCCTGAATCTTACGCAACTCGTGTAGATCCCAGCCACCGGTTACGTTTCCATCCGGATCGCGACCCTCGAGCGTGTACCAAAAAACCTGCCCCAAACCAGTAGCATCAGGCCCCAATGCCGGTTGAACATCTGGAGGTAATAAACCTGCCGGAAGGGAATTTAGTTTTTCGAGAACGCGGGAACGCGACCAGTAAAATTCAACATCTTCTTCAAAAATTATATAAATGCTGGAAAATCCGAACATTGAAGAACTCCGAATGGATTTTACTCCGGGAATTCCGAGTAAAGAAGTGGTAAGCGGATAGGTAATCTGGTCTTCAATATCCTGGGGAGATCGCCCCGGCCAATCTGTAAAGACGATCTGCTGATTTTCACCAATATCGGGAATAGCGTCTACCGGCACAGGATCGTTGGGTAAAAATCCGGTATCCCAATCAAATGGTGCTGTAACAATTCCCCATCCTACCAAAAATAATAGCAGGATGAGAGCGACCAGACGGTTGTACAGGAAATATTTTATAAGTTTACTGAACATTCTTTTGATAATTTAAAGATGAAATGCTTCAGAAAAATCCGGAAGGAACATTTCTAAAAAAAGTGTAGCTATGCCGTTAGGAAAGGCTTAGCCTACAGAACATCTTTAGATATCAAATAAGAAATACGCTGTCTACCAGATGTATATCTGTGACCAGCAAAGGCGGGGAATAATCTTTAAACGGAATTACCTGTTCCGGAAGTCCTTCGAACAGGTTGATGTAAGCCCAGGTAAATGTGGTTAAAAACAGTTGTTGATCCAGGTCGAAAGACTGAAACGAATGTTTTAACTCATCCTGACCTTCTACAGCTAATTTTTGATTGCTGCAGCAGGAATCCGCCATAATAGTGTCTTCAGAAGACGTCATTTCCATCCCGCAGGTTTCGGCTTTTGCCAAGATTGCAGTATCCACCAATATGCTTCCGCAGAAATGTTTATCTACCGTAAAAGAAACGGTAGAAAACAGCACTACAAATGCCATTAATATGGAAATACAAGTATGAAGTGATTTTTTCATCAGCTACAAAAATACAACTTTTTTAATAATCAGCAGATTACTAAAACTTAAGAAACAAATTTATGGCAGAAAAAGAAATTGTGCTTTAGGTATTTTGGGAAAAGCTTTCAATTTTACCGAATTTTTTATTCCTAAGGCGATAATAGTAAAATGCAGGAAGCAAAATCAGTATAAAAATAGGATGGATCAAAAATCGTCTAACATAAAAGAGGGCTAGAAAATGCTCATTTTCGATATTCAGCAGAAGATAAATAAAAATACTGCCCGCGAGGATAAATAGGATTCCGTAGAGAAGAGCACTAAACTTTAGAATGTTCTTATCGAGGAAAGCAACATACAAGATGTAAAGGGAAATGGCTGTGTTGATGAAGAACCTCAGCATGACATTCAGCACCAACGGCCAGAAATCGAATTCGGGAGTTTTATCGTTCAGGTAATCCCCCTGATAAAACCAAAGTAAAGGATCGTAAAAGAGCTCGTTTTCGAAATACCTGACCAGCACCAGTAATATTACCAGTAAAGAAATTCCTGCTATTCTCCTCTTTTGCTTCATGTTTTAACAGAATTAGAGAAAATCTGCACCCAAATTACCCAAAGAATAAAGACGGTACCATAAATAATAAGCGGAAAAACCACACTATGCAGGATCGAAGAGTATTGCGGATATTCATAAAGACCAATCGCTAAAATGGCAATTCTTATAATATTCATCGCGTAAATTATTACTGCTCCTGCCAGAATATAAATTATTGTGCTTTTCAGCCTTCCGAAGAACGAAAGAATAAACGCCGTAAAAAGAATGATAATGCTAACAGAATTGCAGCCTTCAACAATCCTGGCGAGATATACTTCATTTACAAAAAGCTTCATGGATGGCTCTGTTTGATGCGGAAGTACAGTGGAATTATAACCGAAGGATTTTATTAGCGCCTCGCTTTGAACGCCCACTATGTGAGTGAGATAATCTGGAAAATAAGTTTCAGATCTAAAGAAAATAAGATAGGCATTATAGAACATCGAAAAGACAAAATAGCTCCCGAGGAACATAAAAATGAATCGAAGCACTGAACTGTATTTCCGAAATAGCTGAAGCAAAAACGTAATGGGTTTTAACAAATTTATACAAATACTAAAGCTTGCCGACTATAAAAAATCAAATACTTTTGCAGAAAATATCAAAGTTATGTCATTTGAAAAATTAAAAACCAGGGTTGAGGAAATAATAGGAGGAGGAACTTCTGTAGACAAAAGGCTTACAGAAATTTGTGAGCTCCTGCGAGAGAATGTCGAGTACTACGACTGGGTGGGTTTTTACTTTAAAAATGGTAATAAAGAAGAACTTAAATTACATTCCTTCGCCGGAGAACCAACAGATCACACCATTATTCCTTTCGGAAAAGGAATTTGCGGACAGGTTGCCGTTTCCAACAAAAACTTTGTTGTGCCAGATGTAAAAGCACAGGACAATTATATTGCCTGCAGCATAAATGTAAAGGCAGAAATTGTTGTTCCGCTTTTCGTGGATGGTGAAAACATTGGACAAATTGATATTGATTCCAATACTCCTGATCCTTTTTCTAAAGAAGATGAAGAATTTTTAGAATGGGTAAATGAGAAAGTAGCCAGAATTGTAGCTTAGTCTGTTCGGAATTCGGAGTTTGGAGTTTGGAGTTTAGAGTTTAGAGTTTAGAGTTTAAGGGTAATCTTTCAAATTAAAACTGCAAAAAATTTACAGATCGATAATTGACATTTTCAGCATAGCTCCTTTTCAAAAGACTCTGCGTAAAACAGCGTTATCTGCGGGAGCATTAAAAATTCATTTGTGAATTTGTGGTAAAAATCACTTCGGCTGGTCGATAATTGCCAATTTTAGAACATCGCTAAAAGAAATTCAGAATTTAAAATAGCTTCTAACCTAACCTTGCTTCCTACAATCACATTCCGGTTCTAATTGCTTCCACAGGATCAAGTTTTGAAGCTGATATTGCTGGAATAATTCCGGAAATAAGACCAATAATTGCAGAAACTGCTGTTCCAATGAGTATATTCATTGGAGAAAGCACAAACTCGAAATCACCGGTAAATTGCGAAGCGATAATGGAAACCAGCCACACAAAGAAAAGTCCGATTAATCCACCTATTACCGAAAGGATGATTGCTTCAAAAAGAAATTGCGACAAAATAAAACGATTCTTCGCTCCCAGAGATTTTTGAATTCCAATGAGGTTGGTGCGTTCTTTTACGCTCACAAACATAATATTTGCAATTCCAAAGCCACCAACTAATAGCGAAAATCCGCTTATTATCAATCCGATGATATTGAGCTGACCTGTAATCATGTCTATACTATCTGCAAAACCCTGAACCTGGTTCACAAAAAAAGTGCTGACTTCATCAGGTTTTAATCCGCGGTAATTTCTGAGCTGCTGTTCTACTACTGCAAGGAATTCATCATTATCTACTCCATCTTCAGGTTTTAAAATAATTTGCGCAAAAATATTCTTATTATTGTCCCCAAATATCCGGCGAGTTAAATTTACCGGCACCATCACCTGGCCATCCCGCGAATTACCAAACAATCCTGAACCTTGTTTTTCCAACACGCCAATTACTGTTAACCTCCTGCCGTACATCCTCACCTGTTTTCCTAAAGGATTAGTATTTTCAAAAAGGTTGTTGGCAATTTCGTAGCCCAGAACAATTACCGGTGCTCCGCTTCCAGATTCAGATTCATTATAGAACCGGCCTTCAGCTATTTCAAATTCTTCAATATCATAATAACCGCTGGTAACTGCAATTACACCAACGCCCGTACTGGTAATATCCTGATATTTTATGGACTCCTGCGGCACACCCTGGGCGAAAGTCGAAGCTTCCACATCTGGAACACTACGGGTAAGGTGCTGGTATTCATCATAAGAAACATTTGGAAACTGTTGTCTCTTCCACTGCGGGATATCTGTATTCCCAAAGGAATATTTCATGATAATCACGGTACTGTTATCCAGTGCGCTAAGGCTTCCTTTTACTTCACGCTCCAGTGAATCTACAGCAGCCAGAACCGCAATAATTGAAAATATACCTATGGTAACCCCCAATAAAGAAAGAAATGTCCGCAGCTTATTATTCCGTAGTGCATTTAATGCAAAAAAGAAACTTTCCTTTAAAACTCTAAGATAAATAAGCATATAAAACCGCTGTTATTTGAAGGATTAAAGATAAGACGCAGGCATTAATTATTCGTTACAAAATTTATTGAGAAATAAGAACAGCAGCCTTTAATTTTTTTAAGTGAATTACTTACTTTTGCCACCCTAACAAACACAACATAATGAGTAACTTAAAACAAGCTAAATCTGCCCTAATTTCTGTTTTCAGTAAAGAAGGTTTAGCACCAATTGCCAAAAAACTAAATGATCTTGGAATCACCATCTATTCTACCGGGGGTACCGAGAAGTTTATAAAGGATCTTGGAATAGAAGTGATTCCTGTTGAAGATGTTACTTCTTACCCATCTATCCTTGGCGGAAGAGTGAAAACCCTTCATCCAAAAGTTTTTGGCGGGATTCTTAATCGCCAGGATAATGAAAGTGATGTTAGTGAAATAGAGAAATTTGAAATTCCCCAGATAGACATAGTTATTGTGGATTTATATCCTTTTGAGAAAACGGTAGCTTCCGGCGCTTCAGAACAGGATATTATAGAGAAAATAGACATTGGCGGAATTTCCTTAATTCGTGCAGCGGCAAAGAATTTCAAGGATGTAATTTGTGTTTCTTCAGTAAACGATTACCAGGAATTTGAAGGACTGCTGAATGAAAAGAATGGTGAAACCAGTCTTGCGGACCGTAAGAGATTTGCTGCAAAAGCATTTAATATTTCTTCTCATTATGACACTGCAATTTTTAATTATTTTAATACCGACACAGAAATCCCTGCATACAAGGAGAGCATTTTGACCGGAAAGGCCCTGCGCTATGGTGAAAATCCTCACCAAAAAGGTACTTTCTACGGTGAATTTGATGAATTATTTGATAAACTTCACGGGAAAGAACTTTCTTATAATAATCTTCTTGATGTAGACGCTGCGGTAAACCTGATGAACGAATTTAAAGGTGACGCCCCTACTTTTGCAATTCTGAAGCATAACAATGCCTGCGGACTTGCGCAAAGAGATTCTATTTACCAGGCTTATGTAGATGCTTTGGCCGGCGATCCCGTTTCAGCTTTCGGCGGAATATTGATTAGTAATGTGGAAATTGATAAAGCTACTGCTGAAGAAATACACAAGTTATTTTGCGAAGTGGTGATCGCGCCCTCTTTTTCTTCCGAAGCAGAAGAAATTTTAAAAGGAAAGAAGAACAGAATTTTACTTGTTCAGAAGGAAACTGCATTACCGGAATCTCAGGTAAGAACCTGTCTTAACGGAGTTCTGGTTCAGGATAAAGACAATATAACAGACGCTGCTGAGAATTTAACTTTTGCGACAGAGAATAAACCTTCCGATAAGGAGTTATCTGATATGATATTTGCGTCGAAAATCTGTAAGCACACTAAATCCAACACAATTGTTCTGGCAAAAAATAAACAACTTTTTGCGAGTGGCACAGGTCAAACCTCACGTGTAGATGCTTTGCGGCAAAGTATCGAGAAAGCAAATTCATTTAATTTTGACCTAAAGGGAGCTGTAATGGCAAGTGATGCTTTCTTCCCATTTCCTGACTGCGTGGAAATCGCCGGAAATGCGGGAATTTCAGCTGTTATACAGCCGGGCGGCTCAATTAAAGATAAAGAAAGTATTGATTACTGCAGCCAAAATAATATTGCTATGGTGCTGACGGGAACCCGTCATTTCAAGCATTAATTTTAGTACATTTACCAAACCTCAACACACATTATTATATGGGATTTTTCGATTTTCTCATTGAAGAAATAGCAATAGATTTAGGAACCGCGAATACACTTATCATTCACAATGATAAGGTTGTAGTGGACAGCCCTTCCATAGTGGCCCGTGACAGGACTACTGGGAAAATTACAGCGGTAGGAAAAGAAGCCGCTATGATGCAGGGTAAAACCCATGAAAACATCAAGACTATACGACCATTAAAAGATGGAGTAATTGCTGATTTTGACGCGAGTGAGAAAATGCTTACGATGTTTATTAAGGAGATCCCTGCTTTAAAGAAAAAGCTCTTTACTCCTGCCCTACGCATGGTAATTTGTATTCCTTCGGGAATTACTGAGGTGGAAATGCGTGCGGTTAAAGAGAGTGCAGAGCGGGTCAATGGAAAAGAAGTTTATCTCATCCATGAGCCTATGGCTGCTGCTATTGGAATTGGTGTTGATATTATGCAGCCAAAAGGGAATATGATCGTGGATATAGGAGGTGGTACTACAGAAATTGCAGTTATCGCACTTGGAGGAATTGTATGCGATAAATCTGTAAAAGTTGCCGGTGACGTTTTTACGAACGATATCGTTTATTACATGCGTACGCAGCATAACCTTTATGTAGGTGAACGTACTGCGGAAAAAATTAAAATCCAGATAGGTGCTGCCACTGAAGATCTTGAAGTTCCGCCAGATGAGATGAGTGTACAGGGTCGTGATTTACTCACGGGAAAACCGAAACAGGTAAATATTTCTTACCGGGAAATCGCCAAAGCACTTGATAAATCCATACTTCGAATTGAAGATGCAGTAATGGAAACCCTCTCTCAAACACCCCCCGAGCTGGCCGCCGATATATATAATACCGGAATTTATCTTGCAGGTGGAGGTTCTATGCTTAGAGGTTTAGATAAGCGGTTATCACAAAAAACAGATTTACCCGTTTATATTGCGGAAGATCCTTTGAGAGCCGTTGTAAGAGGTACCGGAATAACCCTAAAAACATTAAACCGCTACAAAGGGATTTTGATTAAATAGGGAAATAGCGTGTTATGCAGCAGATTTTTAATTTTCTTATCCGGAATAAGAATAATATTCTTTTCTTATTACTGCTTACGCTGTCGTTGTTTTTAACCATCCAGACTCATTCCTTTCACAAAAGCAAATTTATAAGTTCTGCAAACGCTTTAACAGGTGGCGTTTATTCATGGGCGAACAATATCCAGACATACCTACACCTGGACGAATATAATGAAAGGCTTCTTGACGAAAATCGGGAACTGCGCAACATCCTCACCAATTTAAATGATACTACTGCAGTAGAAAGCTACCTTGACACCACTTCTTTTAGAGGAGATTATTACTTCAGGGCAGCCACAGTTATTAATAATAACTATTCGAAATTTGATAACTATCTTACTATAGACAAAGGAGAGAGTGATGGTATCGTGGCAGAATTTGGTGTGGTTACGAGCCAGGGGATTATTGGGATTGTAGATCGTGTCAACGCAAATTTTTCCCGTGTAATTTCTATTTTAAACAGTCGATCAAAAATCAACGCTCAACTCAATAAAACCAACCACTTTGGAAGTTTAATCTGGGATGGGAAAGATCCCAATATTGTTCAGTTAATAGATGTACCCCGGCAGGCACCGGTAAAAAAAGGAGACACCATCGTTACGGGCGGTCGCTCCCTTATTTTTCCTAAAGGTCTCCCTATTGGAAGCATTAGCGATTTTAATCTCGATGCTACCGGCAGCTATTATACCATCGATATAAATCTTTTTAATGACATGACCAATATTGGTTACGTTTATGTGATTGAAAACAGAAACAAACAGGAAATAGAGGCTCTGGAGGAACAAAATGAATAGCAGTACCTTATCAAATATAGCACGCTTTTTTGGGCTTATCTTTCTACAGGTACTGGTGCTCAATAATATCAATTTTTTAGGGTACATTAATCCCTATTTGTATTTCCTTTTTGTTCTTTTATATCCATTTAATTCAAATAGAAGTTTATTCCTTTTATTATCGTTCCTCCTTGGCATAAGTATTGATATTTTTGAGGACAGCGGGGGGATTCATGCTGCGGCTTGTTTAGTAGCAGCCTATATAAGACCAAATTTTTTACGGTTTTCCTTCGGAATTAGTTATGATCACCAAACCCTGCGGCTTTCCGCTACGCCGTTTGGAGCAAGATTGAGTTATATTTTTTTAATGGTTGTTATTCACCATTTTATACTTTTTTCTCTGGAAATGTTTAGTTTTAATCATATCTTATTAATTCTGGAAAAAACTTTATACTCAAGTCTTTTTACAATAATTTTGATTTTCCTGAGCCTCGCGCTATTCAGCAAAAAATATAGATGAGAAGAGTACTCCTTTACATATTAATAATCACTACCGGAATTGCCTTCCTTGGCCGCTTATTCTATTTACAGGTGGTAGATACTTCCTTTGCCCTGAGATCACAGAACAATGCCATTAAGGTTGTATATGATTATCCGCAACGGGGATATATTTACGACCGCAACGGAGAATTAATGGTTTCTAATCAGCCTTCTTACGATGTAATGGTGATCCCCAGGAATTTAAAGCCTTTTGACACCACTGAATTTTGTAAAATCCTTAGCCTTACTCCACAACAGCTGGGAAAGAAGCTGGATAAGGCAAAGATTTATTCCCCAATGTTACCTTCGGTCGTCGTACCTCAGCTCACAAAAGGAGAGTATGCATACCTGCAGGAGAAAATGCGGAAATATGAAGGATTTTACATTCAGAAGCGATCTTTAAGAGATTACCAGGTGGAAAATGCCGCGAATGTTCTTGGCTATATTTCTGAAGTAAACCAAAAAACTGTGAATGACAATCCTTACTACATTTCAGGAGATTTAATGGGTAGACAGGGAGTTGAACAGCAATATGAAGAATTGTTGAGAGGAGTAAAAGGCGTAAAACACATACAGAAGGATAGATTTAACAGAGATATAGGACCTTACAAGGATGGAATTTATGATACTCTTCCTGAGAAAGGAAAGGATATTACTATTTCTATAGATGCTACTCTACAGGCGTACGGTGAAAAATTAATGGAAAATAAGCGGGGCGGAATAGTTGCTATTGAACCATCTTCAGGAGAAATTTTATCACTGGTTACAGCTCCCAGTTATGATCCCGCTAAACTTGTAGGCAGGAAGCGTTCTGAAAATTTTACAAAGCTTTGGTACGACACCATCGCCCAACCACTTTACGACCGCGGACTTTTAGCTGAATATCCCCCGGGTTCTCCTTTTAAGACCATGAACGCTCTTATAGGTCTCCAGGAAGGTGTCGTGGATGTAGATGATCAATTCTCCTGCAATCATGGTTACAGCTATGGTAGAGGTAGAAAAATGGGTTGTCACTCTCACAGCAGTCCATTGGACATGGTACCGGGAATTGCCAATTCCTGCAATGCATATTTCGCTAATGTCTATAGAAGGATTATTGAGAAATATCCTACTCCGCAGGAAGGGATAGATACCTGGAATGCCCATCTCAAAAGCTTCGGACTAGGGGATTATTTAGGAAATGACCTTCAGAACGGAAGACCAGGAAAAATTCCTGATTCTGAATATTATAATAAGATCTATAATTATCCCACTTACAAGTGGTATTCAACTGCCACTTTATCCAACGCTATAGGCCAGGGAGAAGTTTTGCTTACACCAATACAGCTCGCTAATATGACCGCAGTGATTGCCAACCGCGGATGGTATTATACTCCGCATTTATTAAAAGAGGTGGAGGGCAAAAAGATTAAGGAGAAAAAATTTACTGTTAAGAACCATACCACCATTGATCCTGAACATTTTGAACCTGTCGTAGAAGGAATGCATCAGGTTTACACCAATGGTACTGCTTCAAGCTTGAGAATCCCGGGAATAGAAATTGCCGGAAAAACAGGAACAGCCGAAAATTTTACGAGGATAGATGGAAAAAGGACGCAACTTACAGACCACTCGATTTTTATTGCTTTTGCACCGGTAGACGATCCTAAGATCGCCATTGCTGTTTTTGTAGAAAATGGATACTGGGGAAGCCGATATGCCGGAAGAATTGCAAGCCTCATGATAGAAAAGTATATTCGCAATAATATTACCCGTACAGATATGGAGGATTGGATTTTATCTCATAGTCTTGAAGAAGAATATGCCAAACCCCTAAGCGGAGAACCTTTTATAATTAACCGCTAGTATGTCCAAAAGCTCAGCAGGATTCGACTGGACAAGCATTCTAATCTACCTGGCTCTGGTTCTTTTTGGCTGGGCCAATATATATTCTGCTTCCTTAAGTGGAACCTCAACATCTTTCTTTGACCTGGATGAAGTTCATGGAAAGCAGGCGCTCTGGATTGGACTCAGCTTCTTTTTAATAATTATAATACTTTCTATAGAGGCAAAATTCTATCAGCGCTTTGCCAGTGTTTTTTATGCTTTAAATATTTTATTCCTTGCCGGTTTGTTTGTCTTCGGGAGCACTATTGCAGGACAGACCGCCTGGTACGTTATAGGTGGAGTTAGTATTCAACCGGCAGAATTTGCAAAAGTAGCTACAGCTCTTGCTGTCGCAAAATACCTTAGCGGGATAGATGTGAAGTTGCAGAACTTTTCAGATCAATTAAAAGTTTTTTTGATAATTGGAATTCCGGTATTTCTCGTTCTTATGCAACCCGATGCCGGAAGCGCCCTGATCTATTTCTCATTTGTTTTTCCACTTTACCGGGAAGGTCTCCACTTTGAATACATCCTTTTAGGTTTTGCTGCTGTTTTACTTTTTGTTATGACCCTTTTATTTGGTCCATACTGGGTAATTGCAGGAACCCTGACAGCAATTGTGTTGATCTACTTTTTTAACAGGAGAAACCGTCCCAGTGCACTTAAATATCTCCTTATCGGTATAGTGGCGATAGGTTTTTCACTTTCGGTCAATTATGTCTTTCAGAACGTTTTCAAGCAGCATCACAGGGACCGCTTTAATATAGTTCTAGGGAAGGAGGTTGATTCCCGCGGAATAGGATACAACACAAATCAAAGCGAAATCGCCATCGGGAGCGGTGGATGGACCGGGAAAGGATGGACAGAGGGCACACAAACTAAAGGACATTTTGTTCCAGAACAGCATACAGATTACATATTTAGCACAGTTGGAGAAGAATGGGGCTTTCTTGGTAGCTCTCTGCTAATAATCCTGTTTGTCGCACTGTTGCTGCGACTCATTATCCTTGCAGAAAGGCAGAAAAATCAATTTCATCGAGTTTACGGATATTGTGTGGTAGGAATAATTTTTATCCATTTTCTGGTGAATATTGGTATGGTAATAGGAGTTTTTCCCACCGTGGGAATACCTCTTCCCTTTTTAAGCTATGGAGGTTCCGGGCTATGGGGCTTTACGATTCTCCTGTTCATATTTATTAAACTGGATTCCGAAAGATTGTCTTTTTAAATCCTGGTAATCGGCTAATACTTTATATTCAGAGAATGAAAAACTTTGGTAAAACCATAAAAATATTTCTTGTTGATGGAGAGCCCAATGGACGAATGACCTGTGAGCTTTCTAACTGGACGGGAAAAGCTTTTAAAATTCCCCGGAAGAAAATAAAAATTTCTTCTGATCGTCCTGAACTTGAAAATACCGGAATCTATATTCTTTTTGGACGTTCTGATAAATCCGAGAATAAAGAACTTGCTTACATAGGAGAAGCTGAGGGCATTTATAAGCGTCTAACTCAGCACCTCTCTTATAAGGATTTCTGGAACGAGGCAATTGTCTTTGTTAGTAAAGATGAAAATCTAAATAAGGCCCACATAAAGTATTTGGAAAGTAGGCTTTATGAAACTGCTATACGTGTCAAAAGATACGATCTTGATAATGCAAACATCCCGCCCCGGCCTGTAATTTCCGAGTCTGATCAAGCAGAAATGGAAGAATTTCTCGAAAACATCAAACTGCTGGTTAACACTTTAGGATTTAAAATCTTTGAAGAGCTCCGGGAAAACAGTCAGACAATAGAGGAAGAGATAGATAATACTTTTTGTATTAATTCTACAAGAGGTGCAAATGCAAAGGGACAGCTAACGAACGAGGGGTTTGTTGTACTTAAAAATTCACAGATAGCCGGTTCTGTCACCAAATCTTTTCCAAAAAACTGGTTAAGCTTCCGTCAAAGTTTGGTAGAGGATGGCGTCATTCAAAATATAAACAATAGCCTCACTTTTGTTCAGGATTACTTATTCAGCAGTCCCTCTGCCGCCGCTGCGATAGTCATGGGAAGAAGTGCCAATGGCCTGACAGAGTGGAAGCTTGCCGACGGCCGCATATTAAAAGCTGTCGAATCTCCTGAACATGCACTCTGATTTCAGCTATTTAATCATTCTATTAAGTACACTAAGTACACTGTTCAGCAACTAATAATAGTGCTGCAACAGCGAGAATGATAACCGGATAAAGTATTTTTCTTTTCATAGAATTCAAATATAAAAAAGAACGCCCCGAAAATTTCAGGGCGTTTTGCAAATGTAAGATTTACTTCAACTAATCTTTAATATTCGCGTATTTGGAACTTTTAAAACTGTCTATCCTCATGTTGGATAAAACATTAATAGCTTCTTCCACATAAACATCTCCGCTTAAGCTTCTGTGCCATCTATCCCTTTTTTCTTTGAGTATAGTATCATTTGCAAAAGCATTTTCTTCGTAAGGAAGAGAAACGTAAGTAAGATCAGTTTCGTATTCTCTAACCGAATCGTATTTTTTTGCTTGCTCTGTTCTTTGCTCAATGCTCGCAGAATATTCTTCAAAATTCAGAGAGTAATTACTATCCTCACTTTGGTTCTTAATCCATCTTGCATTTTCTTCAATAAGCTTTAGTTGAGCATTTTCACTCATTCGCTGCTTACTCTGCTCTATAGTCGCCTCAAGATCTACATAACCGTCCCATTCTTCATACTTCGCAGGATCTATTTTATCCCATGGTAGTGGATTTTCCTGATCTTTTTCTCCTATATCTACAAAGCTGTACCGGTCTGGAACAACCACATCACTTTTAACACCTTCAAGTTGGGTGGAACCACCATTCACTCTGTAAAACTTTTGGGTTGTCAGTTTTAATGCACCAAGATCACCATAATCATTGTTTCTTAACCACCGGTTAAGATCTATCACATTTTGCACAGTACCTTTCCCGTAAGTTTGTTTGCTACCTATAATTATTGCTCGCTTATAATCCTGCATTGCGGCAGCGAGGATTTCTGAAGCCGACGCCGAAAGTTCATTTACCAAAATCACAAGCGGACCGTCCCAAAGTACTTCCGGATCTTCGTCCTCAAGCACTTCTTTTCTTTCTCCACTGGACTTTACCTGAACTATTGGTCCTTCTTCAATAAACAGCCCTGCAATATCAACTACAGTTTTTAAAGATCCTCCACCGTTATTACGTAAATCAAGCACGAGTCCTTCCATGTTTTGTTCCTTAAGGCGAATGATATCCTTTTTAATATCTGAAGCAGCATTGCGCTCTTCATAATCTTCCATATTAAAGTAAAACTTAGGAAGATTAATTAACCCGAATTTCTTTCCGTCTTTTTCCACCATAGAAGTTTTTGCATAAGTCTCTTCTATTTCCACAACATCCCGGGTAATGGTGATATCTTCAATGTTACCCATTAATTTTTTTCTAACAGTGAGGGTGACTTCAGTCCCCTTAGGACCTTTTATAAGATCTACCGCATCGTTAAGTCGCATACCTACTATGCTTACAGCCGCATCCTCATCTTCTTGCTTTACTTTCAGAATTACATCTCCTTCGTCCAGCTCCTCACTTCTCCAGGCAGGACCACCCGAAATTACTTCGGTAATGGTAATGTTGTCACTCTTCTTCTGAAGCCTTGCTCCTATCCCTTCCAGCTTACCAGACATGGCAATATCGAAACGATCTTTATCCTGTGGTGCAAAATAAAAGGTATGTGGGTCAAATTCTTCTACAATAGCGTTTATGTATACTGAAAAATAATCCTCTCGTTCAAGATCATCTGTGAAATCATAATATTCGTCCAATGTTTCAAGGGTTACTTCCCGTGCCTCTTTTTCAAGTTCGGTATCAGATTTTACTTCATAATCAGGATCATTCTCTTTCTTCTGCTCTTCCTGCTCTTTCTTATCTCTAAAAGTAATTAAAGTAGAAAATTTTAACTGCTTTCTCCAACGCTCCTTCATTTCCTCTTTAGAAGAAACATAATCCAGCTTATCATAATCTGTATTAATATTTTCTTTCTCAGTAAAGTCGAATGGCTGGGATAAAATATCCTTGTATAGACTTCGCGCTTCTTCCATGCGCTCGTTCAATGTGCTATAGGAAAGATTGAAGAATTCGATTTCCTTATTCTTTATCTCATCATCTATAAGATCCTGATATTCACTAAAATTTTCTACATCCTTTGCATAAAAAAACCGCTTTGAAGGATCCATCCCCTCAAGGAAATCTAAATACACTTCCCTCGAAAACTCGTCATTTATTTCTCTGGCATCATAATGTCCCTGATTTAAAACATAAGTAATAAGGTCTATCAGGAGCTTATCTTTACTGGGATCGTCGAACTTTTTAGTTGTAAAACTGCATGCTGAGGCCGCCATCACCATCAGCATAATAAGAACTTTAAAATTTCTTTTCATAAACCGCGTAAATTTCTTCATTAACTTCTTCCATAATACATTAAAAACTGTGCCAACAAATATAGATGCTACTAATAATTTGTTAAACTACTAAGATACGCTTTCATTTTGAAATTACTATTTTAGCCAAATTAAATTATCTGTTATGCCGAAAGAAAAACCACTGATTTTAGTAACCAATGATGATGGTATAACCGCCCCCGGAATACGTGCTTTGGTTGAAGTGATGAAGGAATTGGGAGACGTGATCGTGGTTGCCCCCGACAGTCCACAGAGCGGCATGGGGCACGCGATTACCATAAGCGACACTTTATTTTGTGAGCCGGTAACAATTAACAAAAATTACAAGCATAAAGAATATAGCTGTTCCGGTACCCCGGCCGACTGTGTAAAAATTGCCACGCAGGAAATCCTGCACCGAAAGCCTGATCTTTGCGTAAGCGGAATTAACCATGGCTCAAATTCGTCAATTAATGTAATTTACTCCGGCACGATGAGTGCTGCTGTGGAAGCCGGTGTGGAAGGCATTCCGGCTATAGGATTTTCACTGCTGGATTATTCTCTTACCGCAGACTTTGAACCAGCCAAAAAGTACGTTAAGAAAATCACGCAGGATGTATTGAAAAACGGACTTCCAAAAGGAGTTGTCCTAAATGTAAATTTGCCAAAATTAAGCGCTTCAAAAATTAAAGGAATAAAAGTCTGCAGGCAGGCAAACGCTCATTGGGAAGAAGAATATGACAAGCGAACAAATCCGCAGGGACGGGATTATTACTGGCTCACCGGGAAGTTCGTAAATAAAGATGACGGCCAGGATACAGACGAATGGGCATTAACAAACGGATATGTTTCTGTAGTGCCGGTCCAGTTCGATCTTACCGCCCACCATTTTATAAAAGAATTAAACAGCCGCAACCTTAATGTCTAAACAGGATCTATTTATTGGATTTTTAGTAGGTCTGGCCGCAAATATTGGTGGCGTTTTTCTCTATATTTCAATTTTTTCTGAAATGAATATTGACGATACCCTGGCCGATGCTGTAAAAAACGAATATTTGGGTAAGCTCATTGCCCTGGGAGCGATACTTAATTTTCTCCCATTCTTTGTATTCCTGAACAAAAACCAACATTACCATGCCCGCGGTGTCCTCCTCGCTACGATCTGCATCGCCGTGGCCATTGCAGTATATAAAATTGTAAGCTGAAGAAATTTTAAACCTACAGACTTTGAAGTACTACATTATTGCAGGAGAAGCTTCAGGCGATCTGCACGCCTCCAACCTCATCAAAGCCCTAAAGGAAATAGATGAAAATTCCGAATTTCGGTTTTGGGGAGGAGATCTTATGGAGCAACAGGGCGGCACCCTTGTAAAGCATTACCGCGACCTGGCTTTTATGGGCTTTGTAGAAGTGCTTTTTAACCTCCGTACAATCCTGAAGAATATTTCCTTTTGCAAAGAAGACATCTCCAGTTATAATCCTGACGTACTCATTTTTGTAGATTATCCGGGCTTTAATCTCCGCATTGCAAAATGGGCAAAGCAGCAGGGAATCCCCACCCACTTTTATGTTTCCCCTCAAATCTGGGCCTGGAAAGAGAATCGTATTGCAGATATAAAAAGGGACATCGATCATATGTACGTGATCCTGCCTTTTGAAAAGGAATTTTACGAGAAGAAGCACCACTTCCCGGTGCATTTTGTAGGGCATCCTTTAATCGATGCCATTTCTAATAGGAAGAAAGTAGATGCTGAAGATTTTAAAAAACAATATAACCTAAATAAAAGGCCGATAATTGCCCTTTTGCCCGGCAGCCGTAAACAGGAAATATCAAAAATGCTTGAAGTAATGCTGAGTATTACTGAAGCTTACAAAGATTACCAGTTTGTAATTGCCGGTGCACCCAGCCAGGAGAAAGAGTTTTACCAGCAGTTCATAAAAAAAAGCAATGTAAACCTGGTGATGAACCGCACTTACGATATTCTCGATTTGGCGCATGCGGCACTGGTAACCTCGGGCACTGCGACACTGGAAACCGCGCTTTTTAAAGTTCCGGAGGTGGTGTGCTACAAAGGCAGTTTTATTTCCTACCATATTGCAAAGCGAATTATTCAGCTAAAGTTCATTTCATTAGTAAATCTTATTATGGATCGGGAAGTAGTAAAGGAGCTCATTCAAAATGACTTTAATCAGAAAAACTTAAAACAAGAGCTTGATAAAATCCTCGAAGGAAAAAAACGTGAAAAAATTATTGAAGATTATTATCTTTTGGAACAAAAATTAGGAGGTGCCGGCGCAAGTAAAACCACTGCGGAACTTATCTATAATGGTGCAAAAAGTTGAAATAATGGAAAACAATTCAACCGTAAATCAATTTTTCTTCAAAAGAAATAAATCAGAAATTCTTAAAAACGGACTTCTGAAATTTAGTTTACTCCTAATTTTCGCAATTTCTTTAACTTCCTGCGGCTCCTTTAGAACCAAAGTTGCGTCTAAAGACAGATCAGAAAGAATGGTTTCTTCAGAAGAAAAATTTGATTCAAGCCCAGATATTGAACCCGCAGATAAGCGTGTGTACAACATCATTTCCAACGCTAAAAAGTATGAAGGCACCGGCTATAAATATGGTGGTACTACAAAAAGAGGAATGGACTGCTCTGGGCTGGTTTATACAGCCTACCTGGAAGAAGATATTCCGCTGCCAAGAACTTCCAGAGCGATGTCTTTAGAAGGAAAAAGATTATTTTTAAAAGAAGTCACTGTGGGCGATTTGCTTTTTTTCGAGACCAATAAAAACAGAAAAGTAATCAATCATGTCGGTCTCGTGGTAGATGTGCTGCCGGACCATATTCTGTTTATCCACTCCACCAGCTCACGCGGAGTAATAATTTCTTCACTTTCAGAAAGTTATTGGCACAATAATTTTGTGATGGCGCGCCGGGTAATTTAATTTTTCTATATCTTCAGAAGTAAATTCTTCTGTGTCTTGAAATTCTTAAATGTCACGCTCATAAAGCTATGCCTGGTTTTCCTGCTTGGTATTTTATTTGGATTCTATGCTGAATTTTCCAGTGGGTCGATAATTGTCATTTTTGGTTCTGTACTTTTTTTGTTCATTTTTACCTTCATAAGGGCTACAAAAGATGTATTTCAGGATATTTTCTTCGGAATAACAGCATATCTTGCCTTTTTTGCCATCGGATTGATCACAGTTCACCTCCATGAGCCCAAAAATCAGCCAAACCATTACATTCATTATTCTGAAAATGCCAATTCTGAAGACATTATTAAGGTTACGATTACAGAAAGTCTAAAAGACGGTTTTTATGCCGAAAAATACCTTACAGAATCCTCTGAAGCTTATACAAATAATTCCGAAGAAGAAAAATTTAGCAGAAAAAAGCTCACTGGGAAAATCCTGATCAATATATCTAAAGATTCAACAAAATTGAACCTCGAAGTTGGTAATGAACTGCTGATTCCTGCTGCTTTGGAAGAAATAAACCAGCCACTCAATCCGCACCAGTTCGATTACAGGGAATATATGAAAAACCTGGGTGTTCTTCGGCAGATCAGTCTTTCAAAACAGCAAATAGAGGTACTAAAGGACGAAAATTGGCAGTTTAAAGCCATTGCTGAAAAATGGCGAAACAAAAGTATTTCCAGTCTTAGAAATTACAGTTTCCAACCTGAGGAAATGGCAATTATCCAGGCGCTAATCCTCGGTAATAGAAGAGAAATTTCCGCAGAAACCTATGAAAATTACGCTGCAGCCGGAGCAGTGCACATTTTGGCAGTTTCGGGCCTGCATGTGGGGATTATTCTGCTTATTCTCAACTGGCTCCTGCGCCCGGTAGAATTTCTCCCTAAAGGCAGGTACCTCAAAATGGCAATTATCGTGCTCCTGTTGTGGGCGTTTGCATTTATAGCCGGCTTATCCCCATCTGTAATTCGGGCGGTGACGATGTTCTCCTTTCTGGCAATTGGCATGCAACTTAAAAGGAAAACCAGCGCCATGAACACACTCTTCATGTCACTTTTGGTGCTGTTGCTAATAAATCCGTATTACATTTTTCAGGTGGGCTTTCAGCTGAGTTACCTGGCAGTTTTTGCAATTGTTACTATTCAGCCAAAACTTGATAATCTCTATTCACCAAAATATAAAATCACCGACTACTTCTGGAAAATTCTTAGCGTGAGTATTGCAGCGCAAATTGGGGTTTTGCCGTTAAGCCTGTATTATTTTCATCAATTTCCGGGTTTGTTCTTTTTGACAAATCTCGTGCTCCTTCCATTTATTGGGTTTATCCTTGGAATTGGGATTCTGATTATTTTCCTGGCGCTGATAAATGCCCTTCCGGATTTTCTCGCGGACTTCTACGGAAGTTGTATTGCGATAATGAATCAATTTGTAGATGTCGTAGCTGCACAGGAAGCTTTTGTGCTCACCGATATTCCATTTTCAGCATTACTAACAGTGCTGACGTACCTACTGATTGTCGCCGGAATCATGCTGATTTATAAAATGAACTTCAGAAACCTCAGTTTCTTTTTAAGTACTATAATTTTTTTGCAGTGCGGGCTCCTCTTTGAAAATTACAATTATCGACAAGCTGAAGCTGTAGTTTTTCATAAAAGTCGCGAAACTGTTTTGGGCTTCAGAAATAACGAAATACTGACTCTTTATACTTCTGAAAATATTCAACCGGATAAAGAAATATTTCTGAAGAATTATGAAGTTGCCACAAAAGCAAATACTGTGACTTTAAATGAGATGCAAAGCATCTATAACTTTTCAGGAAAAAAATTACTCATTGTGGATAGCGCAGCCGTATATAAAATTCCGGATTTTGAACCTAATATTTTACTCCTGACAAACTCTCCAAAATTAAATCTCGACAGATTAATTACAGAACTAAATCTTCACCAAATTATCGCCGATGGTAGTAATTACAGATCTTATGTAGAAAAGTGGAAACAAACCGCTGAAAGCAAAAAAATCCCTTTCCACTATACAGGTGAAAAGGGAGCTTTTATTGTTTCAGAAAAGTCGGAATAACCGTCTCTGATTATCTTTGGATTTGGTGCTTGTTCGGAAAAGCACTTAACTAATAAATTTGTAGTAAAAATTGTTACATCGAGCGCAGTCGGGACGTTTTTGCTTGACCTTTCGACTCCGCTCAAGGTGACAAAAACTAAGTTTAGGTGTTCAATTGGGAAATCATTTCAGTTTGTAAATTCACCTTTAAAATTTTCTCTGTACTCCGTGAAGTCTTCCTGACTGGTGAATTTTTTATACTCATCACCGGCAAATAACTTCAGGAATATCTCTAATTGCTCGGGAGTACGGTAACCAACAACAGGAGCGATCATTTCGCCTTTTTGATCAAAAAACACCATTGTAGGATATCCTGAAATTCTCATTGCACTGGCAAATTCATGGGTGCTATTCCTCCCACTACGCTCTGCATCATATTTTGGATTTTTAAAAACCCTGTCCTTATATTCTATTTCTTCAGGACCTTCAGCATTAAATTTAACCGCATAGAAATGCTTATTCACATATTGGGCAAGATCTTTATTGGAAAACGTATTACTATCCAACATCTTACAAGGGCCGCACCAACTGGTATAAGCATCCATAAAAATGCTCTTCGGATTTTCTTTTTGTGCATCCAGCGCCTCGTTCATACTCATCCACTCAATTTCCTGCGCCTGTGAAGCGATACCAAAAATGGCTATTATCAGGAAAGTAAATATCTTAAGCTTCATATTTCTATTTTTTTCTTCAACAAAGCAAGAAGCATTCCTAAAATTAAGGAATGCTTCTGTTATATATAGAATTTTCTTTTATCTGATTCCGTGCATTTTCTTCACAAGGAACTTATTTATAAGAATCATTATCAATCCCATAAAAATCGGTATAGAAGTGAAAATTAAGAAGAATACAGATAATGAATATTGCTCAGAAATAGCGTCTATATATCCTCCTGTATATCCACCAAGAATACCGGCAATAAAGTTGGCCATAAACCAGATTCCAAACATAAGCCCTACTAATTTTGGAGGCGATAATTTACTCACATAAGAAAGACCCACGGGAGAAACGCATAACTCTCCTATGGTATGGAAAAAGTAAGCCAGAATTAACCAAATCATACTCACAGAAGCCACTTCTGCTCCCTGTGGAATTCCCGAAGCTCCGTATGCAAGAGCACCAAATCCTACTCCCAGTAAAATAAGCCCAATCCCAAATTTCACAGGACCTGTAGGATTAAATCGGCTTTCCCATATTTTAGAAAACAGAGGAGCAAAAAGAATAATGAACAGTGAATTTAAAACTGAAAACCATGAAGCCGGTACTTCTGAAGCATCTGCTATAAATTCTCTGTATAGAATATAAATTACTATACCCCAAATAATCAAAAAGCTTAAGCCAAGAAAAACATTAGACTTGGCAAAAGAGCCAAAGGTCTGTTTAAACAGCAGTCCTAAAACATAGGTAATCACCAGTAATGGTACGATTGTTATAATTGCATTAATTATTTTAAAAGTATATGCGCCACTACCAACAAGTACCCTATCTGTATAATCTGCCGCAAAAATAGTCATAGAACCACCTGCCTGCTCAAAAGCCCACCAAAAGAAAATTGTAAAGAACGCAAATACAGAAATCACAAGAATCCTGTCGCCCTTTACCTTAGATGAAGTCTCAGTTTTTTGCTCAGGCTCTTCATCTCTAATTACTGCTCCTTCTTCAGAGCTCACTTCACCTTTAACTGTCTTTTGATCTACATAATCAATTTCTTTTGTAGGTTTCAAGCCGATTTTTCCGAAGATTTTCTGGGCAAAATAAAATTGCAGCATTCCGAAGAACATAAAGACACCAGCAAGCCCAAAACCCCAGTGCCAGCCAATATTTTCACCTATATATCCACAAAGAAGAATTCCCAGAAATGCACCAGCATTAATTCCCATGTAAAATATGGTGTAACCGGCATCCTTTTCTTTGTCATCTGTTTTATAAAGTTGCCCTACAATTGAAGAAATATTCGGCTTAAACAATCCATTCCCGAGGATCAAAAGTACTAGCCCTAAATAGAAAAAGTAGTCTGTAAAACCTTCCAAAGCCATTGATGCATGTCCTAAGGTCATTATCAATGCACCCCAGACAACCGCATTACGATACCCGAGAAGTTTATCTGCGATTAAACCACCAAAAATAGGGGTCACGTAGACCAGACCGATATACCAGCCATAAAGAATAAGTGCATCCTGACGCTCCCAGCCCCAGCCTTCTTCCATGAGAGAGGCAGTTAAGAAAAGTACCAAAAGAGCCCGCATTCCATAATAAGAAAACCGCTCCCACATTTCGGTAAAAAACAGAACAAACAATCCCGCAGGATGTCCTAAAACTGTACGCTGATTTTCTTCCGAACCTCCAAATTTGAATTCCATGTGATCCTTTTATTAGGTTTTACAATTTATTCTTGATAAAATCTGTCATTTTGGTGTAAAGGTGAAGCCTTGTGTTTCCCCCGTAGATACTGTGATCCTTGTCCGGATATATTGCCCAGTCAAATTGCTTGTTGGCCTGGATCAAAGCTTCTACCATGCGCATTGTATTCTGCAGGTGCACATTATCGTCACCACCACCGTGTATTAACAAGTAATCCCCTTTAAGCTTTTCCACATGATTAATTGGTGAATTATCGTCGTATCCTGAAGGGTTTTCCTGTGGAGTCGTCATATAACGTTCGGTATAAATACTGTCATAAAATCTCCAGCTGGTAACAGGCGCAACGGCGATAGCCATAGAAAAGGTATCATTCCCCTGCAAAATTGCGTTAGAAGACATAAAGCCACCATAACTCCAGCCCCATATTCCAATTCTATCTTCATCTATATAATTCCACGAACCGAATTTTTGTGCGGCAGCGATCTGGTCTTCCACTTCATATTTCCCCAACTCACGCTGAGTCACTTTTTTAAATGCTGCACCTTTATAACCTGTTCCGCGAGGATCCACACAAGCAATAATGTAACCTTCATCTGCCAGTAACTGATACCAGTAATCGTTGGAATTAAAATAGGTATTGGAAACCGACTGTGATCCCGGCCCGGAATACTGAAACATCAAAAGCGGATATTCCTTGTTTTCATCAAAATCCTGAGGCTTGATCATCCACATATTAAGCTCATTTCCATTGACTTCAATCGTAGAAAGTTCTTTTGGAGAAAAATTATAGGCTTCTTCCAGTTCCAGCAATTTGCTGTTATCCTTTATTTCCCTGATGAGTTTTCCGTCCTTAGCACGGTGTAAGGTATAAACATAGGGAGTTTCAGTATCAGTGAAGGAATTAATAAAGTAAGTAAAATCAGCACTAAAATCGGCACTATTGGTTCCTGTTTCCGGAGTTAAAAGTTCTTTCCTTTTACCCTTCGGATTTATAGAATATACCGCCCTGTTGACACTTCCTGTTTCTGTGCTTTGATAGAAAATTTTCTTCTTTTTGCGATCAAAGCCATAATAATTTGTCACTTCCCAGTCTCCTGAAGTTACCTGATTAATCAAATCTCCTTTATCATTGTAATGATAAATATGATTAAAACCATCTTTTTCACTGGTCCAGATAAAGCTGTTATCCTCTAAAAAAGTCAGGTTATCGGTAATGTCTATATAAGCTTTGTTAGTTTCATTCAGGATCACTTCTTTACTGTTATCTTCTGCATTTACAAAGATAAGATCGAGATCATTCTGGTGGCGATTAATCACCTGTACACTTAGCAACATTGGATCTGCACTCCACTTGATCCTTGGGATATAAAAATCGGTATATTCACTTAAATCTATTTCCTGACTCTCTTCGGAAGCTACATCATACATATGTAGTGAAACCAGCGAATTTGTCTCCCCTGCCTTGGGATATTTAAAAGTATATTCTGAAGGATATAAGCTCTGTCCAAAAATATCCATAGAGAATTCCGGTACTTTAGATTCGTCGAACTTGATATAAGCTATTTTTTCACCTGAAGGATTCCACTGGAAAGCTTTTACAAAAGCAAATTCTTCTTCATAAACCCAGTCTGTAATTCCATTGATGATCTTATTTTTTTCACCATCAAAAGTTACCTGCGTTTCCTCTCCGGAAGCGATATCGTAAACAAAAATATTATTGTCGAAAACATATGCTATTTTAGAAGCATCTGGAGAGAATGTTGGCTCCTGAACAAGCCTGTCGGTTAATTTGGTTAATTCCTTAGTTTCAAAATTGAAGAAATAGTAGATCCCTCGGGAAGATCGCCTGTATATTTTCTCTGAAGCTGTATTGATCAGGATTTTACCCTCATCTTCACTTAATTCGAAATCCTGAAATGAGGAAATTCCAGGAAGATCTGCACTATTCAGCATGGTGCGAACCTGCCCGCCGGTACTGTAATTATATACATCTATAGTAGTCGTCCCCGCATTTCTATCGTTATTTAATACAAGGTATTCCTTGCCATTTTTTAGGGACTGCAGCGACTGCAATCGCTCCTGCCGGAATGTACCATTCCAAATTTCTTCAAGGGTGATCTCTTTTTCCTGGGCATGAACAAAAGAGGTTGCAATTAGGAAAAACGTAGCAACAAGTTTAGGGAACTTCATTAATTTTTATAATTTTTACGAAAGGCCAAGTTTACTAAATTTTCAGCAAAAAAAGGAGCGTTTATATGTTAAATGCTAATAATCTGTTAATGAAAAAAATTGGTTTTAAGCTGTATCTACCTGGTCTTTCAGATTATACTCCTAGAAATAACAATTGTATATTTGAACTTTCAAAAATCAACCCAAAAATGACAGAACCCGTAGCCGGTTTTTCCAAATTCAGCAAAGAAGAAAAAATTCAGTGGCTTAGCAATTATTATCTAAATAATGATCCAGAGGCAGTTAAAGTCTTAAAGCAGTATTGGAACAGAGAGGATAAGCTCCAGCAGTTACATGATGAATTTACAGAAAATACTATATCTAATTTTTACCTTCCTTTTGGTCTTGCCCCCAATTTTTTAATTAACGGCAGACTAATAGCAATTCCTATGGTCATTGAGGAAAGCTCGGTAATTGCTGCAGCAAGTAAAGCTGCAAAATTCTGGGGAAGCCGGGGCGGATTTAAAGCCACAGTGTTAAACACAAAGAAGATTGGCCAGGTTCATTTTATTTACAAAGGTGATTTCAGCAAACTGCAAAGATTTTTCACTGAAGTATATTCCCAATTGCTTGATGCGGTAAAGCCTATCACCAAAAATATGGAAAAGCGCGGTGGCGGTGTTCTGGAGGTGGAGCTAAGAGACAAAACAGAAAAACTCGAAAACTATTATCAGTTGCACTGCAATTTCGACACGAGGGATTCTATGGGTGCAAACTTTATTAATTCCTGTCTCGAAAAATTTGCTGAAGTATTACAGAACGAAGCTCATAATTATTCAGATTTTAATGCTGAAGAAAAGGATATCGAGATCCTGATGAGCATTCTTTCCAATTATGTTCCGGAGTGTGTTGTGAGAGCTGAAGTTTCCTGCCCTCTGGATGAACTTTCTGATGATCCCAAACTGGACGGTCAGGAATTCGCTGATAAATTTCTTAGAGCAATTCGTATTGCTGAAGTTGAAAAACATCGTGCTGTCACCCATAACAAAGGAATCATGAATGGGATCGACGCAGTTGTGCTCGCTACAGGAAATGACTTTAGGGCCGTGGAAGCAGGAGTTCATGCCTACGCTTCAAAAGATGGTGAATATACCAGTCTTACCCATGCTTCAGTTGAAAACAAAATCTTCAGGTTTTGGATGGAAATACCACTTGCACTGGGAACGGTAGGAGGCCTCACCAGTCTTCATCCTTTAGTGAAACTGGCGCTTCAGATCCTTCAAAAACCTTCCGCAGAAGATTTAATGAAAATTGTTGCTGTGGCAGGCCTGGCCCAGAATTTTGGTGCGGTCAAATCTTTAATTACAACAGGAATTCAGCAGGGACACATGAAAATGCACCTTATGAATATCCTGAATCAACAACATGCAACTTCGCAGGAAAAAGAATTTATAATAGATTTCTTCAGAAAAAATAAAGTTTCGCACAGTAGCGTGATAGATCAGCTTGAAAAAATAAGACAACAATGAAAAGATTCCAAAGCAACGGTAAATTACTCATCACGGGCGAATATGCAGTTTTAAACGGAGCGAAAGCACTGACTGTCCCAACAAAATTTTCTCAGGACCTTATAATTCATGAAAGTGAAGAGACTACCACGAACTGGAAGAGCTTTGACCAGGATGATAAAGTATGGTTTGAGGGAGCGTTTAAGATTGAAAACGGAGAAGTAAAGTGTATCTCAGAAAATGCTTCTTCTGAAGTTGCCAAACGCTTAATTCAGATTTTACAGGCTGCACATCATTCAAATCCTGAAGTATTTGCTGAGAACATGGGATATAACGTAGAAACGAAATTAAATTTTGACCAAAATTGGGGTTTGGGAACCTCCTCTACTCTCATAAATAATATCGCACAATGGTTCAACATTGATGCATTCCAACTTTTAGCAAAAACTTTTGGTGGCAGCGGATTCGACATTGCTGCTGCGCAAAATAATAATCCTGTGACTTATCAATTAACAGGAACCGGAAGGACGGTCTTAAATGCCAATTTTCGACCTCCTTTCAAGGATGACTTGTTTTTTGTTTATCTGAACAACAAACAGAACAGCAGGCAGGCCATTGCACACTACAAAAATCAGCCACAGGAGAACCTGGATGTGCTAATTGAGAAAATTTCCAATATTACCCTTCAATTTATCGATTGCACAAGTCTAGCAGAGTTTGAAATGCTTATTGAAATTCATGAAACGCTCATTTCTCAGGCAATAAACCTTCCGAAGGTGAAAACGGAGCTGTTTAATGACTATCCGCGTAAAATAAAGAGCCTTGGCGGCTGGGGCGGTGATTTTGTAATGGCCACCGGAGGAGAAAATGAAAAAGAGTATTTCCGAAGTAAGGGTTACCATACCATTTTTTCTTATGAAGATATAGTTTTATAAAATTTGAATCGGCTTAAAAGTCACTGCTCCAAAACGGCAATTATCGTACATAAAACAAAAAAGTCTCCGTAGTGGAGACTTTTTTATATCATCAATATTTTATTTAACTGAAACTTCTAATAGAAATTAGACCTGTTATCTTCAATTTCAGCATTTTTCTTTAGAGCTTCAAAAACCCTTGTACTGGCTTCCTGACGACGACGCATTGTTTCCTGTTGTGCAACAGCATTGTAAGAGTTTAGAGCCGGAGCTTCATTTTTAGCTGTTACTTCAACCACATAAACTCCTTTATCTCCCGCGATAGGCGCGCTAAGGTTTCCGGTTTCCAACCCGAATGCAGTACCAACCACTTCTGGTTCGCTACCGGCACCAGGCAATGTTGGATTGTTAAGATTAACCGCATTGGCCGTCTGAACAATTACATTCTGATTTTCAGCTATAGCCACTAATGTATTACCACTAATTTTCTCTTTAATAATCTCAGCTTTTTTACGCTTAGTTAGTATTGGAATAACAGTAGAAGAAGCTTCTTCGGCACTCATTAATCCAGCGTCCTTTTTCGAGGTTAATTGCGCAACAACATAGCCGTTAGGGGTGTCAAAACGTTTAACCTCACCCACTTCCACGTCTTCTTCAAATGCCCATTGTATTACACCTCTTTGAGGACCAACACCGGGAAGATTTTCATCAAGTGCTTTTACTTGTTGAACTGTCCTTACATTATAGTTTTCACTTTTTGCCTGTTCAGTAAAATCGCCGTCAGCTGCAGCAATCTGGAATTTTGTTACCTCGTTAAAAAGGTCACTTCTGGAGCGCTCTGATGGAACAACTTCTTTTGTTACGGTAGCAACTTTAACTGCTTTCTCTTCTTCTGTCTGCTCATCTATGGAAATAACATGATAACCCAATTCTGTTTCCACAACACCTACATCACCTTCGTCATTGTCAAAAACGTAATCTTCAAAAGCGGGAATCATTTGTCCCGGAGAAAACCATCCTAAGTCTCCTGCATTTTGTTCTTTAGAACGATCTGAAGAAAATTGTGAAACTAAATCTCCAAATTGTGACTGATCTCTTCTTACCACATTAGCAAGACTATCTGCAAGCGCTTCTGCTTCTGCTTTGGTCCTTGTGGCTTCAGGATCTATCTGCGTACCCTCATAAGCAACTAAAATATGACTGGCTTTTACAGAATCAGGAATTTGTTTGGTTTCCAGCATTCTTGTTATTTTCCACGCATTATTTTCTTCGTAAGGACCATAGGTTTCTCCTTCTGAAAGATTAAAAATCTGCTCTGCATGCTCTCCGGAAAGATCACTTCTAAACTGGAATTGATCCTGAAAAGGAGTATCTGAGTATTGATTAACAAAATCCTCAACATCTTCTGTAGCACCAAACCCAGCAATAGTGTCATTTGCTCCTGAAGCAGAATTATACTCTGCCCTGTTTTGCATCAAAGACTGGATTTCTTCCTTTGCTTCAGATTTATCTTCTGAAGAGGCAGTTTCTTCAAAATATACATACTGAAGGTTTACGGCTTTTTCAGTCTCAAACCTGGTCGGATGATTTTTTACATACTCGTTTATTTCAGATTTACTAACCTCCACCTGATCATCTGGAACGGAAGTGTATGGAACCTGAACGAAGCTAAGATCGATATTGTCATTTTCTAACCTGTAAGCTTGCTCAGCTTCGGTTACTGTCGCACCGACACCTGCGCTTATCATGTTAAAGTAAAGATTCTGGCGGGCAGTTGCTGCCATATTCTGAGTGTATTGTTGCCATTGAGCATAAGCCTGAGGAGAAGTAGCTCTCATATTGGCCACATATTCCTTTAACCTGTTCTCGTCAAACATTCCTGCCTCGTTCTGGAAGTTAGGATTATTTGCCATCTGAACCCTGATCATCTGCGTTATTTGATCTTCTTCAGCCCTTAAACCTATCTCTTCCAGTTGATCTTCAATAATAATCTCTCTAAGTTTTAGCTCCCAAACGCGGTTAGCAGCCTGTATATTACTGACATTTCCTCCGGTATTACGCTGGAGGGCCTCTACCTGCTGTGCAAATTCTTCACGACTAACTTCTTCTCCATTCACTGTAGCAATGATGTTTTGTGACTTCTGTGAAGACAAGCCGCCATTACGTATAACATCTGCCAAAACAAAAGAGAACAGAGCCAAAGCAATGATGATAATCAAGAAAACAGAACGCTGTCTGATTTTATTTAATACTGCCATTTGTAATTAATTTTTTATCAAAATATAGTGGGCGAAAATAGTGTTTTTAGCCTAATTATAAAACTTATAATTAGCAAAATATTAACTCGTAGAAAATTAGTCAGCAGGTTTGACTTTTACCTCTACCACCTCAATTTTTGTATTGGAAACTTCGAGGATCAGGAATTCAAAATTTTCAATCTTAAGAACCTCTCCCTGCTGCGGAATTTCTTCAGTATGATTTACAATATAACCCCCCAGAGTTTCATAGTTTTCACCAACCGGAATGTCCAATTTATAAGCTTCATTTACATAATCTACTTCTGTCCTTGCAGAGAAACGGTAGTAATCTTCCTCTAGTTTTTCCTCAATTAAAATGGCAGAATCATGCTCATCCTCAATTTCCCCAAAAAGTTCCTCGACAATATCTTCTACAGTCATCATCCCGCTTGTACCACCGTATTCGTCTATAACAACGGCTATACTTTTTCGCTTTTTGATTAGCACATTAAGGACATCTTTTACCCACATGGTCTCTGGAATAAAAACAACAGGTAAAAGCACAGATTTTATGGATGTTGGCTTTTTGAACAATTCAAAAGAATGAACGTAGCCTATAATATCATCTATGGTTTCGTTATAAATCAGGATTTTGGATAATCCCGTTTCTGTAAATTTATTAATAAGATCCCCTGGATTTTCTTTTTGATCTACCGCAATAATTTCTGTCCTGGGAATCATTACCTCGCGGGCTTTAATTTCAGAAAACTCCAAGGCATTCTGAAAAATCTGGATCTCGGAATCTACTTCTTCATTTTCCTCTACGGTTTCCATCTGCTCACTTATAAAATTTCCAAGCTCTACCTTGGTAAAAGCAAGCTGAACCTCGTCCCCTTCAGTTTTAAAGAACCTCTTCAGTACCTTGTCTGAAACCCATATAACAAAGGAAGAAATAAAACTAAAGAGCAGGTAAAAGAAATAAGCCGGTACCGCAAAAAGCTTAAGCATGGAATTGGCATATATCTGAAAGAAAACCTTTGGAAGAAATTCCGCAGTTAGCAAAATAACCAACGTAGATATTACCGTTTGGGTAAAAAGGCTTAAATCTACAATGAGATATCTTAGTATATCGTTCTCCACTGGACGCATTCCAACAAGCCATTCCATTAAGAGATCACCCATAAAAAAGCCGTAGACAACAAGTGCGATATTATTCCCTACCAGCATGGTAGCAATAAATTTGGAAGGTTTTTTTGTGAGCCTTTTCAGAACCGTAGCAAGAAAATCGTTCTGACGTTTTTCAATTTCAATAAAAATCTTGTTGGAGGAAACGTACGCGATTTCCATTCCGGAGAAAAAAGCAGAAAATACAAGGGAAAGAACAATAATTAGAACATCTATATTCATATAGATTATTTGTTTCGGTCCTTAAGCTTTTTTCTAAAGCGCCTTTTAAAGAAAAACATGAAGATGGAAATTAGAGCGAAAAATATGAATATATAAGCTCTGTCCCTTTCGAGATCCCATATCCTGATAGTTTCAAAGATGAAGAATGCAGCAAAAGCTAAATATGCATATTCAAAAAATTTGAAGTATTTACTCATCCTCTTTTTCGTCTATTATTTGTACCCCTACGTTTGTCCTGGAACGGAAATTACCGAAATTTTGGTTAGAATCAAAACCCTGCCCTTCGTTTACAGCTCCATTTGGAAATTTGATGGTGTTAGCCCTGTCTGTAAATACCCAGCTCCTGTTCTGATCCCAATAAAGCTGATTCGCTTCTAACTGGGTGCTATCACTAGTAACAATAACTACGTTGCCTCTAAGATCAATTAAACCAGTTTCCTCATATATAATACCATAATCGGAGTTTACAGTGTTCTTCTTGTTCTCTTCATCGAAAAACTCTACTTCAACCCCATCAGGAAATTCCCGGTAAGGGAATTCTTTATTTGTATAATCGAACATCTTGGGACTCCGCAAAATAGCAACGAGCCTGCCAGAATCGGTAAACTTAAGATTTAAACCTTCAGCAACTGCCTGCGGCGAATCTCCCTCTAAGTCCATTTCCCGGACTTCATTCAGGTTGCCCTGGCATGAAAAAAGTATTGTCACACCGATAAGCGTGACAATACCTGAAATTATATGATTATATGTAACCTTCATTCTACATCTGAGGGATACGGACTGTCTCACCAATCCAACACCCTATCTGGATAGCCTCTCCTGCACCTCTACCAGCCTGGAATACTTCAGACTTCTGGGGAGCTCTACCTCTATAACTTGCTGCTGCCTGGCTTGCATTACTGGAGATCGAAGGATCTACCCTACCTGCCCTTGCAGCGTAATCTGCAGCCAACCAGTATACCGCTCTTTTATTGAAAGGAGTATCTCCACAATCGTTAGCACTCTGAGCAATCATATTAGCAATCTGTAAGTAAGCAGTCCCCATAGAAGGTCTTGCTTGCAAAGCTCTTCTGTAATAAGTTCTTGCCTGACCAAAGCTTCCTCTTTCTTTATAATTGCTTGCAATTCTATAGTAAATCCTTGCCTGATCACTAGGATCTTCCTCTAACTCTGCAGCTTCGTTATAATACTCAAGAGCTTTAGCTCTGTCGCCATCAGCCTCTGCCAATTGTCCTAATGAGAAAGCAGAATTTGCGGAAGGCTGTAACTGGTGTAAAGCTTCTGAAACCTCGAAAAATAACGGATCTTCTGTACAATCTTTAGCAGACAACCTGGCGTTAGCATTCTGCAACCAATCTACATCTGATTTCTTTTCTTCGAAATCTTTCTTATACAAAGGAATAAGGTTATCACAATCTGCCCTTGCTCCCAGCTTAGCATTAAGTGCGTTTTTAACCATATTATAATTTTTCAGGTTAATTTCAGCATACTTGATTTGCGCTGCTTCTTTAGAAGTAAGCTCTTCACCTGCCTCCTGCTTTTCAAGAAGCGGAGCTAAATTCTCAGCAGCATCATTCTCTTCTTCTTCTATTTTAGCCATTACCCTGTCGTAAATGTCAAAAACATCCTGAAGTTCTCTGTCTCCTGCATCCTGCATTTCCACCATCAGGTCAAAATATGCATAAAGACCTTTTGCACTGGTAAAGTTCTCACTATCCTCAGTATATGCTTTGTCATATGCGTTATACAACTCCTCTTTAGTACCTATTTTGTTATCATACTTAAGTTGTGCAATATCACCATAAACTTTCCCTTTACTTGTTTTTTCAGGATAAAGCTCAAGACGCTGCTCCCATACAGAAATAAGTTCTTCTATAAGAGGTTTTTTTTCTGCCTCACTTCCAGCTTTATTAATTTTATCTTCTAAAATCCTTTCAAGATATTGGTATGTTGCCAAACTATAGTCCGGACAGTTTTCCCTAACATCTTGCAGGGGCTGGTAAGCCGCATCATAATTTTTAGCTTTGGCATCATCATATGCCAGTGCAGCCATTGTTGGACAATCGTTGGACTGCGCATTTAGTACGCCTGAACCTAATATCGCCCCAGTGACTAATGCTATAAATTTCGTTTTCATTTTTTATGTATTTGGTTAATTAAATCTTCTTCTTTCGAACCACTTATCATTTAAAGACAATCCTATTGAAACCTTAAAGAAGTTTTCCTGTATTAATCCTGAATCTGTTGTACCGCGCTGACCATACTCGATTCCCAGATTTAAATTGGAAAATTGTGCTCCTACAGGTAATCCCACTCCAAAAGATATGCCAAACTCATCTATACTTTGATTGTTGAGCTGCAATCCTGTCTCTTCATATCTAAAACCGCCACGATATACTACTCTTCCAAGATAACTGGTAAAAGAGTTATAACGCGGAATATAATACCCTCCAACTCTGTACTGCGCGGCGTCCATGTATTCAGCATCATCTGAATTATTGAGAAGAAAAGAGCTTTTTCCAATGCTATTATATTCCCCACCAATAAACCATTTTCGGGGTTCTCCAATCCCCCCGCCAAGAGTAAACTGTCCCGGAAGGGCAAATTCTGTATCAGCCACATCGAGGTTCCTTGCTTCTACAATAGCTTCACCTGTAGGAATAAAAGCCACCGTAGCCAGCTCTCTAAAGTTTTCTGAAGAAAGATTTACTTCAGGAGCATAAGTACCCGCCACATGTAACCTTAGGTTATCTGAAAGCATGGCCTGATAATCTAATCCAAAGTTAAAGTTAAAACCCTGAATATCTGAGCGACGTATATCTCTTGTCCCATACTGAATATCCTCACGAACGACGACTCTTCTGTTTTGAAAATTTCCGAAGTTATAGTTGGCATCAACACCAACACTAAAGTTTTTATTAAACTGATATCCGGCTGAAAGAAAGACTTTATTCATCCCTCCCCGACCATTAAGTCTACTCGCAACCTCCTCATTTACATCTAAGACCCTATATCCCACAGAGGTGTATGGCACCAAACCCAAGCCAAAACCTAGATTATTACCAACAGGAATTCCTATACCTAAATAATCCAAAGAAGAAATTTTAGCTTCGCTCTCTGCTTCATCAGACTTAAGAGTAGTCCTTTCATGGCTGGCACCCAAACTATATGTTGTAAGCCGAAGTCTACCATATGAAGCGGGATTTCTAAGGTTTAAATGTATACTATCAGAAAAAATACTTAACCCACCCATAGCCCTGTTTTCAACAGTTCCTTTAAAGTTAGTAAGTCCTATGCCGTAGTATGAATATGGAGAAGCAATGTTCTCCTGAGCAGCCGTTAAGGCGGTAGATAGAATAGCTACGATTACCAGAAATCGTTTTATCATTGAGTTTTATTAAATTCTAAAATGTGGTTCAATCCCTCCAGGAGAAAATTTGAATTGGCAAATATGCTATTTTTTAACCGCATTGACAAAAATTGAGTATCTCCACCTGTTAAAATAATTGTTAAATCTTTATATTCAGTGGCATACGAAGCCATTGTACCTTCAATTTCCAGCAGCAGTCCGTTTACCACTCCAGAGTTAATAGACCCTGCTGTAGAAGTGCCAATTAACTGCAAATTATCTCCTGGTTTTAATAACGGCAAATTTGCCGTAAACTTGTGCAGCGCCTTAAATCTCATTTCCAGACCGGGAGAAATAGCCCCACCTAAATACTCTTCTTTTTTATTTTTAAAATCAAAAGTCACACAAGTGCCTGCATCAATAACCAATGTGTTTTTATGAGGAAATTTTGCTACAGCCGCAGCGACCAGGGCAATTCTATCTTTTCCCAAGGTAGAAGGAGAAGCATATTTATTTTTAAAAGGCAGTGATAAAGCCGGAGTCAGTTCAATAAGATCTGTGCTTTGCTGAAGCATTTTTTTTTCTTCAGAAATAGTATTTACTACACTGGAGAGCATGCAATCTTTAATTTCCGGAAACTGATCTTTTATTTTTTGAAAATTTTTAAAAAAATCTGACAAGGAAAAAATTCGTTTATCTAAAAGGCTATTGTTTTGAAATACAGCCATTTTAACCGAAGTATTTCCAATATCTACTACTAAATTCATGAGGCAAAATTAGAAATTACTAAATTACAAAAGCATTTTTTTAAAATTTCCTTTGTGAGTTAATAAAAATGAAATTATATTTGCCACCGCTTACAAGCACTGGTGCCTTAGCTCAGTTGGTAGAGCAAAGGACTGAAAATCCTTGTGTCCCTGGTTCGATTCCTGGAGGCACCACTTGAAAACCCGAGACGAAAGTCTTGGGTTTTTTCGTTTTATAGCACCAGTTGGGTTAATAGGGATCAAGCCTAATGGTTGGGGACTAAACAAAAATTGTAGTTAATCTATACAGGAAGAATTCTACATTTTTCACTCCTCTGAACTGACTGACTTCTAAAGGTTCTTATTCGCCTGGTCACACAACCGATCTTCTATTCCCCCTTAAAAAGCTACTGCTAAAATATACCTACAGTTTCTTCCGAAGAAAATATTATAATTGAGTGACTAAGAATAGAATGGCTGTTAAATAAAAACTAAACTTACTTAAAACGGTGAGATTTTTTCCTTTGAAGCATTAATTTAAGAAGACAGGAAAAACATAATTTAGAAACAGCAATATATGATTATAAAAAACAAAAAAATTCTTATTACCGGAGGTAGTGCAGGAATAGGCAAAGCAGTTATTGCTGAGTTGATCAAGTACGGTGCAACGGAATTCGCTGTCATTAGCAGAAAAAAGGAACCGCTGGAAAAACTCCGGGAAGAATTTAATACTGCGAAATTTCTGCTCATTCAGGGTAATGTTGCTGACCTTGAAGATCTGGATAGAGCTGTCGAACAAGTTCAGCAGAAATGGGGAAAATTAGATATTCTCGTAAATAATGCGGGAGTGGTTAGCGCAGGTTTATTAAAAGATTTGAGTGACCAGGATATTATAGGACAGATCAACGTAAACCTGACAGGATTGATCCTCCTAACGAAAAAAGTATTACCGCTCCTAAAGGACAGTAGTGAAGGAGCTATTATCAACGTTTCTTCCGGCTACGGCTACATTGCTATGCCCTTCTACAGCGTGTACGCTGCCACTAAAGCAGCAGTAGGACAATTTTCTGACGCTATGAGAAGAGAGCTGCATCAATATCCCCTTCACGTGATGACTGTCTACCCATCAGCGACAGAAACTAACATGATGAAAACCGCAGATGTTGGAGGTATGGACAGTCCCCAGGAAGTAGCAAAACGAACAGTCGATGGGCTGATTTCAGGAGAGATAAACGTGATTCTGGGTGGTGAAGAAAGAAAAAAACACATCGAACTAAACTTTAATAATCCTCGAAAGATAGACGAAGCGGCCATAGCAAATTATGAGGCTTTGGAAAAAAGAACGCGCAACCACCGTTCCATGTAACCTATTCTTCTACGCAGGAAGAGCAAAAAAAGTTCAATAGAAAAAAAGAAATGGAGAAAAAATGAGAGCTGCATATTATGAAGATTTTGAAGGTCCCGAAGCCTTAAAAGTAGGTGAATTGGAAATACCGGAACTTAAGAAAACTGAAGCACTACTAAAAAAGATAGACTTATCAACAGATTTTTTTTTACGAGGTCCTGCTATTTATATTTCTGTTTAAGAAGTAATTACGCCCAAAGAATAGAGCATTTCCATGGTAGGGGTTTCACTTCCTCCTGCCGGTTCTAAGGTAATTCCAAAGCCTTCAGAAATGTTTGAGTTATCCAGCTTAAAAATTTTATCTTCATCTTCTTCAAAATCATTTAAAAGGCCAATACTACTAGGAACAAGAGGGGACATTTTCAGGGACCAGACCTGATATACCATTCCTCTTGGCGGTTCGGGTAAATTTTGGGCATCGATGAGGGTCAAATCTTTCTCATCATCATAATATGCAGTTGCGTATGCTTCCGGAGCTATCTCCTGCCCCTCAAGTGGGACCTTTAGGATATTCCTGTCTCTCAAAGTATTTAAAAGTTCCCGGGATTTGGCCGCATCATTCCTTGCTTCCGCAATTTCAGATTCTATCTGGGCATTCTCCATTTGCAAGGTCTGCAGGGATTCCCTTAATTCACTATTGGCCCTGAACATAAGGAACAAACCTGCCAATAAAAGGAAACTTGCTGCCCAACCCGCAAGTGCAGACCAATTTGCCCGCTTCTTTCGAACCGGAACATTTCTGCTTCTTTGCGAAATTTTTTCTTTTAAAGGTGCCAACAATAGTTTCTGATTAGAAGGTGCCGCAGCTTCAGACAAGCGTAATAAAGCTTTTTCTATTTCTTCCACCTCTGCCCTCATTTCGGGATGCTTCTTAAGCATACGGGTTACTTCAGCACTTTCAGACTCAGAGAGTGCACCATAGACATAGAGTTCTAAAATTCCTGATGATATGTACTCTTTTTCATTCATCCTAATTAATGTTAGCTCTTAATTTATCTATGCATACTCTATTTTTGGTTTTTACTGTTCCTAAGGGAATTTGAAGTTCTTCGGCACTTTCTTTTTGTGTAAACCCTTTAAAGAATAAAAGATCAATTATTTTTTTACAAACAGGCCCCAGCAGGTCTATATATTTTTGCAGTCCAATAGCATCTATCTTTCCTGAAGCATTATTGCTTGTCTCCAGAATTTCAGTAAAATCATAATCTTTTAAATCTGATCTTTTATTTTTAAATTCTTTAGATCGCAATTTATCAATTGAAGCATTTCTGGCTATATTCAGAATCCAGGTAAAGAAACGGCCCTGATCTGAATCGTATGATGCAGCATTATCCCAGATTTTAAGGAATACATCCTGAAGAATTTCTTCTGAAATTTTCTCATCCCGAATTATACTGAAAATGATGCCGTACATACTTGTAGCGTATAGCTGATAGATACGTTCAAAAGCCTTCTCATTCCCTTGCTGGAGCTGAGCAATTAATAAATCTTGTTGCATTCGTTTGAATAAAGGATCAATTTAAACAATTATTAGTAAAACCGGCACAAAAGAGGGGCTCTACTGGTTTAAATATTATTTTTGGATATCCTGAAATTGTAAAACAGTTAAAATCAGAATGTTGAACAAAAACAATCGCCTGAAAATTTTCATTCCCAGGCGATCTCTAAGCTTACTATACTATTTTGAGTTTTATGAAACGATAAATAACCCTGCAATGTTAGAAGCAGTTTGACCGTCCATTGGTTCATCATAGGCTTGAGATACTGCAACATCACCAAAAGCTGTGGCATCAACAAGATTTACTCCGCCCTGCACCACATTCTCTTCCCCGTCATAAACAGCCTGAGTTGCTTCCGGCATTCCCGGTCCTCTGTTATCCAGGGTGATCCACCCCAAGGCATTCTGATCCAGGTTTTCTCCCATTACATCTGCTCTAAGTCTTCTGATTTCTGAAGCATGCCGGGCTTCTACAGAATGTATCTGCAACGCAGGAGTAAGGAACTGAGTTCCCATAAGATTCCCTGCCTGTCCCTTATATGCTCTCACGCCTGTATCTTCAAAAGCCTGAGCAAGCGCCAAAAGCTGGGCATAAGCTACTTCCTGTCCGGTGCCATTTTTATTAAAAGGATCAAATGCTCCTCCTGCCGTAAAATCAAATTCCGGAGATTCTATAGAATTTTCACCCAATCCAGATTTTAGGAATTCCACATGTGCAGATTCATGTTTGGAGATCTGTTCGTAGATAGCCTCTGCTTTACTCCCTCCCGGTAGCACTCCCGAGTTTAATGCTTTTAAATAGAATTCTGCTTCCAGGTATTCTAATGTTAAAGCTAGTTGTAAGGCACCAATAGCTGCATTTTGATCCTGGGCGGCATAAGCCTTTCCAGAAGAAGTGGCCAATCCAAAAGGGATCGCGGTTAAGGCTGCTTTCTTTCCTAAAGAACCAAGCGTACTAAAAGCCTCTCTCCTTGAGGAGGTCTTGGCTGAAAGATTTTCTGATGTGAATTCGTCTAAGAATTTTATAATATTCATAATGATTATGTTTTAAAGTTTTTGAAATTGGTTTATCCTGGCAATTGATTTGCTGTAAATTGAGTTTTTACAAATCCGGTATCTCCCACTGCTGTTAGGATTTGAGAAGGAGATCTTGCCACATCCAGCCCATTTTCATCTACTACATCGTCCCCGGCAAAAGCTTTTGGATCATCCATAAAGATGGATCTGATGGCAGCAGCATGCCTGGCCTCCACAGAAACTATTTTTCCGGCAATTACCAGATAATCAGGTGTGGTCAATAAACTTCCGGCTCCATTATAAGCAGCTACACCGGTATCCTCCAATACCCTCGCAGTACCAAGAACTGAACTTCTGTCTGAAAAATTTACAGAGGAAAAATCAAATTCTAATTCAGGTAAAACCTTGCTGGTATCAGCACCAGCAGCCTGGGTGATTGCCGCTTTAAAAAAATCACGGTGTATTACTTCATGCTTATAAAGGTCTTCCAGAATTAATTTTTCTTCAGCACTGGCATTCATCCAGTAAGATCCGTCCATTACATTTGTATAAAACGCAGCTTCCAGTTGCTCCAGGGCGTAGGCATAATTAAGGATGCCCAGGTCTCCGCTTCCTAAATCGAAGACATCGCCTCCATCTACAGGATCCATGAGATCATCGTCACTACTACAGGAAAGCAAAAATCCCGATCCCACTACGGCTAAACTTCCCATCTTTAAAAATTTTCTACGAGAAGAGTTGTTTCCATTTGGTGCAGTATATTCTTGCTGCACTTTAATCATAGGTTTTTTCATAATTATGTTTTTGTTGATTACATAAATACTTACGTAGCAAAGCCAACCCTGGTTTTTCATTTCCAGTTAAGTTTTTGTTAAAGAAAGAAAATTGCCATTTTCAACCCTTCACCTTCACTAAAAATCTCTTTTATAAGTTTAACTATTTCCGCCTACTCTTCTTTCAGGATATTTTATAATTTTGGAAATAATCCAAAACAAAGGAATTATTCCTATTATGAAAAACAGATCAATCATACATCTGGACCTTGATACTTTTTTTGTTTCTGTAGAGCGGCGACTCAATTCAGAATTAGAAAATAAGCCGCTAATCGTTGGCGGAATGGGAGATCGTGGAGTGGTGGCTGCTGCCAGTTACGAAACCAGAAAATTCGGTGTTCATTCGGGAATGGCAATGAAGGTAGCCCGGCAGCTTTGTCCTCAAGCTACAGTAATAAAAGGAGATTCCAGCCTTTACACTAAACATTCACATATAGTTACCGACATTATCAAAAGCAGCGTTCCTTCTTTTGAAAAAGCAAGTATCGATGAATTCTATGCCGATCTTTCCGGAATGGATAAATTTTTCGGGATCAGGAAATTTGCCCATGAATTGCGACAGACAATCATTAAAGAAAGCGGACTTCCCATTTCCTTCGGCTTATCACAAAATAAAGTAGTCTCTAAAATTGCTACCGGTGAAGCAAAACCAAACGATGAGCTGTGTATAAATAACGGGGAGGAAAAAAATTTTCTGGCTCCCCTTTCGGTGCGAAGAATACCCATGATAGGAAATAAGACATTTCAGAAGCTGCTCAATCTGGGAATCAGGGACATTAGAACCATTCAGGAAATGCCGGTAGAAATGCTGGAAAGTGTGCTCGGTAAAAACGGAAGAATCATCTGGAAAAGGGCTCAGGGTATAGATGATTCACCTATTATTCCTTTTCATGAACGAAAATCTATTTCTGCCGAACGGACTTTTAACCGCGACACAACAGATATGATAAAACTGGAAGCTACTTTAAGAGGGATGGCAGAGAACCTGGCGTATCAGCTAAGACGGGGAGATAAGCTAACTTCCTGTGTAAGTGTGAAAATTCGTTATTCTGATTTTCAGACGTATACAAAACAAGCTAAAATCCCCTACACCAGTGCAGATCATATCCTTATTCCCAAAATAGAAGAATTATTTAAACACCTGTACAATCGCAGGTTACTGATAAGGCTTATTGGTGTAAAATATACCCATTTGACGGGAGGGAACTACCAGATCAACCTTTTTGATGATTCTGAAAAAATGCTAAACCTATACAATGCTATGGATAAAATTCGCAACAGGTATGGCGATCATGCCGTAGTACGGGTTTCTACGATAGGTGGCAATGGTGTTGGCAGAATGGAAAATCCGTTTAACGGAGAGCCACCAATAGTTCTCGCCCATAGACAGCAATAAAAATCAATTAGATAATGTTCTTAAACTGCCACACTTATTATTCTCTTCGTTATGGAACTTTTCCAGTAGAGGAATTGTGTGAACTTGCCAAAAGTCAACATGTGCAGAGCCTGGCAGTTACCGATATCAACAATACTTCTGCATGTTTAAAATTTATAAAAATTGCTTCGGAATATGGTATTAAACCATTAATAGGAATTGATTTCAGGAATGGAGTCCAGCAGCAATATGTGGGAATAGCCAGGAATAATGAGGGATTCAAACAATTGAATCAGCATTTATCCAACCATCTGCACAATGGAAATGATTTTGCAAACAATGCGCCTTCTCTGTCTCAATGCTATATTATTTATCCTTTTGAAAAGGTGGTTTCTGAAAATAAAATAAGCTTTAAAGAGAATGAATTTATAGGAATTTCAGTAGAAAGCCTGCGAAAACTCAAATTTTCGAAGTATCTCCACTACAGGGAAAAACTGGTACTGTTGCAGACGGTCACCTTTCGGAATAAAAGAGATTACAATGCGCACCGATTGCTACGGGCAATAGATAACAATACCTTGCTGAGTAAATTACCGAAAAGTGAGGAAGGGAATTTTTCCCAGCAAATGATTTCTCCTGAAATTATTAAAACTGAATTTAAAGATTATCCTCATATCCTACAGAATACAGAAAAGCTTACAAACACCTGTAAAGTCAATTTTGATTTTGGGGAATTCCGAAAAAATCAAAATCTGCAGGTTTTTGGTAAGAACAAAAAAGCAGATGAAGAAGAATTAAATAGACTTTGTTACGAGAACCTGCCAAAACGCTATCCCCAGGCTTCAGAAGAAGTTTATGAGCGGGTAAAAAAGGAGCTAAAAGCGGTGATCAGCCTCGGATATGTAGCCTTTTTCCTGATCAATTATGATATTATCCAATATGCCAAATCCAAAGCTTATCCATATATAGGCAGGGGCAGCGGCGCCAATTCCATCCTGGCTTATATTATTGGTATCACCAATGTAGATCCAATGGAACTTGACCTTTATTTTGAACGTTTTATCAATGCACACCGCAATTCCCCACCAGATTTTGATATAGATTTTTCCTGGAAACACCGGCAGGATGTAACGGCTTATATCTTTGATCGTTATGAAAACACCGCTCTTATGGGAACTTATGTAACCTTTAAACGCCGGGCGGTTGTTAGAGAGCTCGGGAAGGTACTGGGGCTGCCCAAAGAAAATCTTGACAAGTTGTCTGCCGGATATTTCAATTATCATCAGCTGGACCACCTGGAGAAACTAGTGCTTAGGTATAGCAAATTAATAGCAGGATTTCCTAATTATATAAGTGTACATTCAGGAGGTATATTGATTTTAAAGGATTCGGTATACAATTATGCAAGCACCTTTATGCCTCCCAAAGGATTTCGGACGATCCAGATTGATATGAATATTAGTGAAGCAGTCGGGATACACAAATTTGATATTCTCGCCCAAAGAGGACTTTCAAAAATAACAGATGCCATTGAGATCATCAGGCAAAATCAACCTGATGCGATAATAGAGGATATTGAAAACACAAAAGTCTTTAAAGACGATCCTGAAATTAATTATTTGCTTAAAACGGGAGATTGTATGGGCGTATTTTATGTAGAATCCCCTGCTATGCGCGGACTGATGATCAAATTACAGACCAGCAGCTATATTGAACTTGTCGCGGCGAGTTCCATTATCAGGCCGGGAATTTCCAATGGCGGGATGAAGGAAGAGTATATCCAACGTCACCGTAATCCCGAACAACGAAAAGTAGCACATCCTGTTCTCTTTGAGATTTTAGAAGAAACTTATGGAGTTATGGTCTACCAGGAAGATGTTCTTAAAGTAGCCCATCATTTTGCAGGGCTATCTTATGACGAGGCGGACATATTAAGGCGTGGAATGAGCGGCAAGAAAACTTCTAAAGGACAAATAGAGAAAATCGAAGCCAAATTCAGGAGTAATTGTAGAAAAAAAGAATATCCCGAACAACTAATAAATGAAGTATGGGAGCAAATTTCTTCCTTCGCGGGATATGCCTTTCCAAAAGGACATTCAGCTTCTTACGCGGTGGAAAGTTATCAAAGTCTTTATTTAAAGAAATATTTTCCGTTGGAATTTATGGTGGCAGCGCTCAATAACGGAGGTGGTTTTTATGACGTGGAAACCTATATTCAGGAAATACGAAAATGTGGCGGAATGGTCCATGCGCCATGCATTAACAAGAGTGACCATCCAAATGTTATTTTCGGAAAAAATATTTATTTAGGCTTAGGGAATATTAAGGAACTGGAAATAAAAGCAATACAACGTATTCTTGAAAACCGGCAATTCTTTGGTCCGTTTAAATCTTTAGATGATTTTATAGATCGCGTAGCTATTTCTATTGAACAGTTAAGTATTCTATTAAAAATTGGTGCTTTTAGATTCACCAAACTGGACAAATATCACTTGCTTTGGAAAGCACATTTTAAATTAAATAAGAGTAAACCTAAAACCAATCAGGCAGTATTATTTAAACCGAAGCAAAGAGATTTTGCTTTACCTGAATTTACTCTTTCTGAAATTGTAGAAGCTTACGACCAGATGGAACTTTTGGGCTTTCCACTCTGCAGCCATTTTAAATTGCTAAAAAACCCAATACAACCTTCCATAAAAGCAAAAGAATTAAAACACTTTATTGGCAGGGATGTACAGATTTATGGCAACCTTATCACTGCGAAAAGAACACCAACCGTGAACGGGAAATTTATGTGCTTTAGCACCTTTTACGATATGGACAGCGAGATTTTTGACATTGTCCAATTTCCCACAATTGCTGAAAAATATCCTATAAGAAGCAAAGGGATTTTTTTATGTTATGGACGAGTAGTAGAAGAATTAGGTTACCTATCCCTAAACCTTAAATGGATTTCGCGGCAGGAAACTATGGGAGATCCGCGCCTGGTTGATTCCCGTAAATTTAAGGCAGTATAAAAACACATCCTTCCAAAATCCTAAGAATTTATTAATCCACCGTGTGGTGATTGGAAAAATTATTAGCTTGTTTTTAAAGTACAGATAAATGAACATTCTGCAGATAAGTGCACCAAAATCGGGAAGTTATTGGCTACACACCATTTTACATCAGATTCTTCAGAAAAAGGGATTTTCAATAAAGTCTTTTATTCAGCAACAGGAGGTTTACCAACAGGCAAAAAATATGGAGCTCAGCTTTAAAGGCCAGGCTGAGGTAGATATGATGGATATTGAAGAAGACGGTTGCTATTACAGGATTAGTTCGGTTTTTAGAAAAAAAATATCAGATCCTGCGCTATATGCAGATGCTACAAGCCTTGCCTGGACACATTCCACCTTATGCGCCACGAGTTTTGATGTTTTTCCTCTTTTTGATAAAAAAATATGCATCGTTCGGGATCCACGGGACCGGGCTTTATCGGCTGCAAAGTTTGCTTTTACTCCGTATATGAAAAAACATTATCCCTCGCATTATTCTTCTCCGGAAGAGTTTATGGAAAATGAATTTGAGAACCTACTGGAACGATGGGTATGGTTTTATGGCAATTATCTACTTCATAAAGAAGAACTGGATATTCATTTTGTTTTTTATGAACGCTTGTTGCACGATTTTCCTGCTGAATTAAAATATTTACTAGATTACCTTCAGGTTAGTTTATCCCAAAAAGAGCAGAAGGAACTTGAAGAAGCCGTGACTTTCTCGAACATGAAAAGTAAAAGCCCAAAGCACCTCAACAAAGGAAAATTTGGGAAATGGGTAGATCAATTAAATCAAAAACAAAAAGAACTTGCGATAGAAAAAACCGGAGATTTAATGCAGTACCTCAACTATCCTTTAGAAATGACAGAAGGACAGGAAAAATTGCCTTCGCTTACTTCTAATATTCCGCAAGATAAACTGAAAGAAATACTTCAGGATATTTCCTGGTACGAATTGTACAACAGCAACAGCCTTTAAACTAAATACTCTTCAGATATAATTGCTCTACTTTTTCGCGTGCCCAAGGCGTCTTCCGAAGAAATTTCAAGCTTGACTTTATAGAAGGATCATGTGTAAAACAACGGATGTTGATTCTCCTTCCCAGTTCGTCCCAGCCGTACTTTTCTACAAGAACGTTGAGGATATCCACCAGTTTTACTCCGTGCAGAGGATTATTTTTTTGCTGTTGATCCATATTTGGTTTATTCAATTTCAGAAAAATCTACTTCAGAAAAATGAAAATTCAATAATACTTTTTTTTCAGCCAAAAGGAGACACGTACCAGAAGAATAAGTGCAGGAACTTCTATTAGAGGACCTATCACTCCCGCAAAAGCCTGCCCGGAATTTAAGCCGAAGACAGCTATCGCAACCGCTATGGCCAGTTCAAAATTATTCCCCGCGGCAGTAAAAGCTATAGCTGCATTTTTATCATAGGTTGCTCCCATTGCTTTACTGATAAAAAAGCCAATTATAAACATAAGTGTGAAGTAAATCAGCAACGGTACGGCAATAACCACTACATCCATAGGAATTTCAACAATAAGTTCACCTTTTAGAGAAAACATAAGCACGATTGTAAAAAGCAATGCTATAAGTGTAATGGGTGAAATTGCAGGTATAAATTTGGTATCGTACCAATCGCTTCCTTTTCGTCTTACTAAAAAATATCTGGTAAGAATGCCCAGCACAAATGGAATTCCCAAATATATAGCGACACTTTCTGCAATAGTTGCAATTGAAATATCTACCACGGCACCATCGAACCCAAATAACGGTGGCAATTCTGTAATAAACAACCAGGCATAGAAACTATAAGCAAATACCTGAAAAATACTGTTTAAAGCTACCAGTCCGGCTCCATATTCACTACTCCCCTCTGCAAGATCGTTCCATACCAGTACCATGGCGATACAGCGCGCCAGGCCTATCAATATGAGACCTACCATATATTCGGGGTAATCCTGTAGGAAAATCATTGCCAGGGCAAACATTAAAATTGGGCCGATGATCCAGTTGAGCAGCAATGAGATGGAAAGTATTTTCACATTCCGGAAAACTTTTGGTAAAAGCCTGTAATTAACTTTTGCCAGCGGCGGATACATCATAAGAATAAGCCCCACCGCAATTGGCCAGTTGGTACTGCCGCTACTATAAGATTCTATCCGCTCCGGGAAAGATGGAAAGAGGAAGCCGAGAGCTACACCAATCCCCATGGCAATAAATATCCACAGCGTAAGATACGTGTTGAGAAAACCAAGTTTTTTATTTTCAGCCATTTAATAGGTCTTAAGAAGATTTTTGCTTTTGAACAGTAGAGAATACGTATAACATTTCTGTTGCTATTTCGTCACTACGTTCTTCGTACTTCTGCTCCTGTTGCGGAGTATCGTCAAAAGCTTTTGGATCATCATATTTCACCGGTATACGCTTTTCTGCACCGGGAATAAAAGGGCAGGTTTCATCGGCATGAGAACAGGTCATTATCGCTGCAAAATCACGTTGCGGATTGGCCTTATCGTCGAATTTTTTGGAATACATCTTTAAAGCAGGTGTATCTTCAGCATAATTAACTGAATAAACCGGATTTTCAGTACCTTCAGATGATAACTCAAAACCGGCATTTTCGATAGCAGACACCGCATTCCCGTTAAAGGCTGTAACCTCGACTCCGCCAGAAAATGCGGAAATTTGAATATTGCTGTAAGCGGCTATCGCCTGAGCCCAAATTTGGGAAAACTGACTTCTTCTTGAGTTATGAGTACAAATAAAATGAAGCTTTATTGGCTTATTTTGGTCCAATTTGCTCTTTATATACTGAATTAGCGGTTTTAAAACCTCTTTTCGCGTTTCTGAAACAGAATCTATATCAAAAGAGGCAATTTTTTGCTGTACTGAAGGCAGTAAATTTGTTTTTTTCATCCTTTTATATGTCAAATTAAATTTATTAGCAACATCCGCTACCAGGTTCACAGGCCGCTGAAGGTGATGCCTCAAATTTGGCAATTATCGGCTTTGAGTTTTCCTTCACGCCACACTGATCCATGGCAAGACAGGCGGTTTGTTTATTTAACAGCAGAAAATGTTTTCCATCGAAACCAAGATCATATTTGCCTATTGTATTTCCCTGATACTCTACCTCAATTTCTGAATCTTTCAATTCAAGCAGCCTTTCAGAAAGTTCAATTATCGACATTAATTTTTCCGGATGCAGGCGATGGTCATAATCCTGTGCTTCCCACAGCTGGAAATTAACAACTTCTTCATTTCGTAAAGTTCCTCCGCAATCGATAAATTTCTTCCTGACTTTTCCAATTTCGGTAACGTGAAAATGACGCGGAACCAAAGTACCATCTGGCAATTCAAAAGCAATCTGCTCCAGCTCATCCAGGTGCTTTTTAATTTCTGATAATTTCATAATTACTATTGTTTTATCGCAATAAAGCGATGATTAACATTAAAATTTTTATTAGCAACAGCTTTTATCTGAAGCTGTCTGGTTAAGAAAACCTGCAAAAAGTTCTTTTAATTCCTCCCACTTTTGGGTATCGATGCAGTAACAAACCCTTGTACCATCAATATTTCCTTTTATAATTCCAAGATTCTTAAGTTCTTTAAGATGCTGAGAAATTGTTGGTTGAGCCAAACCTATGACCCCAACAAGATCTCCGCAAACGCAGGAATCGGTTTTAAACAAATGCTGAAGAATGGCAATACGGGCCGGATGTCCCAGGACCCTTGCAGCCAGTGCCAGTTTGTTCTGGTAATCTGTAAATATTTCAGACTTTGTAACGCCCACTTTTCTTCAGAATTTATTAATTGTAATATTACGATAGATGCTTTAATTATCAAAACTTAAATTCAAAAAAAGCCACTCCCGATAGAAGTGGCTTTAAAAAAATATTTTATTAAGCTCTAAGAAACTGCTTTAAGCTTATTAATTGTGGATTTGTTCAGCTTATTTTCAGCATATTCGGCATCTACAACAAGTTTAGTTTCCTTACTTTCTGGCATTTCAAACATGGCATCTGTAAGAATTGCTTCACAAAGCGAGCGTAATCCACGGGCACCAAGTTTGTATTCCACAGCTTTTTCAACAATATACTCCAAAGCATCTTCAGTCATCGTAAATTCAATATCATCCATCTCAAAGAGCTTTTGATATTGCTTAATAATCGCATTCTTAGGCTCGGTGAGAATTTGTCTAAGTGTTTCTTTATCCAGCGGATTCATATAAGTTAAAGCAGGAAGACGTCCTATAATCTCTGGAATCAACCCGAAATCTTTCAAATCCTTCGGAATAATGTACTTCAACAGGTTAGTCCGCTCTATTTTGTCATCACTTTTGGAGGCACTAAAGCCTACCGCCTGCATATTAAGTCTTTTGCTGATGTTTCTTTCTATCCCATCGAAGGCGCCACCGGCAATAAAAAGAATATTCTCTGTATCGACTTCTATAAACTTTTGATCAGGGTGTTTTCTTCCTCCCTTTGGCGGAACATTTACTGTAGTTCCTTCCAGCAACTTCAACAACGCCTGCTGAACACCTTCTCCCGAAACGTCTCTCGTAATAGAAGGATTATCACTTTTACGGGCAATTTTATCAATTTCATCAATAAAAACAATCCCGCGCTGCGCTTTTTCAGTATTATAATCTGCAGCCTGAAGGAGGCGTGTAAGTATACCTTCCACATCTTCACCAACGTAACCAGCTTCAGTTAAAACAGTAGCATCCACAATAGCCAGAGGTACATTAAGCATCTTTGCTATAGTTTTTGCAATAAGGGTTTTACCGGTACCGGTTTCCCCAACCATAATTATATTACTTTTCTGGATCTCCACATCGTCATCTGAACCCGGCTGCAATAATCTCTTATAGTGATTATAAACTGCAACAGACATCACTTTTTTTGTGTCTTCCTGGCCAATTACATACTCATCCAAAAAAGATTTTATAGCTTTTGGTTTGCTCAGCATTAAATCTGAAGACAGTTCTTTGGCTTCACCCTGCCGGGATTCTTCCAGAACTATACCATGAGCCTGTTCAATACATCTATCACAAATATGAGCATCCAGTCCGGCAATTAACAAGCTGGTCTCCGGCTTCTTTCTTCCACAAAATGAACATTCTAAATCTTCTTTACCCATTATTTCGGTTTTCCAATTAATACTTCAGGTTTCATATAATATAAAAAATGATTCCTGAATTCCAATTATGCGTCTCTTTTTAATATTTCATCGATCATACCGTACTCTTTAGCTTTATCTGCTTTCATCCAGTAATCACGGTCACTATCCTCATGTACCTTTTCATAATCCTGACCGGTATGCTTGGAGATAATTTTGTACAATTCTTCCTTCAAAGTGATGATTTCCCTCGCAGTAATTTCAATATCACTAGCCTGCCCCTGTGCTCCACCTAAAGGCTGATGAATCATCACCCTGGAATGTGGAAGTCCACTTCTTTTGCCTTTTTCGCCGGCACAAAGCAAAACAGCACCCATAGAAGCTGCCATTCCTGTACATATTGTCGCGACATCTGGTTTTATAAACTGCATGGTATCGTAAATCCCAAGACCTGCATATACACTACCTCCCGGGGAGTTAATATAAATCTGAATGTCCTTTGAAGCATCTGTACTTTCAAGAAAAAGTAACTGCGCCTGGATGATATTGGCAATCTGGTCGCTTATACCCGTACCCATAAAAATAATCCGATCCATCATTAAACGTGAAAAAACGTCCATCGCAACAGCATTCATCTGGCGTTCCTCTATAATGTTAGGAGTCATTCCCACCGGTGTTACCGCGCTCACCAATTTATCGTAGTAATTACTATTGATCCCGTGATGTTTAGTAGCGTATTTTTCGAATTCTTTTCCGTAGTCCATCAATTTTTGTTTTTATTTTTCTGCTTTATGACAGTCAAAAATTCAGCCAATTAAACTTTTAAGTCAAATTGGCTTTTTTCGTATCCAAAGCGGATAATTTTTACTAAAAAAGGTGTTAGACCGATTCGGTTTAACACCTTAAAGATAAGTATAAATTATAGAAAAAGCTTATTCATAAATTTCTTTCACAAATTCTTCGTAGGTCACCTCTTTCTCATTGAAACTCATATTTTCCTTATAAAATTCCAATAGTTTTTCATTCATCACCTGCTCAGACAAACGTTTAGCTTCATCCTGATTAGACAAAATTCTTGCAGCAATATCGTCCAGTTCCTTTTCTGAAGGATCCATCTGACCAAATTGAGCCATCTGAACTTTAATTTTATCAATTGCAAAAGCTTTCAGATCTTCAAAGTTAATTTCAAGATCATTTTCTTTCATGACTTTACCTTCGATTAACTGATAACGAAGCCCTTTCTCACTCTTTTCGTATTCTTCTGCAGCTTCCTCCTCTGTCATTGGCTCCTCACCTACAGTCCGGATCCATTTCTGAAGGAAATCTTTTGGAAGATCAAACTTAGTATTCTCTATTAAAGCTTCAGTTACATCATTCATTAACTGCTGATCGCTTTGTTGCTGAAACTGCTTTGCAGCATCTTCTTTTATTTTCTCTTTAAGGTCTGTCACAGTTTTTACCTCATCCTTACCAAAAAGTTTATCAAATAATTCCTGGTCAAGATCTGCAAGCTCCTGTTTATTAACTTCAGAAACGGTAAACTCTACATCAATATTTAAATCGTGCGCTTTATCATGCTCAATCTTAAGATGTTGAATTAAATCATGATCATCTTCAAAAAGATCTTTTGTGTTCAAGCTGAAAGTATCACCTGCTTTAGCTCCAATAAATTTTTCAAGATTTTCCTTTCCTTTTATTTTCTCTAGTTCTACAGAAGTTGAATTCTCAATCCCTTCCTCTTCATTCTTAAAAGTACCGGCTACGATATCACCTTCTTCAGCCTTATCTTTAGAAACAAGTTTTCCATATTGCTTCTGCATATTTTTGATCTGGCTATCAACCATCTCCTCATCGGCTACAATCTTGTAGTGAGTGATAGGTTCTTTAACATCAAGATCTACGTTAAACTCCGGAGAAAGCCCAAGTTCAAACTCAAAGGTGTAATTATCTTTATCCCAGTCAAAATTTTCCTGTTCTTTAGGGAGTGGATTCCCAAGCACATCAAGCTTCTCCTCTTTAAGGTAGTTGTTCAATCCTTCCTGAAGTAGTTTATTCACTTCGTCTACCAAAACGGCTTTACCATATTGCTTCTTCACCATTCCCATAGGCACATGACCTTTCCTGAATCCTGGTATATTGGCGTTTTTGCGATAATCTTTTAAAATTTTATCTACTTTTCCCGAATAGTCCTCTTTTGCGATATCTACTTTTACAATCGCATTTAGTTCATCAATATTCTCTCTGGTAATATTCATCTTGACTTGTTATAAAAATTGGAGTGCAAAATTACACTTTTTTCGTAAGCCATCAAAGTTTCAATTTACTGAATTTCAGCAGGGTTCTAATCTGAATCTAAAATGGAAAATAAGAGCGATTGGAAAAATGATAGTAACAAACTGAAAATTATGGCCATTAACAATCCATCTACCACAAAACCGCCTACAAAGGCATCTGCCAAAAGAATAATTATTGCATTAATAATTAAAAGAAATAAGCCAAAGGTAATTATGGTAACAGGCAACGTAAACAATACAAGAATTGGTTTAACAATAAGGTTAAGAATTGCCAAAACAAGGGCCACAATAACTGCGGTAATATAGTTGTCTACACTAACGCGGGGCAGTAATTCAGCTAAAATAAAAACTGCTATTGCCGACAGGAGGATGCGTATAATAAATTTCATATAAATAATATTTGCTAACAAATGTGCAAAAAAAAACGCCGGAGTAAATTCCGGCGCTAAAGTTTTATGTGAACTTTAATATTATTGGATATCGTTACTTAATGTAACCGTTCCATAGTTCCCTGGATTTACCTTGGGAACTTCAGAATTATAAGTTGCATTAATTTCATTAATTATTTCATTAGCAATAATTGCATAACCTCTTGGTGTTAGATGGACGCCGTCCAGAGAGAAAGCCCCACCCGTAACAAATTCTGCAGTAATTGTGCCGGCATCAAAAGGAATTCCTTCGTTTGCCAATCGTGTCAAGGTTGCATTTGCATCTACCAGGCCAAGACCGTTAGCCTCTGCAAGTGCCGCAATGGTTTCGTTATATCTTTGAGTTGCCGCAGCAATCATTTCCTGCTCACTTGTGGTTAATACATGCTGATCCCCAAGAGGAACAGAAACACCATTTACCATCATAGGGTCTCCTCCCACGGTAGTACCAAGAAAACCGGAAGAGGTTAACGGGATAAGATCCCCAACAGTCGCCTGTCTTAATTGCCCTAACAAGCCTGCAGTTTGCGCGTCAAGATTAAAAGGAGCTCCCTGGATTATCTGGCTTATATCGGTTAAACTCTCATCTCTAAGTGTCACAAAATTTTGTCCTTCAGTAAAATTAATCCTTCTTGCCTGCACTTCTTCCGCAGATAATAAGCCAAGCCCCATAAGTCCCGGAAGAATCTGATCATTGTACGCAGCAAACTGTGCATTTAAAGCAGTCGCAGTTTGTGAATCCAATGGAATGGCGTTGACGGGAACAGTAGTAAAATAAGGTACAGAAGCAACATCAGGAATATTGATTAAAACTCCGCCAGATGCTGAAGTGGCTAAAGCCTGAACCATCTGCCCATACACCGCTGCAAACGCATTGGGATCTGTAATATCGTTATCACCGTAATTACTAAAATATTCCTGGGGATTGGCACCAGTAAATGTTCCCGTTTGATCCACACCTACTCCTCCCAAAGTAGCAAAAGCTAAAACATCGTTGTTACCTATCCAAAGGGAGAAAAAAGTAGGCTCCTGGGCCAGGGCATCTTCTAAAACCGTTGCTGTAGGAGTAGAAGCAAATCTTACAAAATATGGATTGGCTGTCGCAGGCTGAGTTGTAAGACCGCTGAAATCTCCATATCCCGGAAAAGCCAGATGATAACTTTTAGCCCCCGGAACACCCATATTGTTAAAGGCACCTTCTAACTTAGTACTAACATCTGTTGTTGGTTGGCTTCCGCGGTATCTCCTAGGGCTCGGATTGCTTCCATCTGCATCAAAAGAAAGAACGAATCTTGTATCAAAGCCGGGAATAGTCTGACCAGCCAAGACCAGCCCACCTGCATTATCGTTTACCAAAGGCTGTCTAAATTCTTCAATATCCTGTACCATAGCAAATTGTTGCGCCAGAATATTGGGATAAGAATTCTGCTGTCCGGTGATATAAAGAGAACCATCTGCATATCCCGCTGTCAATGAATTCCCCAGTGCCACATAATTAGAGAAGTCCGCTTCTCCATTGCTATAAAAACCTTCTTCTTCTACGGGATTCTCAAATTCCGGTTCACAGGAAACAATACCCAAAGCCAGAACTGCTATATAATTAAAATAATTTTTCATTGCGATTCCTATTAAATTTTGATTGTTAATCCAAGTCCAGGTACAAAAGCACTGGATTTAAAAGTTCCTCCAAAAGGAACTTCTACTTCCTGTTCCCCTTCACCTTCAGTATAATGATCATAAGTTTCATCAATTTCATTAAACCTGCTGTAAAGGAAAGATGCATCTATTGCAAAACGATCATTAATATTTATTGAAAGTCCTCCTGTAAAATTATTAGAATCATTACGGGGAGTTTCAGGAGCAAAGTAACCGGACTGTACCGGGGATTCATCAAAATAATAACCCGCGCGAAGCGTGAAAGTCTCATTTGCCAAATATTGAAGTCCGAACCTGTAAATGGACGCATTTTTATAATTCCTTAGATTTTCTGAATCAGGAATAGTTGTGTTTGCAAAATCAATATCTAAAGAATTATAGACATCCCAGTAATTTCTATTATAATCTACTGCTACCGTCCATTTGTCAAACTGGTACGAAGCACCTACAGTAAGTTCTGCAGGTAAAGGCAGAGCAGCATCAAATTGAGTGTCCACAAAAGGAGTTCGAGGCGAATTTGGAATATTCTGAAAATCTGCATCTCCTCCTTCAGCTTCCATTATTATTTCTGAACGATAATTTACCCCAAACCGGAGATTCTCAGTAGGACTATACATCCCTCCAAGAGACCATCCCCATGCGCTAACACCAGAAGCATCAACAGTAACGTTTGCCCTGTTTCCTTCAACATCAGTCAGGGTTCTATTCAGGTTCCTGTTGAAATTAACTGAACCATTTACGTAAATGGGACCACCACCAATACTTAACTTCTCTGAAATTTTAACAGATGCTAACGGTTGAATATAAATCGCCTGCAAGTCAATGTTATTAACTAAATGAGAACCAGCCCAATCATCAGGCCACTCTACAGAACTTCCATAAGGAGTATAGGCGCTTAAACCTAATGTTAACCAATCATTTGCCCTATATGAAAAATAAGCATAGAAAGGAGTTCCCACCGGACTATCAGTCTCGGCCATCTGCCCAAATTCTTCGTTTTGCCAGATTACATTAGAAAATACAGCACTTGCCCCAACGGCAACATTAATTTTGTTCTCCAGATATACCAATCCAGCAGGATTAAAAAAGGCAAGCTCTGCATTGTTTACCATAGCTACCCCTGTATGTCCCATCGCGAGAGAACGCTGTCCCTGAAGGCTCACCCGATACCCACCTGCATAGATAGCGGCAGAAGTTAGCCCGCATAAAACGAGCAAAAATATTTTTTTCATAAATTACTAATAGTTAAATTCAATATTGTTTAGCATAATGACGCTAAATATTAGAATAAAATAAAAATTAAACAACCAATGTAGTAATTTTATTATGCACACATAACATATTTAACATTCACTCGAGAAAATCCATTAAAGCCTTCAGGAAATCTTTTCTCTTTTCTGAATGAACCCAATGACCGGCACCGGGTATCGTCACAAGTTCTGCTTTGCTAAATTGCTCTTTAATTGCTTTCCAATCTTCTTCTTTAATATATCTGGAATTCCCTCCTTTAATAAAAAGTGTCGGCTTATCGTAAGTATATTGTACAGGAAGTGCAGCTCCCAAATCCTCTATATTCTCTTTTAAAACTTTCAAATTAAGCTTTAAAGCAAGTTTTTCTTTAGTTTCCCAGTAAAGATTTTTAAGCAGGAATAGGCGCGTTGGTTTATCTGGAACAAACTCTTCTAAAAAGTCTTCAGCATCTCCTCTAGAAGTTATTGTAGCTTCATCTAAAGCTGTTAAACCATCCAAAATTTCCTGGTGGTGAGGTGCGTAATATTTTGGTGCAATGTCTACCACTATTAATTTCTCTACTAATTCAGAATTCATGAAAGCCGTTAACATTGCGGTTTTACCTCCCATGGAATGGCCAAGAAGAATAATTCTCTCCAGGTTCTTCTCTTTGCAATAATCTTGAATATCTTCAGCAAGAAGATTATAATTAAAGTCATCACTATGCGGACTTTTTCCGTGGTTACGCTGATCTATAAGATGAACCTCATATCCTTTTTCTGAAATAGAATTTCCCAGCGTTTTCCAGTTATCACTCATTCCCAGGAATCCATGCAAAATTAGGAAAGGTGTACCTTCTCCAAGTATAGTTGAATGTAATTTCATCTTATTTCAACAGTTTTAAATAGTTTTGTATCGTTTTTTCCAGACCCCTATATAAAGATTCTGCAATAAGGGCATGACCAATGGAAACTTCTTCTAAGTGAGGGACTTTCTCCTTAAAATAGCCGATGTTTTCCAAAGAAAGATCGTGACCTGCATTTATTTCCAATCCCAAATCATGGGCAATTTTAGCACATTTAGTATACGGGCCCACATCTTCTTTTAGTCCATTTGCATAGGATACTGCATAAGCTTCCGTATATAATTCAATTCTATCTGCTCCTGTCTCCGCTGCCGCCTTAACCATTACAGGATCGGGATCTACAAACACAGAAGTTCTGATATTATTTTCTTTAAAAACTGATATTACTTCCTTTAAATAAGTTTTATTTTTTACAGTGTCCCATCCCGCATTAGAAGTAATAGCATCTTCTTTATCTGGCACTAGCGTCACCTGCGCTGGTTTTACCTGCAACACAAGATTGACAAATTTAGTAATAGGATTTCCTTCTATATTAAATTCTGTAGTAAGGACACGGCTTAGATCAAGAACATCCTGATAAGTAATATGCCGCTCATCAGGTCTTGGGTGCACAGTTATGCCCTCTGCTCCAAAAGATTCTATGTCTAGCGCTACCTGAACGACATTGGGTATATTTCCGCCGCGGGCATTTCGCAGAGTAGCTATTTTATTAATATTTACACTTAATTTGGTCATGTTTTCCACTTTATATAACAAAAATACAAAGTTGCCCCTGCTTCATTGAATATTATTTTGATTAATTTGCAGAAAAAGGAGCAAGGTTATGAGCATGGAGGAATACATATTAAATGACGTAAAAATTCTCAAACTATCTGACAGGATTGGAGAAACGCAGGATTTATTTAACAATCTAACCTATACACATCTGCCGGTAGAAAAAAGCGGAACCTACATTGGATGTATTTCAGAAAATGATATCCGCTGCTTTGATGCAGAAAAGACTCTGGAGGATTATCAATATGCTTTGGAAGGTTTTTTTGTAAGGGAAAATGGTTATTGGCTGGATATACTTGAATCTTTTGCTCAAAATGATACCAATTTGCTTCCGGTATTAGATGAAGGCAATATATATCAGGGCTATTTCGAAGTAAACGATATGATAGGTCTTTTTAATGAGACACCTTTTTTAAATGAATCGGGAAACATTCTTGTAGTTGAAAAAAGTTTTAAAGATTATTCGATTAGCGAAGTAAGCCAGATAGTGGAGACCAATAATGGGCATATTTTAGGTGCCTTTGTTTCCAAAATAGAAAATGATGTTGCCCAAATCACCATTAAGACCAGCCCAACAGCCATGACTGCTATTATCCAGGCTTTTAGACGTTACGGCTACAATATAATTTCTGAACACCAGGAAGATACTTTTAAAAAGAATATGAAAGACAGGTCTAAATATCTGGATAAGTACCTCAACATCTAAATTATCCTACTTCTGAAAAGCAGGAATTCTTTTTTAATACTTATATGAATGAAAATAGGGATTTACGGACAATTTTATCACACGAATGCAGGAAAATACATCGGACAGTTACTGGAACTGCTCGACAGGGAAAATGTTGAAGTTATAATAGAAGAAAATTTTCTTGATTTAATTAACCAGAATAAGACAATCAACAAAGAATACAACCACTTCAGGACTTTTGAAGAACTGGATAATTCTTACGACCTTTTTTTCTGTATTGGAGGAGATGGAACTATTTTGAAATCCATTAATTACATACGTGATCTGGATATCCCAATTTTAGGAATTAACACCGGCAGGCTTGGTTTTTTAGCGACAATTCAAAAAGAGGAGATAAAAGCTACTATTCATAATATTCTTCAGAAAAATTACAGCATTTCAGAAAGAACCGTCCTTAAAATATCTACAAATCCTGAAAGTCCTGATGTTGTTTTTAAACATGTAGCCCTGAACGAAATTGCTGTTAGCCGAAGGAACACCACCTCTATGATTACAGTAGATACCTGGCTGGATGACCAGTACCTTACTTCTTACTGGGCAGATGGAGTTATAATCTCTACTCCCACAGGATCAACAGGATACTCCCTAAGTTGTGGAGGACCCGTTATCACGCCAAATGTAAATTCCCTGATTATCACCCCTATTGCACCTCACAATCTTAATGCCCGACCTTTAGTGATTACAGATAATACAAAAATTCGACTCAGGGTTTCCGGGAGGGAAAGCTCTTACCTTGTTTCTATGGATTCCCGAATTGCCACTCTGGAAAACAACACAGAAATTACTATAGAAAAGGCTCCCTTTGTCATTAAAATTGTAGAATTGCACGGCGACAGTTTTTTAAAAACACTCCGAAAGAAGCTGCTTTGGGGAGAAGATAAGCGCAACTAGGCAATAAAAGTTTTGCAAATCTGTTTATAACTGTGTACAAAAATGCTCAAATTATTGTGGAGCAAACATAATTGTTATATTTGCAGACTTTTAAAAACCTATGAAGCACCTACTTGCTTTTGCCATTTTGGTTATATACACCACGCTTTCCTACTCCCAAACCATTGAAGTAGGGCCTTTTATTGGTGGAGCCAATTACATTGGAGATGTAGGCAAATCTAACTTTATTTATCCAAACACATTAGCAGCTGGAGCGATAGCCAAATGGAATAGAAGTCCACGGCATGCTTTTCGCCTGTCCCTACTTTATGCAGAAATTGCTGCAGATGATGCGGAATCTAACGAGACAAGAAGACAGCAGCGAGGATATTCCTTCAACAATACTGTTGCTGAAGCTTCTTTGGGGGTCGAATTCAACTTCTGGAGTTATGATTTACATGAAGGTGTCCCTCAAAGTACACCTTACCTTTATACAGGACTAACCTTTTTTAGAGCAGATCATGTCTACCTGCGTAATGGAAGAGATGGAAACCTGGAAAATGAAGGAACAAATTGGGAATTTGCAATCCCGATGGTCCTGGGATATAAAGAAACTATTACAGAACATATTATTGGAGGTCTGGAAATAGGCGCCCGATATACCTTCTCTGACAATCTGGATGGTAGCTGGCCTTCTGAACTATTAGGGAGAAGGGATCCACCTATTGAGTTTGGAAACAGAAATACCTCAGACTGGTATGTATTTACTGGGATAACCCTTACTTTTACCTTCGGAAGAAAACCATGCTATAGCCGCTTTTAATATGATTTTTAGAGACGAAATAAACCTTAACAAACTACCTGTGCATATTGCGGTTATTATGGACGGCAACGGACGGTGGGCTCAGAAAAAAGGCTACTTAAGAGCTGCAGGGCACGAAGAAGGAACTACTGCTGTAAGAGACGTGGTAGAAGGATGTGCTGAAATTGGAGTAGATTACCTTACCCTCTATGCTTTTTCTACTGAAAACTGGAACCGGCCAAAACTTGAAGTGGATTTACTTATGAAGCTATTGGTTTCTTCCCTTAAAAAGGAAATTAAGACTCTACAGGATAACAATATACAGTTAAAGGCAATCGGGAACATTGATACCCTTCCTAAAAAGGCACGCCGGGAACTTTTAGAAGTTATTGAGAAAACCAGCTCTAATAAAAGGATGGTTCTTACCCTTGCATTAAGCTATGGTTCCAGGGAAGAATTGACTAATTGCATTAAAAGTATAAGCAAAATGGTCAAAAGTAACGATTTATCTATTGATAGTATTGACGAATCGATTATAAATAAGCATCTTTACACCCACAATTTACCGGACGTAGACCTTTTAATCAGGACCAGCGGCGAGCAGCGAATAAGTAATTTCCTGCTATGGCAGATTGCATACGCCGAATTATATTTTACAAAAATTTTATGGCCGGATTTTAGAAAAGAAGATCTTTTTGAAGCCATTTACAATTATCAAAACAGAGAACGAAGATTTGGAAAAATTAGTGAGCAACTCGATTAATGCATTCACAACAGGGAGACTTTTAGCACTCTTAGCATTCATATTTACCTTTAGTACATCCACACAAGCTCAGGATCTCCCTCTTGCCAACGGAGAAAAGTATATTATTGGAGACATTAAAGTTACCGGTACGGTGAGCTTTAATGAGCAAACAGTAATCGCCTACACCGGTTTAAAAGAGGGTGAAGAGATCTACATTCCCGGAGAACGTTTAAGTAAGATTGTTCAAAAACTTTGGGACATCGGTAGTTTTAGTGACATCAATTTTTACATTACTAATGTAGAAGGGAACGTGGCAGATTTGGAACTAGAAATTCAGGAAGTACCTCAGCTCGCCCAGGCACGAATTCAGGGAGTAAAAAAGAAAAGAGAAAAAGAGGAGCTGATTGAGGAAAACAGCTTAACACCCGGAACAAAGGTTACTGAAAACCTTATCACCACTACAAAGAACTATATTGAAAATAAATACAAAAAAGAAGGTTACTTTAACACCAAAGTAGCTATAAATACAATTCCTGTAGAAGATACTGCCACCTCTCAAGCCAACCGTGTAAACATGGTTGTAAATGTGGACCGGGGAGATCGTGTCAAGATTGAAGACATTGAGTTTATTGGAAACGAAGTCTTTTCCGACGCCAAGCTAAGGCGAAACATGAAAAATACAAAAGAGAAAAATATCTTCCGCTTCTGGAAAAGATCAAAATTTGTTCGCAGTGACTATCAGGAAGACAAAGTTGCCGTGGTGGATAAATACAAAGAAAACGGCTTTAGAAATGCAAGGATTGTTTCTGATTCACTAGTCCGCATAGATGATGAAACAATCGCGCTTCAACTAAAAATTGAGGAAGGTGACCGCTACTATATTGGAGAAATAGATTTTGTTGGAAACAGTGTGTATACAGATGAACAACTTTCAAGAGTCTTCGGGATTCAGAAAGGAGATGTCTATAATGGCGTATTATTGGATAAAAGAATAGCAGATAACACCAAACCCGACGCACAGGATCTAACCAATCTGTACCAGAACAACGGATATCTTTTTTCTAATATTAACCTGGTGGAAACCAGTGTTGAAAATGACACCATAGATTTTGAAGTGAGAATTTCCGAAGGAAAAGAAGCCTACTTCAATAAAATTCGAGTAACAGGGAACGACAGAACAAAAGACAATGTTATTTATAGAGAACTTTTAACCAAGCCGGGACAAAAATATAGCAAAGCCAACATAATGGGTACGCTACGTGAATTGGGACAACTTGGTTTCTTTGATGCTGAACAATTAACCCCAAATCTCATAGACCCTAATCCGAACACAGGGACTTTGGATCTGGAATATTCTGTTGTAGAATCAGGAGCCAGCCAAATCGAGCTACAGGGAGGTTATGGTGGTGGAGGTTTCATTGGAACGTTAGGTCTCTCTTTTAACAATTTCTCTCTTGGAAACATCTTCGATAAAGAAGCTTATAAACCAGTACCAATGGGTGACGGGCAAAGCCTCTCCCTTAGAGCCCAGGCGAGTACTTTTTATCAAACATATAGTCTTTCTTTTCGTGAGCCGTGGTTGGGAGGTGTAAAGCCGGTAAGTTTTTCTACATCTTTTAGTTATACTCGGCAATTTTTATTTGATCGTTTTAGTACTAGTGGATCAAACGTAGATAGAAGCAGAAGCTTTGATATTCTTGGTGTAAGCGTTGGTTTAGCAAAACGATTAAGTGTTCCAGACAGGTTTATGACCGTTTCTCATGCCGTAGGTTTCCAGAGATACGACCTTAACAATTATAACACCGGTCTCTTTACATTTGGTGATGGATATTCGAACAATCTTACTTATACATTTGGATTAACAAGGGATAACACCTACACCAACCCCGTATTTCCGGTTGGAGGATCGCAGTTTAGATTAACAGCAAAATTCACCCCACCATATTCTCTATGGAATGGAGTAGATTATGCAAATCTTGGCGAGCAGGAGGAATTTCAGTTAAAAGATGCAGAGGGTAATTTCATTGGTGCAAACGGGCAGAGAGTAACACCAGCAAATGCGATTCCAGACCAAAGAAAAGTAGACCAGGAAAAATTCAAGTGGCTGGAATTTTATAAGGTTAAATTTAACGGTACATGGTATACGACTTTAGCCAATTTTGGAACCAATAAAAATCTTGTTTTACGAACAAATGCTGAATATGGTTTCCTTGGAGCTTATAATAATGAAAGAGGAATTCCACCCTTCGAGCGTTTCTACCTTGGCGGTGATGGTTTAGGTGCATATAGCCTCGACGGAAGGGAAACCATACAGCTCAGAGGTTATGAAAATCAGTCTGTAGTTCCCTTGGATAGACCAACAGGAACAAGAGATGATGGAGCCACCATTTACAACAAATACTCATTAGAGATGCGTTTTCCAATCACCCTGAAACAATCGGCATCTATATATGCCCTGACTTTCCTTGAAGGAGGTGCTTCTTATGACAATTTTCGGGATTTTAACCCGTTCCAGTTAAACAGATCCGCCGGGGCCGGTATCCGGATATTTATGCCAATGTTTGGTTTATTGGGAATTGATTTCGGGTATGGGTTTGACCAGGTTGTGGGTGAACAGGGACCGCATGGTTGGGAGACACATTTTATTCTTAACCAGCAGTTTTAAATTTGGCACGGTATTTTCTATATTCAAAAATATGAAAGGTAGAATTTTCGGTTTGACATTATTAACTATTTTTTCCGGGTTGGGTTTACAGGCACAAAAAACCTTCCGGATTGGTTATGTTGACATGGAATATATTCTGCAAAATGTTCCTCAATATCAGGAAGCTTCGTCTCAACTAGACGCAAAGGTTCAGGAATGGAAATCTGAAATTGAAGAAAAGAAACGGGAAATTGACGAAATGAAATCCAGGCTCAATAATCAAAGAGCTCTTCTTACGAGGGAATTGATAGAAGAAAGAGAAGAAGAAATAGCATATCAGGAAGAGCAGGCATTGGATTACCAGCAAAAAAGATTTGGTCCTAATGGAGATTATTTAATACAGAAAAAACAACTTGTACGACCAATTCAGGACCAGGTTTTTACAGCTGTTAGAGAAATTTCAGAAAACAGAAACTTAGACATGGTTTTTGACAGGACTGCAGATACTGGAATGTTATATGCTGCAGAGGAGCATGATATTAGCGATCAGGTTCTCAGAAGTATAAACCGGGCGGCAAACAGAAGACAAATTGATTCACGGCAGGATCGGCGGGAACTGGAAACAGCAGAAGAAAGAACTGTAGAAGAGGATAAGAAAATTGCTGAACAGGCAAAGGTAAAAGAGAATAAACAGGATGCAAGAGAAGCTATTCTGGCTGAGAGACAACGACAGAGAGATTCTATCAAAGCTGCCAAACAGAAGGAACTCGAAGAAAGACGTGCCAGAATAATTGAAGAACGTCAGCGAAGGATGGATTCAATAAGAGAATTAAGGCGACAAAAAGATACAATTAATTAACTTTAAACTTTAAATACTTTAACACTAATAATGATTAAAATGAAACAATTCAGAACACTTTTTATAGCTTTAGCATTGACCCTTGGAGCTACAGCTTTTACAAACGCACAATCAAAAGTTGCTCACATCGCAACACAGGAACTGGTAGAAACGATGCCGGCCTATAGCAGTGCAATGACACAACTGGAAAAGCTGGAAAAAACTTACGATGCCGAAATTAATGATATGTTGACAGAAGCTCAAAGCACTATGCAACGCTACCAGGCTGAAGTTGAAACAGTAACTGATGAAGAGAATCAAAAGCGTTCTCAAGAAATGCAGATGACTCAAAGGAGAATTCAGGAACATAGCCAAAAAGCAAGGCAGGAACTGCAAAAGAAACAAAATGAACTCATCGCGCCGGTAATAGAAAAAGCACGTGTTGCTATTCAAAAGGTAGCCAGAGCTAAAGGTTATGACTATGTCCTTGACTCCACTACAGGAACAGGGGTAATACTTGCTGACGGATACAATCTTATGCCAGATGTAAAAAAGGAGTTGGGAATGTAATTCTTTTCTTTAATAATAAAATGAAAAACTGCGCAGTAATCCTGCGCAGTTTTTATTTTTGTACTCATGAGCTCTAAACCGATTGGCATTTTTGATTCTGGAGTAGGTGGCACTTCCATCTGGAAAGAAATACACAGTTTACTGCCGTTCGAAAAAACCATTTATCTGGCAGATAGCAAGAATGCTCCATATGGAAAAAAACCTGTGAGAGATATTATAGAACTCAGCAAAAAAAATACAGATAAGCTACTCTCCATGGGGTGTAAGATAATTGTAGTAGCCTGTAATACCGCCACCACTAATGCTATAAATGAATTAAGATCCCTCTATTCCATTCCATTTATAGGCATAGAGCCTGCCATTAAACCGGCTGCCCTTAAATCCCAAACTAAGGCAATAGGGATTCTCGCTACTAAAGGAACCCTTAGTAGCGCTCTTTTCTCTAAAACTTCAGAATTATATACTCAGAGTATTAAGGTAATTGAAGTAGAAGGTAATGGGTTAGTAGAACTTATTGAAAGTGGAAAAAAAGATTCTCTCGAAATAATCAGCTTATTAAAGCAGCTTTTACAACCCATGTTACTTCAAGAAATAGATTATCTGGTTTTAGGTTGTAGTCATTATCCTTACCTCATCCCTACTTTAAAAAAAATCCTTCCTGAGGATGTGCAAATCATTGATTCCGGTGAAGCTGTTGCGAGGCAAACAAAGAGTGTTTTAACACAACGAGACCTCTTAAACACCTCTACTTTATTCGCAAGGCCGGAATTTTTAAGCAACAAAAATCCCATGATTTTGGCCGACCTAATTAATGCAGAAAAAAATGGATTTTCTGTTTCTTATTCAGACTTTTAATAGTTTACCGCAGGGCATTTGCAGTCATAACGTTTCCTGCTTTTACCAAAGTTATATCCAAGGGTAATCTGATGAAAGCCATTGTTGCTTAATACCAGAGAATTCAGTTGATAGGTAAAAATATAACCTACCAGAAAATTCCTATAATTCACACCCACAAAAGGTGTAATATAGCTTAAATATTGACTCCTTAATTCTTCTCCCTCCCCGGAATATTCGGCTCCTTCAAAAGTATTTCTATAAGACACACCACCCCAAACCTGACCAAAATCAACCTCTCTGTATGCCTTGAGGTTAAGGTCTATAGCTTTTTCATTAGTGGCTTCCCGCAACTGAAATAAAATGGAAGGCTCCAGACTAAATGAATCTGTAACATCTTCAAAAACATATCCTGCTGAAACAAAATATTTTCTTTGATTGCTAGGAACTGCATCTGAATAGAACAAATCCCTTTTAACAGATAACATATTCTTTGCAGCAAAATGACTATAAAAGTTCCTGTAGTAATACGAAACTCCAAAATCCATATTCGCGTAAATATCTGATAAATTCCCTTCAAGAGCAGGATCAAACTCTGTGAACCTGCTTTGATCAAGCCTGTGCTGAATTATTCCCCCACTTATCCCAAATGATAGTTGATTAAGATCTGCATTACTTCTTGAGAACATTAAGTGGTAAGCAAAAGTTCCATAGGCTCCACTCTTAGAAAAATTGCCATTAGAATCATTAAACAATATTCCTCCAAGTCCAACCTTTTCCCCTACTCTACCATTAACGCTTAAAGTTTGTAAGCTTGGTGCATCCTCTACGTCAAACCATTGTTTCCTCGCCGTTAATCTAATCTGGTTCATATTAGCTGCACCAGCCATAGAAGGATGTAATAAAAAAAGATTGTCGGTGAGATAATCTGAGTAGGTTGGAATTACCTCCTGAGCCTTTACTTGAAGAGTAAATAAAAATAGAATAAATATAAGTTTTCCTATTCTGCCCCCTCCGTTAAAAGAGAAAAACCAGACTAACAGCCGGTGTTGTAATAAAGTGTAAGTCCCCATAAGTGCAGTAAATATATAGATTAGATGACTTTTCTTTAGTACTTTTGTAATAAAATTTGATATGGACAACTTCAAAATAAATATTCAGCATACCAATAAGCCAGGAATTGTAAAATTTGAGACAAATAAGTTTCTCACACAGCATGAAAGTTTCGAATTTAAAAACATAGATGAAGCCTCTGCCTCACCTCTGGCCCAGCAATTATTTTATCTACCTTTTGTAAAAACAGTATATATTGCTCAAAATTTTGTTGCTCTCGAGAAATATGATATTGTCGACTGGAAAGATGTAGAGGAGGAAGTAGCTGGACAAATTGAAGACTACCTGAATTCCGGAAGCCTCATAGTCAAGAAGAAAGAGGAACAGTCAAAAAATATTCCGGTTACCATTTATGCAGAAAGCACCCCGAACCCCGCTGTTATGAAATTTGTTGCCAATAAAAAACTTGTAATTAATGCGGCTGAGTTTAAAAATATTGACGACGCAAAAGACGCTCCTCTAGCGCAAAAGCTTTTTCATTTTCCCTTCGTAAAGGAAATTTTCATTGATGAAAATTACGTTTCAATTAATAAATATGAAGTTGCTGAATGGAATGACATTACGGTAGAAATAAGGGAATTCATTACTGGTTTTCTTCAGGAAGGAAATGAAGTGATCACTGCTGAAGCTGCTAAGGTTCAGCAACAAGAAGAAAAAAATAATTCTGAAGAAACAAAAGTTGAATTAAATAACTTAGATGATACTGCCAAACAGGTGATAGCCATTTTAGATGAATACATTAAACCTGCAGTAGCTAGTGATGGAGGAAATATCCTGTTTGAATCCTATGACGCAGATACAAAGACAGTAAAAGTGATTTTACAGGGAGCTTGTAGTGGTTGTCCCTCTTCCACAATGACTTTAAAGAATGGCATAGAAACCATGCTCAGGGACATGTTGAGAGATAAAGTAGATACTGTAGAAGCCATTAACGGATAACGTTATGGCTTCTTACGGATTTACAGTGTGGTTTTGGCTTCTTTATAAAACTCCTGAAAGAGCTGTAACAAACTCATCGTAGAACTTACAAGATCTTTTGTTTCAAGCAGCAGTCCGAAATATAACTTTGAATTTTTAGGACTTGTTTCCGACGTCCGAATTCTATCTATCTGTTTTTGAATCAGGTCAGAAACAGAATCCAGAAGCTCCTGCTTTTCTGAAAGAACCCGCTCTATATCTCCAAATTCGTGATTATCAAAGAGGTTCTTGATATCATCAAAAAGCACCTGCATTTTTTCATCAATCTTTTTCAGATCTCTTATTTGATTAAACTTTAAGTTTTTATGGTTATTATGAACATGATTATAGCTATTACGTGTAATAAAACTTATAGACTGCACCATATCCTGCAAATAGTCCAGAATTAATATGTAAAATTTACTTGCCTCTACAGAATCTTCATCCAGAGATTTTATAAAATAAAATATATTACCTTTCAATTCATCAACTTCTTTCTCCAGCTTTTTAAGTGCTTTATTGTTCTTTTTAAGTTTACCCAAATCATGGTACCCGAGATTATCAACGGTTTTAGTGTACATTTTATTAACTCCGCCAATGACACTCGATATATTCTCTGAAGTTTCTGAAGTTATTTCATTTATAGTAATTATATCTGCCCGGTTGTAACGCTTTCTATTTTCTTCTTCTTTAGATTTTTTTGAATGCATAATAGTACTCCGAACCACCAGGGCTGCAGCAATAATGATCAACAAAGCAAGAGCAATAGTTCCGCCATAAAATATGATAGCTGCGAAGATTGCTGCTGCAGTAAAAGCAACCAGCGCGGTCACAAACCAGCCTCCTATAACGTTTAAAACTCCAGCCACTCTATATACAGCACTTTCACGATCCCATGCACGATCTGATAAAGAAGTACCCATTGCAACCATAAAGGTTACATATGTAGTCGATAATGGTAATTTCAGACTGGTCCCTATGGATATTAAAACACTCGCTACGACCAGGTTTACAGAGGCCCTCACCATATCAAACGCAGGAGCATTTATCCTTTTACTTCTAATATGAGAAGATGTAGGTTTATTAAATTTGTCATCTATCCGCCTTTTTAGAGGCGATGGAAGAACTACAGAAACTGCATTTCCGAAAAGCACCGAATATCTCACAATACTGCGAGAGAGAAAATTAGGCTCGAAACGCTCAACTCCTTCTCCCTGTCTCGCCAAATTTACACCGGTATCTACCACCGAACGCGCTTTTTTAGAAAACCATATTGTAATGACCATAACCGCTCCGGCGAGAACTAAAAGAAATTCAGGAGTGGCAACTTCTCCAGTTAGTCCTGTCATTAGTAATTCTGAAGGTAAAACTCCTGAGGACTGATATGCAGATTGCCATATCTCAAATGATTGCCATGCTGCTATAGGCACCCCAATAAAATTTACCAGGTCATTTCCTGCAAAAGCAAGTGCAAGCGCAAAAGTGCCTATTACAATGATAATTCTGAGAATATTCAGTTTCAAAACACTCATTATAAATTGTGAGAGCAGCGTAAAAAAAACAAATCCTCCAATTATGATAGTAAGTGTATTAGAATTAATGAATTCCAAGGTACCATCAGAAATAAAAGAAACACTTTTTAATCCTTTAATAAGAATAAAAAATAAAATTGCTGTTAAAGATACTCCCCCAAAGAGCGCTCCTACGTATTTTATCTTCTTCTCATATTGAAACGAAAAGATTAGTCGTGAAACGTATTGTATAACTGCACCCACTATAAAAGCGATAAAAACAGCCAGGAATATTCCAAAAATAATTTCTGTCGCTTTGGAGGTATTGATATAAGAGGTCAATTCACTAAGATCACCTGTATCTGCATAAATTTTAATAACTGCCATACAAACTGCAGCACCTAATAATTCAAACACAATAGAAACAGTAGTTGAAGTTGGAAGGCCTAAAGAATTGAAAAAATCCAGAAGTAGAACATCTGTGATCATCACTGCCATAAAGATGATCATTATCTCCTCAAAATAAAATTGACCAGGCATAAAAATTCCTTTTCTGGCTACTTCCATTAACCCACTGGAAAAAATAGCACCAACGGCAACTCCAAGACTTGCAACTATGAGTATTGTTCTCATGGAAACTGCTTTGGAACCTATCGCAGAATTCAGAAAATTTATGGCATCGTTACTTACTCCAACCACTAAATCTGTAACAGCCAGAGCTAGCAGCACTACTAACATCACAATATAAACATCCTCCATATAACTGAATTTCAACCAGCAAATGTGAAACTTTTTTATTGAAAAGCTCACCTGCAAAGGTTATTAAAAGTTTAACAATATGCGCCCACCTATTCCATACCTAAAGAATAGGCAATCTATTAACTACTAAAACTAATTATTGTGGCTGTTTTAAAAGTAATAGAAGAAATGGCAAATAAATATCACAATATAACGTGCGTCGATAATTCTACGTGAGTGATGAAACGTTTTAACAAAATTTAAACATTTATAATTCCGTTTTCTTTGGGTAAAATATCAATTTGCACAAAATTTTAAATGATGGAGCAAATTCAGGATTGGGAAATGTATGCTAAAGAATACACCCAAAAATTCATAGATTTTTTACCAGACCTATTGGCGGCAATTTTTATGCTGCTGGTTGGATTGTGGATCATTCGGATTGTTGTAAAATACATCCGAAAAATTGCTGATTCCAGAGGATACGATCCTGCTCTCGAAAATTTTATTGTAAGCCTTATCAATTGGGGGTTGAAAATTTTATTGTTTGTAGTAGTCATTTCCCAGTTGGGAATTGAAACCACTTCCCTTGTTGCTGCTATAGGTGCCGCCGGACTGGCTATTGGTCTTGCCTTACAGGGTTCTTTATCCAATTTTGCAGGCGGAGTACTTATTATAATGCTGAAACCATTTAAAATTGGGGACTGGATTGAAGCCCAGGGTGTTTCGGGAAGTGTGGTAGAAATTTCCCTTTTCTATACTAAACTCAATACTTTTGGAAATCAAAGGGTAGTGATACCCAATGGCGAGCTTAGCAACGATAATATAACTAATTATAGCCATAATGAAACAAGAAGAGAGAATTTAACCTTCGGAATTTCCTATGACAATGATATAAAGAAAGCTAAAGAAGTTCTTCAAAACCTGGTAAACGAACAAAAAGATATTGTTGAAGATCCGGCTCCGCAAATTTTAGTAGGAGAACTTGGAGACAATTCTGTTAATCTACTGGTTAGATACTTTGCCCCCAACAGCGTTTTCTGGGATCTGCACTGGTACATGATAGAAGAAGGTAAGATACGGTTGGAGGCAGCCGGAATGACGATTCCTTATCCGCAACGTGATGTTTACATTTACGATCAAACAAAAATGAACGGAACAGTTGAAAAAGAATCTAAACCCACGATAGAATCATAGAAATAGAAAATACTTTCATTCTATTAACCGGCTATAAAGTCTTTTAAGTAATAAGGTTCAAAATAAGCGACATCTTCCATGTCGCTTATTTTAAATTTGTTATTTGCTAAAGAAGTAATTTCCCTAGCCGAGGGTAATTTGGAATCTATAAAAAACGCATTAGGATGAGCACATATCTTCTGAAATTTCTCCACTCCGTTACCAATAAAATATACCTTCTGGTTTTCGAGGTATGACCGGTAAGAATCCTCGTCTAATATTTCTGCCTTTGTTCCCCTTAACTGCTCATAATTTTTATTAAAAACTGCAGAATAAACTTCCATTCTTCTTGCATCTAACAAAGGAATAATTAACCCATCGTCTGTTTTAACCTGATGTGCGAGCGAAGTTAACGTAGGAACAGAAATAAGAGGAATGTCCAGTGAAAAGCATAATCCTTTTGCAGCAGATACACCTATCCTTAAACCAGTATATGAGCCTGGTCCTTTACTAATAGCTACAGCATCAATATCTTTGTTCTCTAACCCGTTTTCTTTAAGAATTTCCTCGATAAATACATGCAACTTTTCTGCATGCGAGTACTTATCACTATTATCTTCCTTTAATGCCAGGACTACTCCTTCTTTAGCTATAGCTACAGAGCAGTTTGTTGTGGCGGTTTCAATACAGAGTATAATTGCCAATGTTGTATTTTTTTATTCGTTAGAAGAATTTATATCTCCCGCAACTTCAATTTTATCGCCGGCCTCAAGGCTTTTGGTTACCGTATTGTATGGACCTGTAATGACTACGTCCCCCTCTGTAAGTCCTTCAGTAATTTCGATCTGTGAATCATCCTGTATTCCTGTCTTAACCACCTGAAGCCGGGCTTCATCTCCTTCTTTTAAAAACACTGCCTCAAAACGCTCCCCTGAAGCGGTTGCATTCTGAGATCCTGTTTTACTTGTTATCGTATCACTTTTAATAACAATTGCACTTATAGGAACACCCAAAACACTATTTCGACTGTTAGTAATGATATCGACAGTTGCGGTCATTCCAGGACGAAAAGGAGAGAAATTCTCTGGTTTCCCTTCAGTTAGCTCCTGATATGATTCCTCAAGGATACGAACTTTTACCTTAAAATTTGTTACCTGATCTGAGGTCAATTCAGAATCGGCAGAATTTGATATTTCCGTAACCAATCCCCTGAATTCTTTCCCAAGATATGCATCAACCTCTACAATGGTGGAATCACCAACAGAAACTTTTACTATATCATTCTCATTTACATCAACTTCAACTTCCATGTTTGAAAGATCAGCTACTCTCATAATTTCAGTTCCTGCCATTTGTTGAGTCCCTACTACCCTTTCTCCAAGTTCTGCATCAAGTTTAGAAATTGTACCCGTCATAGGAGCGTAGATATTTGTTCTGCTAAGATTATCTCTTGCCTCGGTAACAGAAGCTGCAGAGCTCTGCATATTGTAAAACGCCGATTCTTTACTCGCCTCAGCCACTTCATAATTAGAAACGATCTGATCCCATTCTGCCTTAGAAATCACCCCTTTCTCAAAAAGCTGTTTGTTTCTCTCATAATTTGCAGTTGCTTGTTTTAAACTCGCCTCGGTCTGAGCGTAATTCGCTCTCATATTCTGAAGACCAGCCTCTGCCCGCTGTACGCTGGATTGGTAAATATCAGGATTTACCCGTACAAGAAGATCACCTTTTTCGACCATTTGTCCTTCAACTACCGGCAATTCTATAATTTCTCCTGAAACTTCTGATGATAATTTAACCTCCACCTCTGGCTGGATTTTCCCTGTTGCCGAAACTGTTTCGGTTAAACTAATAGGATGTACCTCAGAAACTTCTACTTGCTTATAATTGCCACTTTTGCCATACCACCCTTCTTTCTTCCCAACAATAAGCAACACAATAAGAGCTATAACAATCCCAATAATTATATAAATAGTTTTCTTTTTCATTTCTTAAAATTTTAGTTCAGTCACAGGCATTCCAAAATACAATTCTATAACTTTTATATTAAAAATATAATCGAATTTCGCCCGTAAAACCTCCCTTTGAGCGTTTTCATACCTCACTTTTGCCTGGCTAAAGTCAAAAGCATTGGTTAAACCTACTTCAAAGCGCTGATTTGCATACTCATAGGCCAACTCCTGAGCATTTGCGGCAACAATCGCTGCTTCGTAAGCTTCATATGCTCCTTCTGCATCCACATAAGCCTGGTAAACATCTGCTTCAAGATCCAGTGCTGCCTGTTCGAGCTGATATTCTGCTCGTTGCACGTTAATTTCACTTCTCTTAACCTGGTTACGTGTAGCCCAGCCATTGAAAATTGGAATATTTAGCTGCACACCATAACTCACTCCATCATTCCTTTGCAACTGCTCAAAAAATGGCAAAGGATTACCAAGTGTACTCACAGTATTTGGAGTAACCACTATTTCATTGGTATTTTCAACGACTCCAATCTGCCGGGTTGGCTCATCGGGATCAGTTTCAAAACCGATGATTCTTCCGGCACCAGATTCCCTGGTGTTATAGTTAAAAAAAGCTCCCAGACTGGGCAAATATGCCGCACGAGCCATTTCCACATCTATTTCTGCCAGCTCCCTATTTGTTTCAGCTATTTTTATTTCCGCTCTCTCTGCTTTAGCTTTTTCAATAATACTACTTACAGAATTTTCAAGAACCTCGGCACCCAATATGTCGTAATCTCTCTCCACAATATCAAAGCTGTCATAATCCTTTATTAAAAGAATCTGGGCAAGATTGATAAGCGAAATTTTTACATTGTTTTTAGCAATAATAATACGCTGCCTTTCATCGGCATTAGAAGCCATAATTTCCAATAAATCTCCTTCCGGAAGACTTCCTGCATCTACAAGTTCCTGCGTTCTCTCCATCTGTTCCTGAGTGACTAAGTTTTGAGATCTCAGTACTTCCAGATTTTGTTTATTAAATAAAACCTGGAGATAAGAATCAACAACAAAAAGTGTAATGTCATTTTCCATCTGTTCCAGGGAATATTCCGCTGCAAGTCTGGATATTCTGGCCCTCTGCAATTGCTTAAAATTACGAAGTCCATCAAATAATGTAAGACCGGCAGTAACTCCTGCTGAAAAGTTCCTGGTGGTTTGGGTTTGAAGAACTCCTGTAGTAACATTTGTTGTTAAACCTGTATTCCAGGAATTACTTGCTGAAGCATTTACGCTGGGAATAAAGTTACCAAGTGCGTCCAGCCTCTCAACATCGGCTGCTTCAAGATCCAGTTGTGACTGTTTAATTGAAATATTATTTTCCAGGGCACGGTTTACACACTCCTGTAAGGTCCACTCTTTTTCCTGGGCGTTAGCCAAAAGACCTGTAAAAAACAAGATGGCTAAAAAGCTAAATTTATTCATAATTATGGTTGTGAAAGATATGTCTGTAATAGTTAGAAGATGTTACATTCTAATTAGAACTAATTAGATGTGAAAGATTCAGTTGGCTTCAGCTGATTCCATACTTTTATTTTTGAATCTTTAGTAATTCCGCTCTTCACCTCCACATATATCCCATCACTTACTCCAAGTTCCAAATCCTTACGCTCAAACTGCTGATCCCCTGTTTCAATTTCCACATATGGCTGCTGGGTATCTGTATCAAATTGAACAAGCGCTTCCTTTATAGCCAAAACATTGTCCACTTTCGCAAGAATAATAGATGCATTTGCGCTTAAGCCTGCTCGTATAAATGTAGTATCTGCTTTTTCCAGCGTTCCCTTAATATCAAATTGAATAGCACCGTTCTCTTCAACACCTTTAGGCGCGATGTAATCCAGAATAGCGTTAAAGGTTTTATTTTCTATCGCACCCACGCTTATTTGAAGTGGAAGATCTTCCTTAATTTTTCCGACTTCACTTTCGTCAACTTTCCCTTCAAAGATCATTTTGTTCACATCTGCCAAAGTAGCAATGGTAGTACCATCGTTAAAGTTGTTACTTTCGATAACCTGGTTTCCTGTCTTTACAGGAACATCCAATACCATCCCGTCTATTGTTGAGCGAATTAACGTATTGGCAGCAGTTCCAATTCCACTGGTGGTACCTGTTTGTATAATTTCGAAATTTTGCTGCGCAGATTTATATGACTGCTGCGCTCTTTTATAAGCTACTTCCACCTCTTGAAAGTCATTAGCCGAAATCACTCCTTTATCATATAAAGCCTTTTGACGATTATAGTTTTGCTGTTCGTTATCAAAGTTTATTCTTGCAGTAGCCACGCCATCTTTAGCACTCTGTAAAGAAGAAACATTAGGAATAACCCTTATTCTTGCAATAAGATCACCAGATTTTATCTTCTCTCCAGCTTCTATATAAATTTCGTCTATTATCCCTGAGATATTAGGTTTAATAAGCACTTCCTCCTTAGGCACAATACTTCCTGTAGCGACTGTTTTCTTAATAATAGTTTGTTCGGAAGGTTGCTCTGTCTCATAGGTCACAGGGTCTTCCTGATTTTTCTGATATAAGTAATAAAGAGCTCCAAAGAAAGTTACTGCTATTAATACTAAAATGATGATGGTGAAAACTTTTTTCATTTCTTGATTGTATTATTTATCTTTTTTTATTCTGTTCTTAATGCATCAACCGGCTGAATTTTTATTGCATTCTGTGCCGGAATTGAACCTGCGAGTAAACCTGAAAATATTAAAATCGTAAGCGCAGTGAAAATTACTCCTAAATCTACGCTGGGATTGGCAAACATCATTTCTGAAGTATCCATACCTTCCATTTTTAAATTCACCAGTACTATTATCCCTGTTGCCATTGCAATCCCTGCCATACCTGAAATTACAGTGAGAAAAATTGATTCCATTAGAATTTGTCCTCTAATAGACCAGGGAGTTGCACCAAGGGCGCGCCTGATTCCAATTTCATTAGTCCTCTCCTTTACCACAATCAACATAATATTACTAATACCAATAACTCCAGAAAGCAAAACCAGGATTCCCACAAAATAAGCGACTCCTTTGAGTGCTATGAACAATCCATTAACCTTGCTGAATTCTTCATAAAGATCAAAATTTCCAATTGCCTGTTCTTCTTCAGGATGCAAAGAATGCCTTTCCTTCATAAGGTCAAAAACCTTTGACTTCAGATTTGTAATAGAAGAACCATCTTCTGCAGTTAATGCCATCCAGCCAACAGTTTCCCCCATATTGAACGCCTGTGAAAATGCAGTAAAAGGAACAAATATTTCTTTCTGTCCTTCCTCAGCATTACCACCTCCATTTCCTTTTTTCTTATACGTACCAACAACCATAAAGTTTACTCCGCTAACCTTTATGTAAGTGCCGATAACTTCTTCCCCAATTTCATACAAGCCATTTTTTACCCCTTCTCCAATAACAGCAACTTTTCTATTAGCTTTAATATCATTGTAGTTTATGAATCTCCCCGAAGTAATATCCATGGGCTCCTGTTGAATAATTTCAGGATAATCGCCGTAAACATTATAGGCCCCTGCATTTAAACCCCTTACCACATTATTAGTTCCTCCAAAGCCGCCTAATTGATTGCGCGGTGATACAAACCTTAGCTGCGGAATATTCTGCTTTAATGAGGTCACATCATCTAGTTTAAAATCATACCTTCTCCCTTTAGGCATACCTTTATAAGATTTAGAAGTTGTCCTGGTCCACATAAACATACTGTTGGTAGCAATACCCCCAAAACCCTGTTTCACACCATTTTCCAGTCCTCTTCCTGCAGCCAGAAGAATCACCAGAATAAATATTCCCCATAAAACTCCAAAAGCAGTTAGTAAGGTCCTAAACCAGTTAGAACTTAAAGCTTCAATTATTTCACTCCATTTATCCCTGCTAAACATATTATTCGTCTCTTAAGGCAACAATTGGTTTAATTCTAGCAGCACGTCTGGCGGGGAAAAATCCTGCGAGAGCACCAGCAATTATCAGAATAAAAACGGTAGAAATTGCTACGTTAAAATTTACTGAAGGGTTTGAGATATATTGGGTTTCGATAAGAGGCCCCACAAATTCCAATAGTGCCAGGCTAAAAATCAATCCCGCAAAACCTGCAATAGTCGTAACAAAAATAGATTCGTGTAAAACCATACCAATAATGGAAAGTGGTTGAGCTCCAAGAGCTTTCCTTACCCCAATTTCTTTTGTTCTTTCTTTTACGATAATAAGCATAATGTTGCTCACCCCTACTATCCCGGCTATAATTGTACAAATTCCTACTCCCCAAAAGAAAAACCGAATCATATCCATAAGATCATAAAATCGTTTAGCATTCTCGAGGGAATTATTTATACTCACCGCACTATTATCATCGGGAGCAATAGTATGCTTCTCCTTTAAATAAGTTTCAAGTTCTGCTGAAAAACGTTCTGATGAAGCAAGGGCTGCTTCAAAGTTTTCTTCCTCTTTCAGGGTAAAGGACAAATTCCTTATTTCATCATAACCGCCAAACACACGTTGTGCCGTACCAAGCGGGAGAAAGACCCGTGACTCTTCCCGTTCCCCTGCCGGATCTGAAAAAACGCCTATTACTTTAAAATTAATTCCTGAAATCTGAACATATTCCCCGATTGGATCTTTACCATCTTTAAAGAGATCATCCCTTACCTTCCTTCCAATTACCACATATTTTTCGAAATTTTTAAGGTCCTGTTCATTAATGTATCTTCCCTGTAACATGGCCTCATTTTCCAGAAACTGATAATCGGGCATAACACCTTCAACTCTATAGGAGCCAGATTCATTACCAAAATTTACAATTCCATTCCAAATTCTGTAAATAGAAGATTTATATTCCAGCTCATCTTCATGTGCCGCAACAGTATAGTTAAAATCCTCATTTCGCATGATAATATTCCGGCCTGGATTAAGACCCTTATGTTCCTTTGTAGTTACCCCGGTCCAGATGTAAAGGATATTTTCAGCATCGCCCTTAAATTCACTGGAGATCCCGTTTTGCATTCCCTGTCCTATACCCAATAAAACGACGAGAATAAAAATCCCGGAAGCTACAGATATACCGGTAAGAAACGTCCTCAGCTTATTTTTACCGATTGTTTCAAAAATCTCCTGCCATCGTTCTATATCAAACATTGCTCAGCGCTCTTATCTGGTCTACCTTAGTATCGTCTATAATTAAACCATCCTTCAAATTCACGATACGCTTGGTCATTTGAGCAATATCATGTTCATGTGTTACCACAAGTATTGTCCTACCCTCATCATTTATCCCCTGGATAAGGTCCATTACCTCATAGGAAGTTTTAGTATCCAATGCTCCGGTAGGTTCATCGGCAAGTAAAACTTTTGGATTGGATGCCAACGCCCGGGCAATAGCCACGCGCTGTTTTTGACCTCCCGAAAGTTCGTTTGGTAAATGTCCGGACCATTTAGCAAGACCTACTTTCTCCAGATAAGCCATCGCTATATCTATCCGTTCACTGCGTTTTACGCCCTGATAATAAAGTGGGAGTGCTACGTTGTCTAAAGCACTTTTGTAAGAAATAAGATTGAATGACTGAAAAATAAAACCTAAAAATTTGTTCCGGTAGCGGGCGGCTATTTTTTCATTTAGATTTTTAATAGGCAGACCATCTAGTGTATAGGAGCCGCTATCTGCCTCATCAAGCATTCCCAGGATATTAAGTAGCGTAGATTTTCCTGAACCTGAAGACCCCATAATAGAAACAAGTTCTCCTTCCTGCACACTAAAGTTAATACCCTTTAATACATGAAGAGAATTGCTCCCCATTTTGTAGGATTTATGCAAGTCTTTAATTTCAATCATAATACCGAGAAATGAAAATTAAAAGCAGGTCATGACCGGCTTTACGATATAAGACTATTTATATCTTGAAAAGTTACAGTGCAAGCGCGAAAAATCTCGAGAATTAGACACTACCTGAAAATTCAGATTTTCATTACTCATGATGACCTATAAAAAACCTCAAAAGAACCGAATCATATACTGCTATAGAGTGCTGCAGTTTAAAGACATCTGTAAGGGAGAGAATACAAGGAGGAAGCAAATAAGATTTAACCTATAAATTATAAAGATTTATCCTTTTTTCTGGAGCGATAAATATAATACCCTATTCCACCTATTAGAAGATATGGAAATACCATAAGATAAACAATACCATTGTTAATTCCCTCTGCTGCACTTTGATCTGCCTCACTTTCCAGCACTGCCCGGCACATAGAACATTGAGCTTCAGCAATAAAAGGCAAAAGCATCAAAATCGCAATAATTAAAAATCGTCTATACCTCATTGTGTCTCGCATCAATATGTAAATAATAAAATTACAACTTCACCTTTAAAAAAGCAATTATCAACAATAGATACTAGTAGTAGGGCAACATAAAAATATAAACCAACACTCCGGTGACCGCAACATAAAACCATATAGGAAAGGTCCACCGCGCAATCCTTGCATGCTTTTTATATTCCCCCGTAAGACCACGGTACATAGTAAATAGTACCAGCGGGACGATAATTGCCGATAATGCGATATGACTTATAAGAATAAAAAAATACAGTATTCTAAGAAAACCATCTCCGCCGTATGGAACAGGGTCATTACTAATTTTTGATAAGACATAGCTCACCAAAAAGATAGCTGAAAGAAAGAAAGCTACAATCATTACGTTACGATGAAGCTTATATTCCCGTATACTGATGAAAAAATAACCCATCATCAACAGAACTGCTGTGGAGCCATTCAAAACAGCATGAAAAAGAGGAAAACTACCTGATTGTATTCCAAAAAAGTTAAAACGTTCAGGTAAGAACATAAGTACCAGCACCAGTAATGGCACCAGGATCGATAGCCCGATAATTACGGGAACAGCAACCTTATCCTGTCTTGAAAGCGTTCTTCTCACAATAGTTTCTTTATATCTTCAATAAGAATGTCTATTTGGGGTTCTTCTTCACCCTCCGTAATCGATTTATTTCTTTCAACAGAACCTCTGTAGTAAATAAGTGGATTGCCAAATTTGTCAATTCTCGATCTTATATAACCTTCCTGATCTACCAGTGCAAAAAGACCTGAATGGGCAAAACCACCCGGAACAGCTTCATCTACTCCCGCATAGATATTAAAGCCACCATTGGCCAGGCCATAGATCTTTTCTTTATCCCCGGTTAGAAAATGCCAATCTGGATCTGTTATTTCATAATTTTCAGCATATGCTTTAAGCACCTGCGGAGTATCATGATCGGAATCTATTGTAAAAGAAGCTATTCCAAATTCATTATCTTCAAATTCCTGCTGAACTTCAATTAAATTTTTATTCATCACAGGGCAAATTGTAGGACAGGTCGTGAAGAAGAATTCTGCGATGTAGACCTTACCTTTGTAATCCTCATTGGAAATAGTATCACCATTTTGATTAATTAACTCAAATTCCGGTGCCTTCCTTTTTTTTCCATTAAGAAAAATATAGGATAATTCCTCCCCTGATTTTTCTCCTGAACCGCCTACTTTTTTACTTAACCGATCCGAAGAAACTATCTCTTTATCACTAACCCGGTCTATGATTTTGGGCACAAATATGATCCCGAAAATCAGGATAACCAATGATATGCCTATGTAAGAATAATTCTTCATTTAATAAATTCTCTTTTTTAAAGATGAAGCCCTTTCTTTTTATTTATTCTTCAGACTCCACTCCATTTTTATACTTTTTAAGTTCCAACCTGTACTCTGCAAGTATAATTTTTACGTCATCATTCATTTTGTTGCTCAATTCAGCCACAGACCTGGAGTCATAACCATACAGAACTTCATCATCCTCATTTTCATTTCGACCACGGAGAGCAGTGTTTTTATCTACAATAAAAACGTAAGGCGAATAACTATCATCATTCAGACGGTAAGGAGAATCAAGACTATTAAAGACCTCTCGAATCTTTTCCGGGGATGCAAAAACAAATTTCCACCTGTCTGATTGGCTTATAGCTGCAAATTCCTGTGTAAATTCAGCAGCCTCCTCCCGACTTTCTTCCGGAAGAAGAATCACGAATTGAAAATCTTCGAATTCATAATATTTATCCAAAATTTCCTGATCTAGATTGAAGGTATTTCCCCGCGTATTTCGGAGATCACTCCCAAAAAAAGCGAGAATGGTAATCTTGTTCTCCAGAGAAACCTTATTTCCAGATAAACTTTCAAAATTAGAAATATTCTGAACCTCTGGCGTCAAAACCGGTAACCGGGCAAAATTATTTTTACCTGAAGAAAAGAAAAGGTAGGCTACTATTGGTAAAGCAAAAAGCACTCCTACTATAAAAATCTTTTTCATATCAATATAAACCAAAAGGAGTGCAAAAATAAAAAAGACGGTTTATAAAACCGTCTTTTCTTATGCTTTTAACTTTCTAAAAATCCCAGGATACATATCCTTCTTTATAGACTTCATATATATAAAACCCTTCATTAAGAAGAATAAACACTAAGTATAGTATAAGAAAAATTGCAGTCCAGACAATAACCCTGCGTAACCATTTATTCTCTGCTTCAAGGTGCATAAATGCCCATGCAATAAGGTACGCCTTATACAAAGTAAGAAGAATAAATATCCAATTTAACAGTGACATATTCACCAGATCTGTATCTGTTAAAAATTCCGGTTTAATAATACCCAGAACTACTTCTACAAGTGTTACAACAGATAAAATTATAAAAACAGACCAAATTCTTTTGGTATTCGATTCGTGATGATGTGCAGTATCGTGTGCCATAATGTTTTATTTCTTCAGAGTTAAACCAGGTAAAAGAAGGTAAATACAAATACCCAAACTAAATCTACGAAGTGCCAGTAAAGACCAACTTTTTCTACCATTTCATAACTACCACGACGCTCGTAAGTTCCTACGATTACGTTAAAGAAGATAATTATGTTAATTATAACACCAGAAAGCACGTGGAATCCGTGAAATCCAGTTATGAAGAAAAAGAAATCGGCAAAAAGCGGAGGCCCATATTCGTTCTGTGAAAGATTAGCACCTTCCACCACACCTATACCTTCAGATTCAAGCTTTTCTAAAGATTCACGTCTGGAAAGAATTGTTTTCTCTCCTTCTTCGTTTAAAACTCCTGTCCTAACATAAAGGTCTTCGTTGGCAGCAAATCCTTCAACCACTTGATCAATGGAGTAAGTAGGAAGAGCTACACCAGATTCAAACCAGACACCTTCATTTTCTTCATGATACACTCTATCTGAAGACCTCTCTACTGCGAAATCACTTAAAGCCACTCTATGACCTTCATTATCTACAAACTGAAGAATATTTCCTCCAGTAGTAGTAACAGCACCATATTCACCACTAATAAAGTTCGACCACTCCCAAGCCTGAGAGCCAAGGAAAATAATACCGCCAATGATGGTCAAAAACATATAGAAAGTAACCTTAGCTTTCTTTAACTGATGTCCTGCATCTACAGCCAAAACCATAGTTACAGAAGAAAAAATAAGAATAAAAGTCATTAAGGCCACGTAATACATAGGAGCATCTACGCCATGAAGAAATGGAAAGTGGTTAAACACCTCATCTGCAATAGGCCAAATATCAGCATATTTAAAACGGGAAAAACCGTAGGCCGCCAAAAAACCCGAAAAGGTGAGGGCATCGGAAGTGATGAAAAACCACATCATCATTTTTCCGTAACTAGCGTCTAATGGCTGGTTGCCACCGCCCCAAGTTTTACCTTCGGTGCCTGTTCTCACAACAGAAGCTTCCATAAAATAAATTTAATTTAAGTGATGCGCAAAAATACGCAATTTTATTATTTAAAGAAATATAAAAACAAAAACAGGTAAATCCATAGAAAATCTACGAAATGCCAAAAAGTTGCACCCAACTCAATACCAAGCATTTGTCCCTTTTGGTAACGTTGTTTAAAATGATTATAAATTACCACTAAAAGAACAATAAAGCCCGCCGCAAGGTGGACAAGATGGGCCAGAACAACAATATATATAAAGGAGGTGGTGACTGTACTCTCACTTCCTGTAAAATAATATCCCTGCTCAAAAATTTCAGAAAACCCCCTGAATTGCAATACAACAAAAAGGATTGCCAACACCAGTGTCCCTATTAACAAAGCCGCTCCATTTTTACGATTCTCTGCAGCAATGTTCTTTTTTGCCAGCACAAACGTCACGCTACTAAAAATTATAACAATTGTACTCCAGAAAAAAGAGTTAGGTAACTCAAACTCTGTAAGCCAATCTGGCCGCGTTTTACTTACCACATAAGCACTGGTAAGACCGGCAAAGGTCATAATCATGCTTATTATTCCAAACCAGAGCATCATTTTCTTGGCTCTGTCGTGTTTGATCTTATCTGACCCTTCTGTTAAATCCATTGTCGTATAAATTTATCCAAAACATATATTATCTGCAGCAAAGTGATGTAAGACACACTGGCAAACATCAATTTCTTAGCTGCTTCTGCAGTTCTTTCTTTGTACAACTTTAATGCGTAGTAAAGCATTCCCATTCCAAGCAGGAAGATAATCACCGCTGCAACCGGAGTAAGATATAGTCTTCCCGTTACCCCAAAAGCAGGAATTAAAGAAACTAAAACAGTCCAGATTGTATAAAGCACCACCTGCATAGCCGTACCTTTATCTCTCTTACCTGTAGGAAGCATAAAAAATCCTCCTTTTTTATAATCCTCATAGAGCCACCAGCCTATCGCCCAAAAATGTGGAAACTGCCAAAAAAACTGAATCATAAACAAGGTCCCGGGCTCTATACTAAAACTTCCAGTAGCAGCAACCCAACCCAACATGAAAGGAATAGCCCCTGGAAAAGCTCCCACGAAAACCGAAAGAGGAGTTTTAGTTTTTAATGGTGTATAAACACTTACGTAGAGAAAAATACTTATAGCACCGAACATCGCTGTTCTTGGATTGATCACATATAAGACAATTAATCCCAGGATAGTAAAGACACTGGCTATGGTAAAAGCTGTAGAAACCGACATGCGTCCTGCAGGAACAGGCCTGTTACTGGTACGATCCATTAAAGCATCCAGATCCCGCTCAATTATTTGATTATAGGCATTAGATGCACCGACCATTAAATATCCTCCTATCGCCAACAAAAGCACGGTAACAAAATCGAGAGTTTCTGCTCCCAGAAAGTATCCCGCTACAGAAGAAAACACCACGCTAATAGCCAATCGCATCTTGGTAATTTCCTTAAAATCCGATAGAACTGAAGCAGAGAGAGTATGTGTTTGTGTATTGCTCAAAAAGCACTTTTTAAATTGCCGCAAAGATACTCCTTAATTAGGTTTTAACAAGGGACGAAAATTGTTAATTTTAAGGGCACACCTCTTCTAATAATCATAGTACCAATTAAAAATATCTGTTCTTAATCCAAAGTTGATCCAGACAGTGGAATTATCAAAATGGGTAGCTGTCTTCACCTGTGTATTAAAATTCCTGTACATAAAATTCCCATATAATTTAAGATTAGTCGTAGGATTTATGATATACCCAACCTCGACCTCGGCAAACAATGAACGGGCGGTATTTCCCTGTCCTATTTTTACTCCGTAATCGAAGGGTCTGTCATTATAACTCTCGTAGATATCACCTCCATACGCCGCATTATCAACTCCATTATTAAAATCAAAACCTCTTTTGCCATAAATTACCTTCGCATGACTATAAATCCTTTCCTTTTTAAAACGGGCAATTCCTACTATTTCCCGGAAGTTAGCACCCCATAAATGGGCCATAGACTGATTGTTATGGCCATAATTAAGAACCACTTCTTTGTTATGAGAATAGGTATAGGGCCGCACCTGATTATATTCAGCCTGCAATAACAGATCCGGAATATTAAACGCATTAAAATATTTAACTCCTAATTGATAGCCAAGCTTATTCTTCCAGCTTTGAGATCCTCCGAATATTTCTCCTGTAGAAAATTCATCTACTACCCATTGGCCGTAAGAAATAACCTCATCACTCCATTTATACTTCGCGGTTAAACCCAATAGCGCATTTCCTCCACGTGCGCCTGTAGCAAATTCGGTAGCGCGATAAAATATTACGGGATTAAGGTAATTTACATCAAAGCCCCGATTATTATCATTTTGCCAGATCACAGATTCAAATAGCCCAACATTTAACCTCTTGGTTAAATTCAAACTCAAATAGTGGTTAGCCATATATTTTGTTCTGAAAGAACCATCTGCGGTTACCTCCGGCCTCACATCTCTTAACGACATCCAGGTATTAGTATATTTAAGTTTCCAGAAAGTAGTACTAAGCTTAAGGTATGGATATGGAGAAGCATTATCACTCATAAGCAAAGAACGATACCCGTCTCCAATAAAATTCTTCCCGTGACCCAACTGAATATTAAAATATTTACCAGGAGAGTAAGATAGATATCCTTCTGCCACGGGGTAATCATACCCTCCATCCATAAAAGGTTTTGCAATTCCTCTACCTGGAATTATCGCCGGATCTCCTCCGTCTGGACGGATGGATTCTGCATAGCGATTGTAATATTCAGCAAAACGTCCCTGATTCTCATAAGCGACTGCATAAAAATTCAAATTATCGCCCAATCCTCCATTAAGGATAGCCATTCTGGTATTATTATAAGTAAATCGATATTCTTCCTGCTGAAAATCTTTCCCTAACTGAAGATCCAATCCAAAATCTATAGTAAACCAGTAATCTTCAGTTTGAAACTGAACAAGATGTTCATTCCAGATCTTTCTACCTAACCAGGTTGACCTATCCTGTAAAATTTTTTCCTGTTCTGCTTTAAAATCATAATACTTTGCTACTTCAGAATATAAAAAAGGTTTAGTAGACGTGTGGGTGTTAGTTCCAATTCTATTTAATTCGGCATCAAACCTACTGTACATTTCATGTGAAAAAGGAATATTTAATTTACTTTCCAAATGCGGTCTGGTGAACTTTTCAGACTGTATAAGATCATACTCAGTTGTCGCTTTATCCGCCTGAACTCCTGAATAATATTCGTCACCTGTTTCATCCTGCTCAACCTTAATTTCAGTAGCACCGCGTCTTACAATATTAACTTCCTCATTTAGCCGCAAAGGGATTTTTACAGCCATTCGAAACTGCATATAGGTGGGTTTCCCATTATAAGTTGCGGGTGTTATCTGCGGAAGTGTCTCAAATGTTTTATCAACCTCATCTTTAAGCTCATCATAAGCAGCATCTACATAGATTACTTCAAAATCTCCTTCTCTGGTAACTTCAAAAAGTACTACCACAGTACCCTGAAAGTTATTTTCCTCAACAACCTGAGGTATTTTTAAGTTTTCGACTATGAAATTTTTTAAAGTCTCCTGAAAACAAGCGGAACGTTGTTGAAAGTCCACCGTTTCGCACTCAGGAAAAACCGGAGGAATTTCAGAATTGTTAAGTTTCTCCTGACTGTAGGTAAATCTTGTTAAAAGTAGAACCGAAAGAAGTAGTGTATACTTCATAAATATGAGGGGGGAAATTTGATTACACACGCGAAATATACATTTTTTCCAAGAGTCTGACTTTTTAAAATAAAAAATCCCGGCATAGGCCGGGATCTTTAAGAATTTTATATATCGGAAATTAATCCTGTACCTGGAAAACAATTGGTAAGGAATACATTACTCCAACAGCTTTTCCCCGTTGCTTACCGGGCTGCATGCTTGGCAATTTATTAATTACCCTGGCTGCTTCCTGCTCTAACCTTGGGTGAGGAGCACGGGAACGTACCTCTGTAATTTTCCCGCTCTTATCTATCTTAAACTGAACAATTACACGGTTAATACCCGAAAGCCCGAGTTCTCCGCCTAAGTCCTTGTCAAAGTTACGGTTAACGTGCTGACTGATTTTCTCACTCATACATTGCTTACGCTCATTATTGTTACTTAAATTTTCACAACCTGGGAAAATTGGCACGTCTTCAATAACTGCAAAAGGAACGTCTGCTACTTCCTCCTCAACAGGAGCTTCCACAACCTCCTCAACTTCTACGATCTCATCAAGGTTGGTTTCAGTAGATTGGATTTCATCCTCTTCTACTTCTTCCTCATCCTCCACAACCTCTATAATTTCAGGTGCCGGTGGTGGTGGCGGTGGTGGCGGTGGTGTGTTCATAATTTCAGTAATTGGCACTTCCTCATCATCTAAGGCGTCCATATTTACCTGACCTACATCAATATCTTCCCTGTCATACGTTTTCCATTCTATGGCTTGCCAGGTAATAAAAAGAACTAATATCAGCCCTAATTGAAGAAAGAGTACGCTCCTTCTAGTTAAATCTGCTTTCGGATTTTTCTTAGGTTCCATGGTTATTAATTAATAAGAGTTGCTAAAATAAATATTTTTTCTAAAAAACTGAACTAATCTGCAAGAATATACAACTTTAATAGCATTCTATTCAGGATTAATATATTACAAATTTTAATTTACACCCCTCAATCCTCCAGAAAAAAGCAAACAGGCAGAGGAGCAGCCTTACTGCTATACATAAACTACCTATTTCAAATTATCTTACTCTTCAATCTTTTTAAAAACTTTTCAAGCACCAAAAAGAGAAAAACAGCAAGTAAAACACCAGTAGTGTTGGCTAAAACATCATACCAATCTGGATCCCTGTATCTGGTGAGAGTTCCCTGTAAAACTTCAATTAACATACCAAACAGTATGCTTAAAGCAGAAATTTTAAATAAATTAATTTTATAGTCTTCATCTCTACGGGATTTTAGAATAAAAAAAACCATCCAAACCCCTACAAGTAGCAGGTACGCCCCGGCATGCATCATCTTATCTGTGGGACTAAAGGTACCTACACTTATCTTCCCCAGCTGAACCAGAGATAAATAAGTTATTAATATCGTATAAAGAAGAGCAGCTATTGCAGCAATTTTAGTTACCAACTATATCTTTATATGCTTCAGCAGTTAATAAATCATCCACTTCAGACGGATTGGTAAGTTTAATCTTTACCATCCATCCTTCACCAAAAGGATCGTTGTTTACCTTTTCCGGCTCATCTTCAAGACTTTCATTAAATTCTATAATTTTCCCTGATAATGGCGCAAATAAGTCCGAAACGGTTTTTACGGCTTCTACTGTTCCAAAAACCTCTTCCCGCTCCAGAGTTTCATCTACCGTTTCTACCTCAACATAAACAATATCCCCAAGTTCACCCTGAGCAAATTCTGTAATCCCCACTGTTGCGATGTCTCCATCTATCTTCACCCATTCGTGATCTTTAGTGTACTTTAATTCTTGTGGAATATTCATAAGATTAATTTTAAGTGCGGCAAAGTTACTTTTTTAAAACAATTGTTCAAACCGCCAAACTCTTAATTTCCGAAATTATATCTTAAAGTTATACCAGATCGTATCGTTGTTTGGGGAAAGGCCGTAGAAACTGCATACTCAGAGAAGTTATGTTCATAATAAAAAAGAGCTGTGAGATTCCGGCTTAGAGCATAATCTGCAGTAAAACCTATAGCCCAGATATCCTGCCCTGCAACTACCTGGCTATCCTCCAGATCAAGATACCTTATAATGGTCTTGTTTTGCCTTAGCGTTAGATCTCCTTTAAAATTAAGATCACTGCTTAAAATACGATTTCTTCCCGCGATTTTAGTCGCTATTTTTAAATCCCTAAGACGGTATCCAAGCCCTAAAGTATATTCGTTACCTTTAAATTCCGTCAATAGGTTATTATCAAAACTTAAAGAAAGCGCCCTGTCTTTTCTGATCTCCGCCAAAATTTGAATTGCATTCTCAGTTTCAAGATCTATCCGCAACAGTGGAGTAAAGAGTTCTGATAAAACAATATTTGAAAATAACACCGGATTCTTAAAATCTCCCGCCTGATTTGTTTCTTCTCTATTAGAAGGATCGTAATCCAGATTAGTCTGAAATTGATTGATAGTGTAATCACTCTGATACCCATGGCTCATGGAAAATCTTCTGAATTTGTCCTTAAACCATTCCAACCTCATAAAACCAGTATATTTCACATCCCAGTTAGGTAGGGGCACATTTCTAAATGCTCCCAGTTTAATATCCCCTACATCATCTCCAGAATAAGCTGCAATAAATGCTGGTAAAAGCACCGCCTGGTTCGTTTTTCCCAAACCTAGAGGAAAACCCTCTTCATCGGTTTCATTCGGATCCAGGCCCTGCTCAAGTGCCAGCCTTTGTGCTACCTCAAGTCTGTTTTGTCTAAAGGTTTCAAAGGTTTCTGAAGATTGTTCAGAACTTTGGTTAAATGCAGTTTTAATTAATAAGGTAGATATACTGAAATTTCCGTAAGTGTAAGGCGTTAGTGACTGGTACTGCCTGGAATTGGGATTTATCTTGTAATTTTCGGTATAAGTTTCAGCATAAGTTCTTCTGGCACTAATGTCTATAGTAAGATCTGGCAGTAGTCTTACGGAAGACTGAATATCCAGCTGCTCATTTTCTACTGCGGAATACTGCTGATTAAAGTTCTGAAACAAAGTTAGCCACCCGTTTCTTGCAGCAATTGTTCGTATATCATTTTGAAGGCCAAAAGTAAATCCTGTTGTTGGCTTTATAGTTCCCATAAAACCAATACTCTCTGTATATCCCGGCATGAAAATCCCTCTGTTCTCTCTATAATTTACCTGAATAGTCTTTACAGCGGTTGCAATAGTTATTAAGGAATTATATAGCTTATTTCCTGAACCAGTTTCCTGAGCCTGAGCCTGTGGTTTTTCCCGCAATGGATTACTTGCAGCGTCTGGTGTTGGCACTCCTGCACTCCTTTCCCTAATACTGCGCCGCTGAGGCGTCTTCTTCTTTTCTACCAAACCTACATAATCATAAAGATTTTGCATATTAAGGCTTGCATTTATTTGATGCGAATTGGAATTTTGAATGCTGTTCCCAATATCCGGAATTCCTTCCAGATCTTCATATATTTTAGAGCCGCGTTGCCACTGAAAATCTCCTGTGTAAGAATACGTTGCCTTTATAAATCTAAGAACAGGGATCTTATCCAGGGGCAAATCGTAATTTACCTGTAAACTTTGATAATGCAGATTGGGCTCGCCAATATTGAAAAAATCATCCCACAGGCCAATAGCATTATTTGCAAAACCATCTTCATCTATGTAGTTTCTTACAATCCGGTTATTGGAAGCATTAAAATTAAAGCTAAGGGATTTAGTGAGGTTGTAATTGATTCCGTACTGCCAGTCGAACAGATAGTTCCGCTGATACAAGGTTGGAATACCTATATCATTTTCTGAAAGATCTAATGACCTGAACTTTTGCTCATTATATTGCCTTAAGATGTTAGCACTGGCATTAATATTAGTCGGTAAAGCATTCAGGTTAAAATCCTTTAAAGGGGTGAAATATTCACTACTGTCCAGAACTGAAATATTTTTAAAAGGCTCAATCACTTTCGGGGCAAAGTTAAATTCATAAGTAGATCCCAAACGTACATTTTGATCTAAAGCCTCTTCAATTTCAAAATCTCTGTGGTTAATTTCATTATAGGAAGTAGAAAAGGCAAAATTTTCGATATCGTAAGGCATAGGTTTCGCCTTTCCCATCCTTTCCTTTCTCAACCCGATAACATTTATACTTTGCCTCCTGGTATAAGATTGTGACTGTTCCTTTATCTGCTCCCTTTCTACAGGGTCTGCAATGGCATCCAGCCGTGTGTCTAACTCTACATCTAAAAATTCCTGATCGTACTTAGGCGTTATTAGTTCTTCTCCCCTGCTATAATTAAATGGAATTCTCACTCCCCACTGCACAGGCAGCAATTGCCCCACGTTTACATTACTCACCACATCGTATTGCTGTAGATCTTCACGGCTACGTTGGTTGGGTCCCTGCTCAATAGATCCAAACCCAACAGTACTTCTTCTCCCGGTTGCAGATAAAGTGGCAAAATCTGCAAGGTTCGTATCCATATTCACAATTCCTGCCCAGCCTCCTTCATTTTTAAGACCTGAAAGACGCAACTCATTAAACCAGACTTCCCCACAAAGATCCTGCACTCCATCCCTTCTGGTTCCATTCTTAACCCCCAGCATGAGTATCCTGATATTTCCAAAACTCGGATTTCCTTTTACGCCTATTCTAAGCCTCCCTGTGTCATATCCAGCTTGTTCATCTATGAGCTGCAAATTTTCAGTAAAAAAATTTACTTCGGAAGAATTTAAAGACGGATCACCTAAAACGGCAGTTTTCACCTTCTGCAGCAAATCCAGGGAAAGGTTAAGCCGGTTTGCTTCCGGCCAGATTTCCTGTGCGGTAGCAGCGCCAAATGCTGTGGGGGATAAAGGAACTTCTATCTGGTAATAATTCTCTTTAAAATCTGTTCCCATTCTTATAAAAGCCACCAACTGACCATCTTTTAATGGTGTTCTGTTAACCAGGGATTCGGCATGTAAAAACATTTCCAGATTTTCGTATTGACGCATGTCTATCTGAAAATTTTTATATACTGCCCTTGCATCCTGGGGCTCAAGATCACAGACTCTTATCGAAAGTGATTGCTCGTTCTGCCTTATATTGGTATTACTCTCAAATAATTCTTCCCGAATAACCCCCGGAGGCAAAACGTAAGGAACCGGTTGCCTGTTTTCGTTTTCTTCAATGTTTACGGCTGCAACTTCAAATAATGTTCCTGAGTTTGCCGGTAACGGACTTTCAGTATTCAGGCTTTGAGTATATCTCCTGTAATCCCCCCTCACCAGGTCCATAGTCCCAAAACGCAAATGCACTTGTTCTTCAAAACCTTTCAGGAACATTCTCATAAAACGGATCGACCGAAAATCGCCAATTCCGCCACGGGAATTGGTAGGCTCATATATTGGAACTTTAAATTGAATCCATCTTACCGGCAACTCCTGACCGTTTCTAAGGGTGGTGGTTAACTCGCGAACGTCAGTTATAAACTGGTTGTTATCAATATTCATCCCCGGAAAAAAAGGAACTTCATACTCAAAATAACTGTTAATAGTATTCATTGTATTATCCCGGTTAATATCCTCTGTAGTCGGCAGGGTCGTATTACCGCGGTTAGTAGCACCCACATCTGTAGGAGAATTTCCCTGTGAGCCATTATAATTACTATACCTGTTAACGATATCGCCAGAGGTATTCAGGAAATATTCAAAATTATCTTGTGAAGGATCGGGCAATTCAGCAAATTGAGGAAAAAATAACGCTTCTTCCGCATCCAGAAGACCGTCGTAACCGGCATCCTGATTAATCCGCGCCTCTCCTTCAGAATCAAAAGCATATACCAGGGATTGATCTGCAGGAACAAGACCAAAGTCCGTAGTCACCGCGTTCATGGCACCACCATCGGTAGGAAGTCCGTTTTCATATTGCTTGCGCCCATCCTTTAAAACATCTTCAGAAATATTCCCCAGGTTAAAAACAATATCTCCTCCGGAAGTACCCTGGTTTTCAGGATATATATAAGGATCCATTACCCAGAATTCAATGAACTCAACATTGGACTGTTCAAAATTTGTGGTATTTATCCCCCGCATTATACCACCAAAATTGTCTTCCGGATTTGGCAAAATGTTGGTTCCTGCAGCAGCCGGATTGAAATTATAAGGCCCGCGCTCTGCTGGATTGTAGGAAACATCCATGGTGTAAAGCACCTGCGGCTGTCCCTGTACCACATCTGTATTTGGAAAAATTTCACTCAGTGCCACACGGCGGGTCCTGAAATTTGAAAGATCTGAATCTGATATCCCATCTGGCCTCCCGTTACTATAAAAGATAGGATCTATAGTATACCAGGACATTTGTGCTCTTCTGTAACCATAAGCCAGGTCTCCGTTCGCTAATTCTCCCCCAAACCCCAGCGGTACACTTGAAAGTTCCCAGGAAAGGGGACTATTTATATCAATAGAAGTTTGCGCAGCCTCAAAATCGTCTACATAACTTGTCACCCTGCCATCAAAATCACTGGCATTTGGTGCTCCCGGAAGGAGATATGCAAATTCACCACGTATGGAGAGGTTCGATTTTACATCTGTATCGATATTTGGCAATTTATTCACCAGTCTTGTGAGAAAGGGAACTTCAGTAGAATAATTAAGGTTAAGCCCGAAAATTGAATTATTTATAGGCTCATAACTATAATTGGCTTTTTGTGTTAGCGGTCGCTCCTTTAAGTTTAGAAAAGTACCGCCAACTAAAAAGTTTTCGTTGAAAAGGTGCTCCACATTAATTCCGGTAAAGCGCTTTGTCTGCTGACCAAACAAGGCGTTATTTTCTGTATTGACCTGAATTGGTATATCTGAAGCAAGCAAAGCTTCATCCAGGATTTGCACTCTTCCAAGTTCATAATTCACCACATAGTCCACTCCCTCCTGAAGGAGGCGACCGCCTGCAGTTACAGTAACCGAACCCTGGGGCAGGTTAAAGCCAATTGGGATACCCTCTACTTCTGCAGATTTGTACCTTCCGCTTAGCTGAAATTTATTCTTATCAGCATCTTCCTGTTCCGCCTGAGTTTTCGTTGTTCGATATAACGAACGGAAAACATATTTTTCCTGGTTTTCATTCCAGGTTGAAGGCTGACCGTAAATTTCCTGCCCATCATTGGGATTCAAATCCAGTTTCTCAAAAAGATACTCTCCAAAAGGTTCAACGGTGGTAAAAATGATATTGCCGTTTACCGGATCAATAGTAATTCCCGGAACATAATCAAAAAAGCCGTCTCCGCCGTTTATGGGATCATTATTGTTGTTCAGTTTGTCCATCCTGAACACCCGGAGTAAGGGTGTTTCTTCGACATCTTCCGGCAAAGGTACAGAAGAATTTTCGGCAGGTTTAATATAATTCAGAGGCTGTGGATCTGTATATAAAATATTCATTCTGAAATCCTCCCGCTCCAGCTGATAGGCACCAAGACTATAAATATTTTTCATCATAAGGTCCCAAACCGGCTCATTTACATTTGTAATAGTGCTTTTCAGCATTTTCACAACCAGGTTTCTATTTGAGCGGGGATTAGCCTCAGGATCATCATTTATGCTTATATCACCCGTGGCATTAACACCATCGTTGGCAAACTCCCCTACCTGGTATACTTCACCATTCACGGTAAATTGAAAAGCCACCGCTAAAACTTCGTCATTGCTTAACCGTTGATTAAGGGAAATGTACCCGAGCTGGGTATTTAAAGTAAATTCAGAAGAATTTAACTGCCGTGCATTTTCAAGTTTAACATAATCTGTCCCTTCAGACACCTGCACTCCGCCAAAACCTCTTTCTACTGTAGAAACATCTCTTATTGCAGGGGTTAAAACAGATTGTGGCGCTGCATTTATTCCGAAGGGATTAAAATCGTTGTTCGCATTATCTGGAAAAGCTCCCGGCGGCTGATTAAAAAATCCGGCCGGCACACTTGGAAGTCCGATATTCCCGGGGACATTAGTCTCCCCCAGATCCTGAATTCCAACAATATTCCTGGTGTCCTGCAAATTTTGGACATTATTGGTCCTGTTGGTAATCCATACCTGGATTCTTTTTACCTGGATGTTTGAGTTTATAAAAGGGTAATTCGCTAAAGCCTCGTTGTAATGATCCCGAAAGTAGTGCGCGAGGAAAAAATGGCGATCCTGGTCATAATCCAGTATAAATCGGTCAAAATCCTCTACTGTTGCACCTCCTTCAACGTTTACAGTTCGGCGCTCCGACTTCTGTTCTGAAAAAACTCCGGTGACTCTCGTTTTTCCAAACTGAAGTTCCGTCTTAAACCCGAAAAGGCTCTGCGCACCCTGAATGAGTGCAGAATTTAGTGGCATATTCACATTACCCACCTCTATTTTTCTCACAATATCATCCTCTGTAGGTGTATATTCCAACTTCAGCTGGTTCTGAAAATCAAAGGTAGATTCGGTGTCATAATTTGCAATCACTCCTAATCTTTTGCCTATTTGCCCCATTAGGCTCAGGCTTATGCGCTGGTCGAAATCAAAAGTAAGATTGCTCCTGTTCCTTGGGGAAAATGCGGGGTTATCCTGTTTGGTATAAAGTAAACCCAAATCCATTTCAACTGTCCCCTGCGGGACAATATCAATTTCGGTCCCGCCAAAAACACTTTCAAAAAAATTATTATTTACATAAAAATCGGGAAGGAGATCGCGCTGAATTTCTTCAGCTCCTTCTTTGTTTCCTGAAAGTGCATCATTTTTCAGTTTAAAGTAATCGCGCATTTCCTCCTGCAGCACGAGTTCTTCGTATTCTTCAGGAGTTAAAATAAGAGGAAGGGATATATTTATTTCACCAAGAATTTGGCGATAAATGTAGCGATCTAAAACAGGATCGTATTCGTATTTTGTGACAATACTATCGGGATCAGGCAAAGATATTTCCCCGAGGACATAACCTGTACCGGTGGTGTCCTGTTGCGTTTCTTCTTCCTGTGCCGAGAGTTTAAACGTAATTACTAGTAGCAACACTAAGGTAAACCGTCCCGATGTTGACAATTTCAAGTAATTGTTCCTCAAACTAATTATAGATTTTTAAGCGCCTGCTTTATCAGGGACTCCACGCTTGGATCTGGAGTTTCCTTTAAGATTTTGTCAATAACTTTTTCAGCCTGTTTCCTGGCAAAGCCAAGAGTTTCTAAAGCTGATAACGCTTCCTCTTTAATAGTATTGTTTGAGGAGACAAAAACTTCGTCGGCGCCAAAAACTTTTAGGATTTTATCTTTGAGGTCCAAAATCACCCGTTGTGCGGTTTTGGCACCAATTCCTTTAATGCTTTGGATGGTAGCCACATCCCCGGTTGCTATTGCTTCCTTTATTTGATTGGGTTCCAAGGAAGAAAGCATTGTACGCGCAGTACTGGCACCAATCCCCGAAACTGAAATCAGCAGCCGGAAAATTTCTCTTTCAGACTTTTCTTTAAAGCCGAAAAGAGTATGAGAGTCTTCTTTTACCTGTAAATGGGTATAGAGACTAATTACTTCAGAAGCAGAAATGAGTGAAAATGTGTGGAGGGAAATATGAACATAATATCCAACTCCTCCACATTCAATAACAACAAAAGTCGGGTTCTTCTCAATGAGCTGCCCCTTTAAGTGATGAATCATAAGCTATAAGAAAATATAGAGCTCAAATGTAGTAAAATTAAGCAAAGACCGAAATCTCCTAAAAACTCTCAGAGAAGTGCTATTTCTTCGGCTTCTTTGATTTCTCCTGCGCATCTACTACTGCAACGGCAGACATATTTACCATCTCTTCCACACTGGCGCCCAACTGAAGTATATGAACGGGTTTTTTCATTCCCATCATAATAGGACCTATAGAATCTACATTATTAAGTTCCTTAATAAGCTTGTAGGTACTATTAGCTGAATCGAGATTAGGATAAACCAAAGTATTCACCTTTTTACCTGCAAGTTTCGAAAATGGAAATTTGCTTTGCAGCATCTCTTTATTAAGTGCAAAATCACTCTGCAACTCTCCATCCACCTTTAGGTCTGGATGATAACGATGAAGATAAGCAACAGCTTCTTTTACTTTTTTCGCACGAGGATCGCTAGACGAACCAAAATTGGCATAAGAAATCATAGCTATAACCGGTTCCATACCAAAAATCTGTACAGTTCTGGCTGTCATTTGAGCGATTTTGGCCAAATCTTTTGCTGTAGGATCTATATTTATCGAGGTGTCGCTTATAAAAAGAGGACCTCGTGCAGTGTTCATAAGGTTTGTTGCCGCCACTCTGCTCACTCCTTTTGCCATCCCAATAAGCTCCAGCATTGGTTTTACCACTGCAGGATAAGCCCTGGAATACCCTGAAAGTAAAGCATCGGCATCACCTTCATTCACCATCATCGCCGCAAAATAATTACGCTCCCTCATTAAATTTTGAGCATCATACAAGGTTATACCACTTCTACTCCTGGTATTCCAGTACACACGGGCATAAGCATTGCGTTTCTCTTCCTCCTCGTCAGCCTTCGGATCAATAATTTCTACATCGGCATCAAAATCAATTTCCGCCATGAGTTCCTGGATCACTTCTTTTCTCCCGAGCAGGATAGGAATTGCTATTCCTTCATCATTTGCGATTTGAGCAGCTTTAAGTACATCAAGGTGATCTGCTTCGGCATAAACAATCCGTTTCGGATTTGTTTTGGCACGGTTCATTAACAGGCGGGTAACTTTATTGTCGTTACCCATGCGCTCCAGCAGCTCATCTTCATATTTCTGCCAGTCGTGAATAGGTTCTTTTGCAACACCACTTTCCATAGCAGCTTTAGCCACTGCCGGCGGTACTTTTGCAATTAATCTTGGATCAAATGGCTTCGGAATAATATAATCGGGACCAAAATTCAGTCGGGTTTCACCATATGCTATATTCACCTGCTCCGGCACAGCTTCTTTTGTAAGCTCTGCAAGGGCTTTCACCGCGGCCATTTTCATTTCTTCATTTATCTTGGTTGCACGTACATCCAATGCTCCTCTAAAGATGAATGGAAAACCAAGTACATTATTAACCTGGTTAGGATGATCACTTCTGCCCGTAGCCATGATGATGTCTTTACGTGTATCCATAGCCAATTGATAATCAATTTCCGGATTTGGATTGGCCATTGCAAAAACAATTGGCTTTTTAGCCATGCTGGTGAGCATTTCCGGAGAAACAATATCGGCAATAGAAAGTCCTATAAAGACGTCGGCATTCTTCATAGCTTCATCTAGAGTGTCGATTTTCCTGTCGGTAGCAAATTCCAGTTTTTCTTCTGAAAGTCCCGGACGATCTTTTCTAATCACTCCTTTACTATCCAACATTACAATGTTTTCAGCTTTTGCACCAAAAGCTTTGTAAAGTTTGGTACAGGAAACAGCAGCGGCACCGGCACCGCTCACTACTATTTTTACTTTTTCGATTTTCTTTTTCGTCAGTTCAAGAGCATTTAACAATGCTGCTGCAGAAATTATAGCAGTCCCATGCTGATCATCGTGCATTACGGGTATATCCAGCTCTGCCTTTAACCGTTGTTCAATTTCGAAAGCTTCAGGAGCTTTAATATCTTCAAGGTTAATTCCGCCGAAAGTAGGAGCAATATTTTTTACAGTTTCAATGAATTTATCTACATCTTTAGTATCTACTTCGATATCAAAAACGTCTATATCTGCAAAAATCTTAAATAAGAGTCCTTTTCCTTCCATTACTGGTTTGGAAGCTTCAGGACCTATATCACCAAGGCCCAGCACTGCCGTTCCGTTAGAAATCACCGCCACCAGATTTCCTTTAGCGGTATATTTATAGGCGTTATCCTTATCTTTTTCTATTTCCAGGCAAGGTTCTGCAACGCCGGGAGAATAAGCCAGCGACAAATCTCTTTGTGTAGCATATTTCTTGGTTGGAACAACTTCTATTTTTCCGGGTTTTGGTTTGGCGTGATACACCAAAGCTTCACGTCTCTTCCTTGCTTTACTACTCATAAAATTCTTTTTTGCCTTACCAACAAATATAACAAGGTTTCTTTAGAAAACTGAAGCAAAAGCTTATTAATACCTCCTTCTAAAAATTGCAATGAAGGCCTAGCTTTTCATCAATTCCTCCATATCTTCAATAGTATCTTCCAGCCTGGCCAGTAATTTCCCATAAATAATTGCTGTGCTTATCCGATACGCTAAGATTCCCAATATTGAAAGCAACACAGCCACTCCTGAAATAATTAAAATTTCCTGAGCTAAGTCGAGCTGTTCAAAATTGCTCATTATTTCGCTTCCTCTAAAAAATATCCAGTAAGCAGGAATAGCCACTAAAGGAAAACCAACACCCATGAGCCATGTAGAAAATTTCACTATACTTTTAACCTGGTTTCTATAATCAAGGAGATAATTATATGTACTGTTTTTAACATCCAGCGTTTCCAATTCTTTCAGCTTCTTTTTGTTCAAAAAAAAGAGTGCTGTAATTAGAGTAGCCACATAAAAACCTAATATAACTTTCCCCATGAAAACCAGAACACCAAAAATCACAACCCCCACAGGAATTAAACTGAAGTTGTCTTTTTTGGTGGTCCTTTTTATTTTTTCTATGAGCAGCGTCGATTTGCGTTCATAAAGATTCGACACTACCGGGGCTGAAAGTTTTTCTTCAGCTTCAAATCCTTTTTTCCAGATATTTTCAATAGATCTTTCCATCAAGTAAATTTTTTAGTTGTTTTTTAATTCGTGTAATTCTCACTCCAATATTATTTGAAGTAGTTCCAATAATAGCCGCAATTTCTTTATAAGATTTTTCTTCCAGGTAGAGTAGAATTATAGCCCGGTCTAATTCTGAAAGTTGGCGGATTGTTTTATATAGTAGTTTTAAAGATTCATCCTGAAAAGCCTTCTCCTCATCTGGCACATTCTGAACCTCAATATAATCTGAAGCTCGAACCTGCTTCTTTTTGCTTTTTCTCAATAAACTCATACAAACATTCAGCGAAATCCTGTAGATCCAGGTGGACCATTTAGATTCTTCTCTAAAACTGTTTCGGCTATTCCAGATTTGAAGGCAAACCTCCTGGTAATAATCCTGAAAATCCTCCTCGGTATCGGTATATGCCCTGCAGATTTTGATGATAATGCCTGCATACGGCAGAATAGATTGGCTGTAAAAATCTTTTGTCAAAATTGTCTTTACCTGTTTAGTGATGAAAAACCTGATTTATTACACGAACAGTAAAAAAACTTAAATTTTGATGAACTGAAGTATTTAATAAAGCCAAATCCACATTAAAAGGTCGATAATTGCCAATTTTGGGGTCGGGCTTTTTATGGAGGTAAAAGATCTGTCAGCTTTTAAAAACCTGACAGATCTCTATTAGAGGTTTTAACCGAAAAAAGCTCAATTACTTCTGAAGAAACCGCATATTCCGCTTCAAACCTTCAAATTTTGTTCTTTTTACGGCAGATTTCCTGAAAATTTCATTGAAAGTGTCCTTAGTGATCTCTTCCCAATCCTTTTTTTCATTTTCCAGCAGTTGCGGGTGCGGATTAAAAAGCGGCTCGTTATGAGGTTTCGAAAATTTATTCCAAGGGCACACATCCTGGCACACATCGCACCCAAACATCCAGTCGTCAAATTTACCACTGTACGAATTTGGCAATTCGTCCTTAAGTTCAATCGTGAAGTAAGAAATACATTTACTGCCATCAACTTTATAGGGTTCCACAATGGCATCTGTGGGGCAGGCATCGATGCAGGCGGTACAACTTCCGCAGTGATCGGTCACTGGAGTGTCATATTCCAGCTCCAGGTCTACAATTAATTCGGCAATAAAATAGAAGGAGCCGGTTTGCTTGGAAAGTAGATTCGAATGTTTCCCAATCCAGCCGAGTCCGCTTTTTGCTGCCCAGGCTTTGTCAAGAACCGGTGCGGAATCTACAAAAGCACGGCCTTCAATTTGCCCAATTTCGTCCTGCATATAATGCAGCAACTGCTTCAGTTTGTCTTTGATCACAAAATGATAATCCTGACCGTAAGCATATTTGCTAATTTTATATGAATTCTCCTTCTGAAAATCGTGCGGATAATAATTTAGCAACACGGAAATTACACTTTTCGATCCTTCCACGAGTTTTGTAGGATCCAGGCGCTTATCAAAATGATTTTCCAGCCACCGCATCTCCCCATGCATGTTATTCTGAAGAAAATTTTCCAGCCGCGGAGCTTCCTTTTCTAAAAATTCTGCTTTAGAAATACCACAAGACAGGAAACCGAGGCGTTTGGCTTCGGTTTTTATCATTTCTGAATATTTCCTTCTGTTATCCATTCTTACCTGGGTGTGAACTCTAAAATGGCATTTTTCGGCTTCAGGGTGATTAACGGTTGGATTTCAATGTCTGCTGAAGGAGCTGAAATTTTAAACCGGGAAACTAATTCCGCAACCGTCATTATCATCTCGTACATTGCAAAATTGTTGCCAATGCATTTTCTTGGACCGGCTCCAAACGGAAAATAATAAGGTTCATGTTTATTGCCGCCTCCTTCAAACCTATCGGGATCAAATCCTTCCGGATTTTTCCAGTGCTCCTCATTTCTATGGATTTCATATAATGAAAATAACAAACTAGAATTCTTCGGAATATGAATTCCGTTAAACTCATCATCTTCAAGATTTACACGATCTATAAAGTAAACCGGAGGATACAGCCGCATGGATTCTTCCACCACCTGGGAGGTATAAGTGCAATTCTTCAGAAATTCAAAATGATTTTCTGAATTTGCCCTGGCTTCTTTTACTTCAGCAGCAATTTTATCCTGAATTTCAGGATGGTTCGCGAGCAGTTTAGCCGTAAAAGTAAGTGCGTTGGAAGTAGTTTCGTGACCGGCAGTAAACAAAATCAGGATTTCATCTATTAGCTGCTTTTCGCTCATTGCTTCACCGTCTTCATAACGGGCGTCCAGCAACATATCCAACAAATCGTCCTGTCTTTGGCCGCTTTGCCTGCGATCTGCAACTATTTTCTTCAGAATATCCCTGGCTTCCTGTGTGAGTTCCAGGTGGTGTTTTATTTTTCCGCTCAGTTTAAACCACCAGCCTTTAAAAGGTTGACGTAATTCTTTAACCAACATTTTTTGAGCAGCCTCTGTGATATATTGTAACCTGGTAATTTCTTCCTGACCTGCGGCACTACTAAACAGAGATTTAACCACCGTTTGGAAAGCAAGATCATTAAAAATGGGAAAAATATCTATTGCTTTTCCGGTTTCCACCTTATCGATTTCAGTTTTTATGGCAGCATCAATGGTGTTCAAAAGCTGGGCGAGTTGTTTTTTATGGAAAGCAGGCTGGATCATTCGCCTTTGCTTCCTCCATTCTTCCCCATCTGTGGTTAGAAGTCCGTGGCCAAGATATTTGGCCATATCTTCTGTCTGAATTGTAGATTTATGGTAATTCTTGTGGTTCTTTTTCAGCACATATTCGGCAAAATTGGCATCCCGGCAAAAGATTACGTTTTTTCTGAAGCCAAGATCCACCTGGAAAATATCTCCAAGCTTTTCGAAGTTTTCACGATGAAAAGGCAAAGGATTCCGTAGAATGAGATTGGCATTTTTCAGAAATTGAAAAGATGAAACTGTAGGTATATCGATATTTGCCATTTTTAAAAGGTGTTTCAGAATTAAAGAAGTTTTTTAGGCAGAAAGTAAAGCCCAAAAAACTAAAGGGTCTTATAAAGGTCGAAATTTGCCAATTTTCGGCTTCAACTTAAAAAAGTCCGCCCTGTACGTTGCCTTTTACCCGACCCAGGTGCTTATAAGCAGCTTCGGTTACCTCCCTGCCACGCGGAGTGCGGTAAATAAAGCCCTGCTGAATAAGAAAAGGCTCATAAACCTCTTCTATAGTTTCGGCACTTTCGCTAACAGCCGTCGCGAGTGTCGTGATGCCCACAGGACCACCCTTAAATTTGTCAATTATCGTGCTTAAGATTTTATTATCCATCTCGTCCAGGCCATGTGCATCGACATTTAAAGCTTTGAGGGCATATTTTGCGATTTCCAGGTCGATTTTTCCGTTCCCTTTAATCTGGGCAAAATCCCGAACCCGTCTTAGCAAAGCATTTGCTATACGCGGTGTTCCCCTGCTCCTGCCGGCGATTTCGATGGCTGCATCAAGAGCAATAGGAACTTTAAGAATCTCTGCACTACGTTGAACAATATCTGAAAGCAGCTCTGTAGTATAATATTGAAGTCTGCTGGCAATTCCAAACCTCGCCCTCATAGGTGCGGTAAGCAAACCTGAACGTGTGGTGGCACCAATAAGAGTAAACGGATTTAAATTGATTTGAACAGTTCTCGCATTGGGACCAGATTCTATCATAATATCTATCCGGTAATCTTCCATTGCTGAATATAAATACTCCTCAACAACCGGACTTAGCCGATGGATTTCATCAATAAAAAGAATATCCCTTTCTTCAAGGTTTGTTAACAAACCGGCAAGATCTCCGGGTTTGTCAAGTACGGGACCGGATGTAACCTTGAGGGTTACATTTAATTCATTGGCTAAAATATGTGCCAGGGTAGTTTTCCCCAAACCGGGAGGTCCATGAAAAAGGGTATGATCCAATGCTTCCCCTCTTAGATTCGCCGCCTGAACAAAAATTTTCAGATTTTCCAGAACCTGATCCTGACCTGCAAAATCATCAAAACTCAGCGGCCGCAACGCTCTTTCTACATCAAATTCTTCCGAAGAAAAATTCTCACCGGTAGGATCCAGATTTTCGTTCATAAACAAGGTTTAATTTTGCCGGGGTTGGCTTTAGCTTATCTTTTTCAACTTATCACAAAGATAAAAGAAAAAAGCTGCCAAACGGGACGCTTCTTAAGATCTAAAATTTCACCTAGCGTCAGGAATTCAGAAGAAAATATTTACAGAAAAACCCCGCAGGAATCATCTTGCAGGGTTTCATTATACTCAAAATTAAAATTCTTAAGGATTTGCCACCTGGTGCCCCTCACCTAATTCTTCTTCATGCTCCTGAAGCGGCACATCTTGCGGCACGTAATCCTGACCAGGAATTACGTATTCACCATCTTTATTCGTTTTACTGTAATCGTAAGCCCAACGGTGTACAGATGGTATTGGTCCTGGCCAGTTCCCATGAATATGTTCTACCGGAGTAGTCCATTCTAATGTATTGGCTTTCCATGGATTTTGTACGGCTTTTTTTCCGTAGAACATAGAACCAAAGAAGTTATACATAAAGGCCAGTTGCACCAATGCTGTAATTATAGCTGAAACGGTGATAATCACGTTTACATCCTGAAGGTCATCGAAATATGGGAAAGCCGTGTTGGTATAATATCTACGAGGCAAACCTGCCATCCCTATAAAGTGCATTGGGAAGAAAACTCCGTAAGCTCCCGCTAGAGTTACCCAAAAGTGAAGGTAACCAAGATTTTTATTCATCATCCTTCCGAACATTTTAGGATACCAGTGGTAAACACCGGCAAATAGTCCATATAATGCTGAAATACCCATTACAAGGTGGAAGTGAGCTATTACAAAATACGTATCGTGAACATTAATATCCAGTGTTGAATCCCCTAGGATAATCCCTGTAAGACCACCGGTAATAAACGTACTTACAAACCCAATGGAAAACAACATCGCAGGGTTCATTTGTAAGTTTCCTTTCCAGATTGTTGTGATCCAGTTAAAAGCTTTTACTGCGGAAGGAATTGCAATTAATAAGGTTGTAAAGGTAAAAACTGAACCTAGAAACGGATTCATACCAGAAACAAACATATGGTGACCCCATACTATTGTAGATAGAAACGCAATTGCCAGAATAGAAGCAATCATCGCACGGTATCCAAAAATAGGTTTACGGGAATTGGTCGCTAAAACTTCTGAAGCAATACCCATTGCAGGAAGTATAACTATATACACTTCAGGGTGACCAAGGAACCAGAATAAATGCTCAAAAAGTACGGGAGAACCTCCCTGATGAGCAAGCACCTCTCCTTCCAAATAAATATCACTAAGGAAGAAAGAAGTTCCGAAGCTACGGTCCATTATAAGTAATAGTGCTGCAGAAAGTAACACAGGAAAAGAAACCACCCCGATTATTGCAGTTACAAAGAATGCCCAAATTGTTAAAGGAAGTCTGGTCATGGACATTCCATTAGTTCTTAGGTTAAGTACGGTAACAATATAGTTTAGTGACCCTAACAAAGATGAAGCAATGAAAATAGCCATGGAAGTTAACCAAAGGGTCATCCCCATTCCAGAACCTCCTATGGCCTGTGGCAAGGCACTCAAAGGTGGATAGATAGTCCAACCGGCAGATGCAGGTCCTGCTTCTACAAACAATGAACTAAGCATTATAATACAGGAAACGAAAAACAGCCAGTAAGAAAGCATGTTAAGGAATCCTGAAGCCATATCTCTTGCGCCAATTTGCAAGGGAATTAAAAGGTTACTGAAAGTACCACTCAATCCCGCTGTAAGCACGAAAAAGACCATTATCGTACCGTGAATGGTAACAAGTGCAAGGTAAACCGAAGGTGTCATTACCCCGTCTGGTGCCCATTTGCCCAGCAGTGCCTCAAAAATCCAGAAGGACTCTTCAGGCCAGGCCAGCTGCATTCTAAATAGAATAGACATAAGTATGCCTATTACCCCCATTAGAAGGCCAGTAATAAGATATTGCTTGGCAATCATCTTATGATCCTGACTAAAAATATATTTTGTTATAAATGTTTCCTTATGATGATGTCCATGATCGTCATGATGATCCTGAGCCGGTGCGTTTGCTATTGCTGACATATCTTTAATTCTTTAATCTTTTAAATTTCTTCTCCTTGTTCCATTGCTTCCATCGTCTCTCTCACCTCTTTTGGTGCTTCTCTCTTCTCCTCCTTAAGCTGTTCTTCCTGTCCCGATGGCGGCTCCTGGTCTGCCATAGTCGCACCAAAAGTTTGCTGTTCGGCAATCCAGGCATTATAATCTTCAGGACTTTCCACAACAATTTTCATTTGCATGTTGTAATGAGCTACTCCACAAATCTTGTTACATAATAAGTAATAATCAAATTCATAAGAATCTAAAGGTGCTTCTCCATTGGCCATCAATTGCTGGCTGTTTTCTTTTCTTATTTCATTGATCGTTCTCACCTTATCTACCATATATTCAGAACTCCGCATATCTTCAGTAGTAATGGTTGGGGTGAACCCAAATTGGGTTGTCATTCCCGGCACCACATTCATTTGCGCCCTAAAGTGTGGGAAGAATGCTGAATGCAATACATCCTGAGACCTCATTTTAAAAAGTACCGGCCGACCTACAGGTAAATGTAGTTCTGTAGCTATAATATCATCTTCAGCATAGTTATCATTTACATCGACCCCTACTGTATTAATACCTTCAATAAAGCGAACATTAGCTTTACCCAGCGTATTGTCCTCTCCTGCATATCGCGCCGTCCAGCTAAATTGTTTTGCGTATAACTCTATGACCAAAGGATCATCGTCCTCGTTGATATTCATAATGCTGGACCATGTAAACAAACCATATATAATTAATCCTGCAAGAACAATAACCGGGATTATCGTCCATATAAATTCAAGTTTATCATTATCTGCATAGAAAAGAGCTTTTTTACGCTTATTACCACGATAATAATAAGAAAAATAGAATAATAATGCCTGAGTTAATACCTGCACCACCATAATGACGGCAAGGGATATAAACATAAGACTATCGTACTCGGAACCATGCTCTGAAGACGCTCCGGGTAAATAAAACCTACTGTAATACCAAAAACAGTAAGCCATTAGGATAAAAAAGAGGATAACAAAAATCATCATGAACAACCCCTGGCTGTTGTTATCCTTATCATTGGCAATTTCAGATGTATCTTCATCAGGACTTCTTGACAACTGAAATATCTTCGACATTTGCCAACCCGTTATGGCAAGAAGTGCCAGTACTACTATTACTAAAAATACGGTCATCTTATAAATTCTTCTTTAAACAATAATCTTTATTAATAATGGTAATTCTCGCTTTCTTTGAGGAAAGGGTTTCTCTTCACCAAAAGAGGAGCCTTTGTAAGTGCATTAAAGACCACAAAAGTAAACAATCCTCCAAAGAAAAGCACTGCACTTATTTCAGGAATTCCAATAAACCACGACTCGCCAACAGTTGCAGGCATGATCATTACATAAATATCAAGATAATGACCAATTAGCACGACAATTCCTGTCATTACCACAAACCAATTAACCCTTTTATAATCACTGTTCATTAGTACCAGAACAGGGAAAAGAAAGTTAATAGCTACCATTCCAAAGAAGGGCAGATTATAATCCTCCATACGTGTGATATAGTACACTACCTCTTCAGGTATGTTAGAGTACCAGATCAACATAAATTGTGAAAACCAAAGGTACGTCCAGAAAATACTAATTCCGAACATAAACTTGGCCAGATCATGAATATGGCTGTTGTTAACAAAAGTCAGATATCCACGAGACTTTAAATAAATTGTAATTAAAGCAATAGTCGTAATTCCAGAGACAAACATACTGGCAAATACATACCAACCAAACAAAGTACTAAACCAGTGTGGATCCACACTCATTATCCAGTCCCATGACATCATAGACTCAGTCACAATAAAGAATACTAAAAAGCCAGCGGCTAACTTGAAATTGGTTTTAAACCATCTGTTATCATTCGCCTCATCATGTCTTAGCGAATTTCGTCTTAGTAAATATCCAAAGAAAATCCATCCACCGAGGTAAATCGCAGCTCTTATTAAAAAGAACGGAACATTAAGGTAAGATGATTTATTCTGAATGATTTCGTCTGTTGCAACGACTTCTGGATCCATCCATATAAAAAGATGATTTAAATGGAGTCCTGAAAGCACAAGAAGAACAAACATAATTATTCCCCCCGGAAGCAGGTATGCCGATATGCCTTCCATAACCCGGAATAATACCGGAGACCATCCCGCCTGTGCTGCATATTGTATAGCATAAAACGCCAGCGTACCAAGAGAGATCATAAAGAAAAAGAATGCGGCTACATATACAGCAGCCCAGGGTTTATTCTGTAACTGGTGCAGCAGATGTTCAAAATGTTCGTCTTCGTGAGATGCTGCCTCTTCGTGATCCATTTCAAGGTCTTCTTCATAACCTGCATCCTCAACTTCTTTAGAGAAATTGTGGTCTGTTGCATTTTCTATTCCCTCTTCATCGAGTTCTACTACTTCCTGGTGCGGTTCAGCATCATGTTCTCCGTGTGATGCCATCATTTCCCTGACCTCTTCCACAGAATCCGGTGCAGCTATAAATCCGTATATGAGACCTATGGCACCAACAATCATACATATAATTGCGGTTAACTTTAATTTACTGGATAGCGTGTACATAATGATAGATCTAAATACTTTTATTCTTCGTTTTGATTTTCTTCCTCCTCGCTACTCGTGGTAGAAGTTTCTTTGGAAACCATCTCTTTATCCGCATTGACTGCTGGAATAATATTTTCCACCTCATTAAAACTAGCGGCTTCTTCAAATTCTCTTTCCGGATTTCCTGCTAATTGATCTTTCAGATTCATTACATAATGATCGATTAACCAACGCTCCTCGATAGAAGTTTGCGAGGCATAAGAACCCATGTTATTGAGACCATAATACATTACATGGTATACACTACCTTCTGTAATAGCCCTACCTGCATCATCATAAGCTGGAATACCAAGGATCTTTTCTCTTTCAGCCAAAATACCCTGACCATCACCCTCATCGCCATGGCAAACTGCACAATATATCGTGTACAGTTGTTTTCCCTCAGCAAGGTTATCTTCTGTATAAGGCAGTGGATTCTCAAGATTTGCTTTTGCAGATGCATAGCCTTCTGCATCGTTCTCGTATGGATAAGGCATCCATCCCCTGGAAACAGTTCCTTCTACGGGTAATTTTGCTTCCTGACCATTTTCAAAAATTGGATATTCACCATACGTCTCATATGGTACGGTGCGATACATGTTTGGCATATATTCGTAGTTCGGCTTGTTATTTTCAACACAAGAAACCACGGTCGCAGCTATTATGAACAACAATAAGTATCTTTTAAATAAACTTTTCATTATGTCTATTTATTTTTCAATTAGTTTAATTTCAGATGCGCCTGTATCATATAAAAACTTTGTAAGCTCATCTATATTATGACTTGCCGCATCAACTTCCATGAGGAACATATCATCTGTTGTTCTTAAATCAGGATTTTCGGCTTTCTTGAAAGGCCATAATTTACTTCTCATATAGAAGGTAATCACCATTAAGTGAGCTGCAAAAAACACGGTAAGTTCAAACATAATAGGCACAAACGCCGGTAAATTTTGAAGAAAGCTAAAACTCGGCTTCCCTCCAATATCCTGTGGCCAGTCTTCAATCATTATAAAATTCATCATTGCGATCGCCACACTCAGTCCAATTACACCGTAAATAAAGGACGTAATAGCCAATCTCGTTGGAGCAAGACCCATTACTTTATCCAAACCGTGCACCGGGAACGGCGTATAAACCTCCCCAATATGATAGCGTGCTTCACGAACCTGCTTCACTGCCTGTATAAGCAAGTCGTCATCATTATAAATAGCGTGTATAACTTTTGATGCCATCTCTTATCTATTGTTTTTTAAATCATTTGCCTGTGCCACCCAGTTATTACGTTTTTCAGCGATTGGAAAAGCCTCTATAACCTCGTCAAGCAATGTAAAATCTTTTTCTGTGAGTTTACTTACCTGATCATAAAGATAGATTCCCACCTGGTGTAAACGCTGCTCCAATAAAGGTCCTACATTTTTAAGTTTCTGTAGATCATCCTGAGATTGCGTTGCAGGATCATAAGTTCCTATTCTGCTTAACATCTCGTCAATCCTATCCTTCGTAACCTCACTAAATGTCAAAGCATCGGCATTTACTGTTCCTTCGTGTCCATTTCCGTTAGCATCATCTTCAGTTTCTCCCGGAAGTGATTTATTAAACTCCCTCGCTTTATCTTCATCTCTTGTAGAATTAGCTACCGGCTGTTGAATTGGATTTGGGTCATAATGCTTCACATGATCCCCATGCTCAGCTCTTAATTTTTTATACCTGTCTCCTGAAGCTTTTAAAATAGATTTAACTTCAGCCTGTGCAATTACAGGGAAAGATCGTGCATATAAAAGAAATAACACAAAGAAGAATCCAATGGTTCCAATAAAAATACCAATATCGACAAAGGTTGGCGAGAACATCGTCCATGAAGACGGAAGATAGTCTCTGTGAAGAGAAGTAACGATAATTACAAACCGCTCAAACCACATTCCAATGTTTACCACTATCGAGATAAAAAAGGAGAACATAATACTTCTTCTCAATTTAGGAAACCACATAAATTGTGGCGAGAATACGTTACAGGTCATCATGGACCAGTAAGCCCACCAATATGGCCCTGTGGCCCGGTTAAGAAAAGCATATTGCTCGTATTCAACACCAGAGTACCACGCAATAACTAATTCTGTAATATAAGCTGTACCCACAATAGAACCCGTAATCATAATAACGATGTTCATCAATTCTATATGCTGGATTGTGATATAATCTTCAAGATGAGATACTTTTCTCATAATAATAAGCAAGGTGTTCACCATTGCAAATCCGGAGAAAATCGCTCCAGCAACAAAGTACGGAGGGAAAATCGTAGTATGCCAACCAGGAATAACCGAAGTAGCAAAGTCAAAAGATACAATAGTATGCACAGAAAGTACCAATGGCGTTGCTAAACCAGCAAGCACTAAAGAGACTTCTTCGAATCTTTGCCAGTCTTTAGCCCGTCCACTCCATCCAAAGGAGAGAATTCCATAAATTCTTTTATTAAATGGAGTAATAGCTCTGTCCCGAATCATTGCAAAATCCGGAAGCAAACCAGTCCACCAGAAAACCAGAGATACAGATAAGTAAGTGGAAATTGCAAATACATCCCAAAGCAAAGGTGAGTTAAAGTTTACCCATAGTGTTCCAAATTGGTTTGGAATAGGCAATACCCAATATGCCAACCAGGGACGCCCCATGTGAATGATTGGAAAAAGACCAGCCTGCATTACCGAGAATATTGTCATAGCTTCCGCTGAACGGTTAATTGCCATTCTCCACTTTTGGCGGAAGAGCAAAAGTACCGCGGAGATAAGGGTACCGGCGTGACCAATACCTACCCACCAAACAAAGTTGGTAATATCCCATGCCCAACCAACGGTTTTATTTAATCCCCAAGTACCGATCCCGGTTGAAACTGTATAGATTATACATCCTAATCCCCACATAAAAGCTACAAGAGCAATGGAGAAAACAATCCACCAGGATTTATTTGCCCTTCCCTCTACCGGTGCAACTACGTCTAACGTGACGTCGTGATACGTTTTATTACCGGTTACTAAAGGCTTTCTTATAGGTGCTTCGTAATGAGACATATCCTTTTATAATTGATTCTTTATTATTGATTTATTAAGCGTCTGCTGTATTTCTCACTTTAGTTTGATACATCACGTTTGGCTTTGTGCCAAGATATTCCAACATGTGGTACATCCTTTCATCCTGCCTTTTTTCATATATCAAACTTTCTTCATCATTTACATCTCCAAATACAATTGCACCTTTATCACAAGCGAGGGAACATGCAGTCTGGAATTCTCCATCCTGAACAGGTCTTCCTTCCCTTTTCGCATCCAATATAGTTTTTTGGGTTCTTTGAATACATAATGAACATTTTTCCATTACTCCCCTGGACCTTACAGTAACATCAGGATTCAACACCATACGACCAAGATCATTGCTCATATGATAATCAAACTCTTCATTTTTGTTATATAGGAACCAGTTAAACCTACGAACTTTATATGGACAGTTGTTAGCACAATATCTTGTACCCACACAACGGTTATAAACCATTTGATTTTGTCCCTGGCGACCATGAACAGTTGCCGCTACAGGACATACAGTCTCACAGGGAGCCTGGTTACAGTGCTGACACATTACCGGTTGGAATACTACCTGCGGATTATCTGCAGGCTGCTCCAGTTCAGCAAAAGTAGAAAGCGAACTGCCCAGACCAGACATATTCTCTTTAGTCTCTATATCTGTCCCGAAACCTTCATCTTCAGAAGCATAATATCTATCTATACGCAACCAGTGCATATCTCTCGATTTCCTTACTTCTTCCTTTCCTACTACCGGTACATTGTTCTCAACGTGACATGCGATAACGCAAGCTCCACAACCGGTACAGGCATTAAGATCTATAGACATATTAAAATGATGACCAATACTACGGTCAAAATTTTCCCAAATATCGACCTCTGGCGAAGTAACCGGTGTTTCCTGGTGATTTAAAGAAACTTCGGCAACAGGATTCCAGAAATGATAATCCTTTGTATTAAAAATTTCTAAGGTTGTCTCCTTTATAATATCACCTCTTCCCATAAGGGTGTTATGAAGCTGAACACATGCAAATTCATGAATACCCTCTACTTTTTCAATGCTAACGGTCTGAACAGAATTGAAATTTTCATAAAGAGGATAGGCATTAACACCAACTTTCATTTCATCCTGTACAGCCTCAGTCTTACCATAGCCAAAAGCTAAAGCAACCGAACCTCTGGCCTGACCAGGTTGAATGTATACGGGAACGTTTTTTACAACAGTATCTCCAAGTGTAATATTAACTTTGCTTCCGTTTAGTCCACCATTAGAAACGTGATAATTCTCAAGCCCCATTTCCTCTGCGTCTATCCTGGAAATTTTAAGGTAATTATCCCATGATGCTCTCGTAAGAGGATCAGGCATTTCCTGAAGCCAGGGGTTGTTAGCCTGTTGGCCATCTCCCATAGCAACAGAAGTATAAAGTTCTAATTCAAGACCTGCTCCTTCATCTATTGCCGAAGAAAGATTTCTTGCCGCAACAGAATCACTGTTCATTTCCGGTAAAGCTTCGGCAATATCACCCGCAGAAGCAAACTCAGAAGCTGCATCCAACTCAAAAGCTCCATCATGTAATCCCTGATTCCAACCTTCGGCACCCAAAGATCCAGACCACATTTCTTTTAGATACTCGTAATAATTTTGAGAATTATCACTCCAGTTTAACAATGTATCCTGTAATTGTCTTGTATTAAAAAGCGGCCGTATAGTTGGCTGCATCAAAGTAACATTTCTGGTTGTGAACTGAACATCCCCCCAACTTTCTAAATAATGTGGAGTTGGACCTACAAATTCACATAGTTTTGCTGTTTCATCTTCTTTAGATGCAAAGGCTACTGAAAGTTCTACGTTTTTAAGCCCCTCTACAAACTCCAAGGAATTAGGCAAACTGTAAACCGGATTTACACCCGCGATAATTACAGCTCCAATATTACCTGCAGCCATATCATTCACAAGCTCAGTAACTGCAGTAGCGTTTCCCTGCCTTAGCATCCTGGGATTTTCAACATCCATTACAGCACTTCCAAGGCTTTCATTTATTGCCAATGCTAATGATTGGGCATCATTATCAGGAATACCCGTAATTACAACCGCATTACTTCCTGCACGTCTAAGTTGAGCAGCAGCTTTTACAACGATATCATCAAGTTCTGAAGGAAGGTTACTGGTAGAAGCACCATTTACAATATAACCATAAAGAGCAGCCATTACTGCCTTTTGCTGAGATGGTTTTAAAGGAACACGCTTATCGGCATTCGCACCAGACAAACTCATATTGGCTTCAAACTGAATATGTCTTGACATTTTTCCATCTTTAGGAATACGGCCAAGAGCATACTTAGAATCATATCCACCACCATTCCAGTCCCCTAAGAAATCGGCACCAACAGAAACAATAGTTTCAGCCCTCGAAAAATCATAAGCCGGTAATGCGCGTCTTCCATATCTAGCCTGAAATGCATTTAGAGCAGCATCTTCAGAAACAGCATCGTAGACCACATGCCTTACATTACCGTATTTCTCTGAAAATTCACTAATGATTCGCGCCGTAGATGGACTTGCAAAAGTTGGGGTAAGCAAAGCGATTTCCCCACTAACATTATCTAATCTTCCTTTTACTGAACTATCAAATTCCTCCCAGGAGATATTTTGTCCTTTAGCCTTGGGATTTTTGAGCCTTTTTCTATCATAAAGTGATAATACTGAAGCCTGTACCCTTGCATTCGCGCCGGTATTAGCCATGGTATTAACCTCAATCTTTATAGGCCTTCCTTCCCGGGTCTTTACAAGAACCCCGGCGAAATCGAAACCATCGGCCATCGTAGTAGCGTAGTAATTTGCGCTACCAGGAACAATTCGTTCCGGCTGCACTACATAAGGTATAGATTTAACAACAGGTCCTTCACAGGCTGCAAGCGTTGCTGCTGCAGTACTAAAACCAACATACTTAAGAAAGTCCCTTCTTGATGTTTTAGAACTTTCGAGAGAGTTTTTATCTCCCAAAAATTCATCAACCGGTATTTCCTCAACAAATTCCTTCTGTTGTAGTGCCTCAACAATAGAACTGTTCTTATCCAGTTCCTCAACACTTGTCCAGTATTTTTTGTTTGATGACATATATATCTAAATATTAACTTCTAAATTAAACCTGCTCTTCAGCAGAAAAAACATTTTAATAATGGCATTTACCACATTCTATTCCACCTAAATCAGCAGCAGTAACTTCTTCTACTCCATACTTTTTAGCCAATTCTTCATGGATTTTCTCGTAATATTCATTGCCCACCATATTCACCTTAGTCTCACGATGACAATTTACACACCATCCCATTGTTAAAGGCGCATGCTGATACATCACCTCCATTTCTTCAACAGGACCATGACAGGTTTGGCATTGTGTCCCCTGCACCGTCACGTGCTGGGAATGATTAAAGTATGCAAAATCCGGAAGGTTGTGCAAACGAACCCACTTCACAGGTTTTGCTTCACCGGAATATGTTCTGGAGCCAGGCTCCCAACCTGTCGCTTCATAAAGTTTAGCAATTTCTTTATCGTAGAATTCCTTTGAAAATTCTGCAGTTGCAGTTTCAGGAGCCACTTCAGAAATAGATTTATGACAGTTCATACACACATTCAAAGAAGGTATTCCTGATGTTTTTGAAGTACGCGCAGAAGAGTGACAGAATTTACACTCTACCTGATTATCTCCGGCATGAATTCTATGCGAGAAATGAATTGGCTGGATTGGCTGGTAACCTTGATCTACTCCAACCTGCATCATATATCCATATCCATAATATGCAACACCAAGCAGCACTACCACAGCAAGCACCACCACAAGGAACTGGTTTTCCACAAAAGATTTATATAACGGCTTTCTTTTCGGTTTCTCCGGAATTACCACGCCACTTGCGGCTGCAAAATTTCTAAGCGTTTTATTAACAAGAAAAAGTACCACCAACAGCATTAGGAGCACAAAGGCAAGAACACCTAAAATCAAGTTAGTTGAAACTCCCTGACCCCCACCAGCACCAGCCTCTGCACCAGCCTGCTGGGCTGAAGCCGGGGCTTCTGGTTTTGGCTGCTCTACATAAGCTAAAATATCATTAATCTGTGTTTCTGTCAATTGAGGAAAAGGAGGCATCACTGTCTCGTTATACTCCTCAAAAACAGCCACAGCTTCAGCATCTCCAGAAGCAATAAGATTAGTGCTATTATGAATCCACTGGTAAAGCCAATCCATGTCACGTCTTTCAGTAACACCGTTAAGGGCCGGGCCTATAGATTCAGAATAGGGTTTATGACATGCAGCACATAAAGAATTAAACAGAGACTTACCATTGGCCGGGTCTCCCAATCCACCAGTAGCCGCAGCGGCTCCCGCAGTTTGCTCCTCACCCTGGACCTGCTCCTGAGAAGCATCGGCCGAAGTGTCATCCTGTGCAATTCCAGTAACTGTAAACGATAAGAAAAACGCTACGCTTAAGAGCAGCAATCGTGAAGTTGAATGGCGGTATTTCACCTTTTTCATATTATAAGTTGAATTAACGTCTAAACTTTGGTACGGTTTTTCTACTCCTTAAAAGCAATAAAATTAAGTATCCGTACCTTGAAATTCGTGCACAAAAGTAATATATAAAGTGCATTTAAGGAATGTTACAGATGTGTTAATCGATAATTTATATTTGTTCTAAATAATAAATTAAGATGCGTTTAAATTATTTAGCTTTACCTTTGTCTTAAATGTAATAATTATGCAAAAATTATCCCGAAATAACCTGATATTCACCTGCTTTTTGACTGCAGTTTCGTATGCAAATCTTTCAGCTCAAAATGCAGAGATTAATATTAATCAGGATGAAAAAATTTCAAAACTTTTGGAATTAAAAACTGAAATGTCTGAAGAAAATAAAATTGGGGATCGATATAAGATACAATTATTCTACGGAGACAATAAAGAGGCCAGTGAAGTGTTCAAGGATTACGAAACCAAGTACACTTATCCGGCAATGATCGATTATGAAACCCCAAATTATAAAGTATATGTAGGTAATTTCCGTAACCGACTTGAAGCAGACAGAGCATTAAGAGAAATTAAGGAAAATTTTCCCGGAGCTTTTATCCCGAAGCCAAAAAGGAGATAATCTTTCTTAATATAAAAAGATTCTATCCCCAAAGTGTATAAAGTTTAAATAACAGAGATTAGACTTTTTAAAATCTGACCCGTTTTTTATAGATCGAAAGGAACTGATTTAATATAATACCTCAATTCCTGATAGGCACCGACCACTTTTTAGTAACTTCCCTTGTAGAGATAGCTTTTTACATTCCTATTTTAAAAATTCAATAATCGCATTGGTAATATATGTAATCTGATCGTCTTCAAGCTCCGTATGCATCGGCAAGGAAATCACCTCTTTTACCAGTTGATTCGTCACGGGAAAATCTGCTTCATTATACCGCTCATCGGCATAAGCTTTCTGCTTATGTAAAGGAATAGGATAATACACTCCGCACGGAATTTCCTTTTCCTGCAAATGCTTTACCAGCTCATCCCGTTTTCCATTGGTGATCTTCAGGGTATATTGATGAAAAACATGGGTATCAGGCTCACCTTCCCTTACCGGAATTTCCAGAAATTGCTGCCCTTTTAGCGCTTCATCATACTTTTCTGCAGCTTCCCTGCGGGCTTCATTATAATAGTCAAGCCTGGGGAGTTTTGCACGTAGCACAGCGGCTTGCAAACTGTCCAGTCTGGAATTTACGCCCACAACATCATGGTGATACCGCTCATACATTCCGTGGTTTACAATTCCTCTTATCGTATGTGCTAAACCATCATTATTGGTAAAAATAGCACCGCCATCACCATAACAACCTAAATTTTTCGACGGAAAAAATGAAGTTGCGGCCACATCTCCAATTGCACCTGCCTTTACTTTTCCGTTTTTCCCCGAATGATAATTTGCGCCAATCGCCTGCGCATTATCTTCAATCACGTAAAGATTATGTTCCCTGGTAATTTCCATGATAGCGTCCATATTTGCCGTTTGTCCAAACAGGTGCACCGGCACAATAGCTTTTGTTCTTGGTGTAATTGCTTTCCTTATGGCTTCAGGATCTATATTAAAGGTATCCTGCTCTACATCTACCAGCACCGGAGTTAACTGAAGCAGCGCGATAACCTCTACTGTTGCAGCAAAAGTGAAATCTGCGGTTATTATTTCGTCACCGGGTTTAAGATCAAGGCCCATCATGGCAATTTGTAAAGCATCTGTCCCATTAGCACAGGGGATCACGTGCTTTACCCCCAGATAATCTTCCATTTCCTTCTGAAAGTTCTGAACTTCAGGGCCGTTAATAAATGCCGTAGATTCAAGAATTTCCTGGAAAGAATTGTTTACTTCACCTTTTATAGCTTCATATTGACCTTTAAGGTCAACCATTTGTATCTTTTTCATCATCTTTTTATTGTCCAACAAAAATACGAAATATCAGCCCTACAGCCAATGCAATTTTTAGGAAAGGCCTATTTTAGCGCTATTAAAGAAAATCGTTTTGTATATCCTTTATAATATTCTTGTTGGCTTAACTGAACTCTTCTTGCCGATAATTGCCATTTTTAAGCCCCGGCTTAAATTATTTGTGGAGGGCCGGAAAGATGTTTTTGATAAACTGAAGGTCGAAATTAGGCAAAATGACCGGGTGATCTGGTTTCATGCTGCTTCCCTTGGCGAATTTGAACAGGCAGTTCCGGTAATTGAAATGATGAAGGCTGAAATGCCTGATAGGAAGATCCTAGTCACATTTTTTTCTCCTTCAGGTTACGAAAACAAGAAAAAACATCCTTTAGCTGATGTTATTACCTACCTTCCGATGGATTCGGCTAAAAAAGTTGAAAAATTTCTAAATATTGTCTCTCCGGAGCTCGTTTTCTTCGTGAAATATGAAATTTGGCCAAATTATTTAAAGGAATTACGTAAACGGAATATCCGAACGTTTCTTATTTCGGGTGCTTTCAGGGAAAATCAGGTTTTCTTTAAGGAATACGGTGGCTGGATGCGTAAATCGCTACGAAGCTTTGAGCACGTTTTTGTTCAGAATGAAGCTTCTGAAGCATTGCTTAAAAAGCACAATTTCAATAATGTGACTATCAGTGGAGACACAAGATTTGATCGTGTTTCGCGACAAATAGAGTACGACAACAAATTAGCTTTTATAGAAGAATTCCTTCAGGATAAATTATGTCTTGTCGCCGGAAGCACCTGGCCGGAGGATGAAGAATTGCTGCTGGATTACATTAATTCTGCTTCAGAAAAGGTGAAGTTTATTATTGCGCCGCACGAAATAAAAGATGAAAAGATCAGTGAATTTCAGAAAAAGCTAAAAGGATCTTCTGCACGATACTCTGAAGATCAAAAGGATTTGTCTGCTTTTGATGTTCTAATAATTGACACCATTGGCCTGTTAGGGAAAATTTATAGTTATGCAGATGTTGCTTATGTAGGTGGTGCCGCGGGAAATTCCGGACTACATAATATACTTGAACCCGCTACATTTGGTGTTCCTATTGTTATTGGATCAAACTTTTCAAAATTCCCTGAAGCAATAAAACTTCAGCAACTCGCCGGACTTTTTTCTGTTGAAACTCCCCGGGAAGCTTCATCTGTATTTCAAATATTAATTAACGATGAAACTTTCCGAAGAAAAACCGGAATGATTTCCGGTCATTTCATCAATAGTAATACAGGTGCTACAGCCGCAATTCGTGATTATCTTTTCAATAAAAGCTAACCGTAAAAATTCGATTAAATTATTCTGATTTATTTAACACTTTTGGTGCTATAATTTAGCATCAAATTTGACTTTCGTGTACATTACATAATTAGCTTTGATGAATAATAACAAAAACATCATTTAATTATGAAAAGACTAATTTTAATTATCGCCATGTTCTTTACCCTTAGTACAGTCTTTACTTCCTGCCGTGAGGTTAATGAAGAAGAAAATGAAATGGAAATGGAAATGGAACGCGAAGAGATGGAGCATGAAATGGATGCAGATGATGACCTGGACCGTATGGGAGAAGAAATAGAAAATGCTGCTGAGGAAACCGGCGATGCTATTGAAAAAGGCGCACGGGAAACTGGAGATGCCATAGAAGAAGGCGCTAACCAGGTAGAAAATGAATTGGATGGGGATCCAACAGACGATAATTAATATTTAAAACCAATCATATGAAAAAATTAATGCTAATACTTGCACTTGTATGTTCTACCGGTGTTTTTACATCATGCAGAGAAGAAAAATCGGGCGTTGAAAGAGCCGCAGACGATATTGAAGACGCTGCCGATGATGTGGGAGACGCTGTAGAAGATGCTACAGACTAGGTAATAAAGAGACTGCCTGAAAATTGCAATTTTCAGGCAGTCTCTTTTTTTTGATAGGATCCTGCAAAAACCGGGATTATTTTTCTGGGGGATAGTTCTTTAATGCTTTCTGTAACACTTTATCAAATAGCGCCTGTCGTTGTTCCGGACTGGCATTAGGATTAAACTTAACATCTACCACTGCCTGCCATACAAGACTGTCTTTTTCTTGGTCTATAAAATCTATAGTCATTTTAAGGTAATTTTCAGGACCTCCAATTGGTATTCCGCCGGATACACCAACTCCCATATTGCCTCCACCGCCTCCAACTCCAAGGCCAATACTGTTCCCACTCTGTTGCTGAAATCTTTCAGTATAAACATTTACAAAAATATCAGGATTATCTACTGTGGAAAAGCCTTTTTGCTGCATCGCATTATCCAGTGCTCTTATTAGCCTTGCTTCATCCAGCTGGCTTAATCCTGAACGAAAATCGGGAAAAAGTGCGTAAGTAGAATAATTGTTAAAACTTGCAGTCTCATCGTAATCGTAAGCAATTTTTGGAACATTGCAGCTTGCAAAAAGCACACAGATAAACAGAATTTTCATTATTCTCATATTATAAATATTTAAAGGATAAATTTTAATTTTTCCCGCCATGCGGAATTGATCTAAAGTTAATCAAAAACTATCCCGAAAATGAAAATATGATGAACGGTCTATTCAGGCTTTTTATTGAGCATTTCCCAAAGCCGGTCTTTCAACTCGGTAAGCCCCTGTTGTGCAACTGAAGAAATAAATACGTAATCTGCATTTAAGTTTTTATCGAGTTCTGCCTTTAATTCTACTTTAAGTTCTGCATCCAGCATATCACTTTTTGAGATCGCAATAAGCCGGTCCTTATCCAGCATCTCCGGATTATACCTTCTCAATTCATCGACCAGAATTTCATACTGCTTTGCAATATTGGGAGCATCGGCAGGAATTAAGAATAGTAAAGTGGAATTTCGCTCGATATGCCGCAAAAAGCGATAACCAAGTCCCTTTCCTTCCGCAGCTCCTTCTATAATTCCCGGAATATCGGCAACTACAAAAGTTTTAAAATCCCGATACTGTACAATTCCGAGGTTAGGCTTTAGAGTAGTAAATTCGTAATCTGCAATTTTAGGTTTTGCAGCAGTAATTACGGAAAGCAGTGTAGATTTTCCGGCATTAGGAAATCCAACAAGTCCAACATCGGCAAGAACTTTTAATTCCAGAGTAACATCTACTTCCTGTCCTTCAATTCCCGGCTGCGCATAGCGCGGAGTCTGATTTGTTGAACTTTTAAAATGCCAGTTTCCAAGACCACCTTTTCCGCCTTCTGCTACAATATATTCTTTGCCGTCTTCAGTAATCTCATGGATTATTTCTTCGGTTTCGGTATCCCGGATTACTGTTCCCAAAGGAACATCGATATATTCGTCAGACCCATCAGAACCTGAACTCCTGGATTTTGATCCGTTACCGCCATGTTCTGCCCTTACATGCCTCTTAAATTTTAAATGAAAGAGCGTCCAAAGATTTTTATCGCCGCGAATAATCACATGTCCTCCCCGGCCGCCATCTCCCCCATCGGGACCACCTTTAGTAATATATTTTTCCCGGTGTAAATGTGCAGAACCACTCCCTCCTTTTCCGGAAGAAATGTGAATTTTCACATAATCAACAAAATTCCCTTCAGTCATATTCGTTCTTGTTTGAGGCTTTCAAATTTTATTTTCGTCGCTTTTTAAACAGCATGCCGATAATTGGCATTTTAAGGCGGCCTCTTTTCCTTCAGTTATTAGATAAGTTGGTCTATAACCTCACTTAAACGTTGGGTGATTTCCTGAACAGATCCAACCCCGTCTACGCCGTAATATTTATCGTCTTTTTTGTAATACTCTTTAAGAATAGCAGTCTCTTCGTAGTACACTTTTATTCTTTCCCTTATTACAGACTCATCTGCATCATCTGGTCTTCCTGAAGTTTTTCCACGTTCCAGTAAGCGTTGCACCAAAACCTCATCTTCTACCTCCAAGGCGATCATAGCATCTACTCCTTCGCCCTTGGAAGCAAGAAATTCACCCAATGCTTCTGCCTGGGCGCGGGTTCTTGGAAAACCATCAAAAATAAAGCCTTTAGCACCCTCATTTCCTTCAACTTCTGCTTTTAGCATGTCGATAGTCACCTGATCGGGAACCAACTGCCCTTTATCCATATAGGATTTTGCACTTTTACCAAGCTCTGTTTCGTTTTTGATGTTGTACCGAAAAACATCTCCGGTAGAGATATGAACCAGTTGATATTTTTCCTTTAAAATTGAAGCTTGTGTTCCTTTGCCGGCGCCGGGAGGGCCAAAAAGTACCAGATTTGTCATTTTTTATTCTTTGCGTTTATATACTTGCGTAAGATTCCTGCCCAAACCGTCATAATCCAGGCCGTACCCTACAATAAATTTATCAGGTATTTGAATTCCTATATATTCGATATGCAATGATTTCTTGTAGGCTTCAGGTTTAAAAAACAGCGTGGCCACTTTATAATCGGCTACTTTTTCAGCTTCCAGAATTTTGTTTATCTCTTCCAGCGTGTTACCTGTATCCACAATATCTTCAAGGATCACCACTTTTCTCCCTTCTACTTTTTGATTTAACCCAACTAAGGTTTTTACTGTACCAGTAGTCGAAGTACCTTCATAGGAGCCCATTTTCACAAAACTCACCTCGCAATCTCCTTTAAAACGTTTTATTACTTCTGAAGCAAACATAAAAGAGCCATTTAAAACCCCAATAAAAATCGGGTTTTGATCTTTATAATCGGCATTAAGCCGACTTGCAATCTTTGCCACAGCACCTTCTATTTCTTCTTCGGAAATATAAGGCTCAAATTTTAAATCGTGAAGTTGAATCAAAGCATCAAATTTTAAAGAGGCAAAGATAAGGATTCTGAATCATCCAAACTATCAGATTTCTATAAGAATAAGTAGTGCATTCCACCTTAAAAAATTATTTTTGTATAAACTGAAATCTATATGCTGAATTATTTTTCTTCAGACTTTAAATTAGGAATTCTCGGCGGCGGTCAGCTGGGAAAAATGATGCTTTATGAAACACGGAAATTTGATATCCAGACTAATGTTTTAGATCCAAACGCTGAAGCTCCCTGCAGCATTTCCTGCAACTATTTTGAGCAGGGCGATTTAATGGATTACAAAACGGTTCTTGAATTTGGCAGAAAAGCAGATGTAGTTACTTTTGAAATTGAAGGTGTGAATGTTGATGCTCTCAGAAAACTGGAAGAAGAAGGTATAAAGACCTACCCTTCTGCCGCTACCCTGGAAAAAATTCAGAATAAAGGAATCCAGAAAAATTTTTATCTAGAAAATGACATTCCTACAGCAGTTTTTCAGCTATACAAGAACAAAGAAGAATTGCTGAAGGAGATTCAGCAAGGGAAGCGAAAACTGCCTTTTGTCTGGAAAAGCACCACCGGCGGATACGACGGCAAAGGAGTCGCTGTTATAAAAACTGAAGGTGATTTAAAAAATCTACCTGATGCAGAATGTATAGCAGAGGAAATGATTCCGTTTAAGAACGAGCTTGCAGTTATTGTGGCGAGAAATCCTTCAGGCGAAGTAAAGACTTACCCTGTTGTAGAAATGGAATTTCATCCAGTTGCCAATCAGGTGGAATATGTAATTTGTCCGGCAAGAATTGATGCTGAAGTAACGGAAAAAGCAAGAAATCTCGCTAAAAAAGTTTCCGAAGCATTTAAGCATGTAGGCCTATTGGCCGTAGAAATGTTCCAGACAAAGGATGATGAAATCCTTGTAAATGAAGTTGCTCCAAGACCGCACAACAGCGGACATTACAGTATAGAAGCAAGTTACACCAACCAGTTTGAGCAGCATATACGGGCGATTCTCGACCTTCCATTGGGAAATACAGATAGCAAAGTCGGCGGAATTATGGTAAACCTGGTTGGTGACGAAAATTATACGGGCGAAGTCGTATATCAGAATATTAAAAAAATAATGAAGATGCCAGGAGTCACCCCTCACATCTACGGAAAAAAAATCACACGTCCCTTCCGGAAAATGGGGCACGTTACCATTGTAAATGAGAAAATTTCGGAAGCGAGAAGAATTGCCGAAGAAGTAAAAAATTCAATTAAAGTAATAGCTAAAAAATAACAATTATCTCACATCTGTTCTTGTGAGCACCAGAAAACAAACTATGGGAAAAGTAGCAGTAATCATGGGTAGTACCAGCGATATGCCGGTAATGCAGGATGCAATAGACATTCTGGAAGGTTTTGATATTGAAGTTGAAGTGGATATAGTTTCTGCCCATCGTACTCCCGAGAAGTTATTCGAGTACGGAAAAACCGCCCATAATCGCGGCATACAGGTAATAGTTGCCGGTGCCGGTGGTGCAGCACATTTACCGGGAATGATTGCGTCACTCTCCCCACTTCCTGTAATTGGTGTTCCCGTTAAATCCAGTAATTCTATCGACGGGTGGGACTCTGTACTTTCCATCCTACAAATGCCGGGAGGTGTTCCTGTGGCTACGGTAGCATTAAATGGCGCAAAAAATGCCGGTATACTTGCAGCTCAAATTATTGGCTCCTCAGATAAATGCACACTGGATAAGATTTTGGTTTATAAAGAAGGTTTAAAAGAAAAGGTAATAGAAGGCGCAAAAAAGATCCAAAAATAAAACAAGCCACACTTTCGTGTGGCTTGCGCAGTAGTTACTTAGTGTAAAATCTATTTATTAACCATTCTAAATATATTAATCCACAACTTTTAAAAGTAACCTACATCTTAATATTTTCTAAAGAAGGTGTAAATATAGTTAAAAAATATACAAATAATGATTTAGATCATTAAATAATCCAATAACGTCAAGCTAATCCTTATGATTACAAAAAATAATTTACTTGAAGAATTTACCTACGCACCTTTTTCTAAGATAAAAAATGAGCATTTTAAGCCAACAATTATTTCTGCTATTGATGCTGCGCGTGCCGAAATTGATGCTATTACAAACTCGAAGGAAAAACCCAATTTTGAAAATACCATAGCTGCTTTGGAATTCTCAGGAAAACAACTGGACCGGGTAACCAGTATTTTCTTCAATTTAAATTCTGCTGAAACCAATAAGGAAATTCAGAAAATCGCCCAGGAAGTATCACCGCTCCTAACCGATTTCAAGAACGATACTATTTTAAACAAAACCCTTTTTGATAAGGTGAAAAGCGTTTACGAGATTCAGGATCAACTGGAGCTAAGTGTAGAACAAAAAACGCTACTTGACGAAAAATACAAAGCCTTCTCGAGAAACGGCGCCAATCTTCCTGAAGACAAGCAAAAGGAACTGAGAGAGATCGATAAAGAGCTCTCCTCTCTAAGCCTTAAATTTGGAGAAAATGTACTTGAGGAAACAAACAAATTTGAACTTCATATTACAAATGAAGAGGATCTAAAAGGACTGCCGGACAGCTTTAAAGAAGAAGCAAAATCTGTAGCCGCAGATAAAGAAAAAGAAGGCTGGATCTTTACGCTGCAGTATCCAAGTTACATTCCGTTCATGAAATATGTCGAAAACCGGGAACTTCGAAAAAAAATGGCGCTTGCTTTTGGATCTAAAGGTTTTCACAATGATGAATTGGACAACCAGGAAAATGTGCTGAAAATTGCCAAATTAAGACATCGACGTGCAAACCTGTTAGGTTTTAAAACGCATGCTCATTTTGTCCTAGAACAGCGAATGGCAGAGACGCCAGACAAGGTAAACAACTTTTTAGATCAAATTTTGGAAAAAGCTAAGCCTGCTGCTGAACGTGAATTTTCAGAACTTGAAAATTTCGCCAAAAAACTGGATGGAATCGATCAACTGCAAAAATGGGATGCTGCTTTTTACGGTGAAAAACTAAAACAGGAGCTTTTTGATCTTAATGATGAAAAACTAAAGCCTTATTTTGAGCTTGAAAGTGTTATTCAAGGCGTTTTTCTTGTTTCCAATAAACTTTACGGCCTGAACTTCACAGAAGTTTTTGATGTCGACAAATATCATCCCGATGTAAAGACGTATCAGGTAACAGATGAGCAAAATAAGGACATCGCTTTACTCTATGCAGATTTCCATCCCAGGGAAGGGAAACGTGGCGGTGCCTGGATGACCGGCTATAAACCGCAATACATCCAAAATGGCAAAAATGAGCGTCCCCATATTTCTATCGTCTGCAACTTCACAAAACCATCTAAAAAAGATCCTTCACTATTAACTTTTAACGAAGTAACCACCCTTTTTCATGAATTTGGACATGCCCTGCACGGGATGTTGGCCAACACAACTTACCCGAGTATTTCAGGAGCTAATGTCTACTGGGATTTTGTGGAATTGCCGAGCCAGGTACTCGAGAATTGGTGTTATGAGAAGGAGGCACTTCAGCTTTTCGCAAAGCATTACAAAACCGGAGAGACCATCCCGATGGAGCTTGTAGAAAAGATAAAGGAATCGGCTAATTTTCACGAAGGTATGGCTACGGTGCGACAATTGAGTTTTGGAATGCTGGATCTTAGCTGGCATGGGATAGATCCTACAAATATCTCTAATGTAAAAGCACATGAAGACGAAGCTTTTGAGCCCACAAAGTTATATCCCGATGTTGATAAAAATTGTATGAGCACTTCATTTTCACACATTTTTCAGGGCGGTTATTCTGCCGGATATTATTCTTACAAATGGGCAGAAGTGCTGGATGCCGATACTTTTGAATATTTTCAGGAGCAGGGAATTTTCAGCAGGGAAGTGGCGAATAAATTTAGGGAAAACATATTGTCTCAGGGAGGAACCGAGCATCCAATGACGCTTTATAAACGCTTCCGCGGAAAAGAACCTCAACCGGAAGCTTTGTTAAAAAGAGCGGGATTACTTCCGAAGGAATAAAAAAATTACGCAGCCAAATTCCAGTTAATAAGGAAATTGGCTGCACTTTTTGGCATAAAATCTTATCGTTTTTATAACTTATTTGAATATTTCTTTTTATATTTTTGAGTAAGAAAATTTCTTATGCCAGCTCACAGCCTCGACCCTACCAAGTGGGTGGACAAATATTCAGACTATCTATTTAATTATACGATTGTTCGGGTGAACGACCGGGAGATAGCTAATGACCTTATTTCTGAAACTTTTCTGGCCGGATTAAAGTCGATGAAAAATTTTAAAGGAGAAGCAAGTGAACGCACCTGGTTAATTTCAATATTGAAGCGAAAAATAATTGACCATTACCGCAGGATAAATTCCAGAAAGGGAAAAGCTGAAGTACATATCAATTATTCAGATGAATATAGCGATGGAGAATGGTTGGAGGAGCGGGTTCCAGATTATTCTGACCGTAATGCAGAAGATGAAATGGAGAATACCGAATTGGGAATGGCTATCCTGGAATGTCTTGATCAAATAAACGAAAAGCAGGCAGCCATCTTTAAAATGAAAACAATTGATGGTGCAGATACAGAAGTTATTTGTAATGAGTTTAATATCACGCCGTCTAACCTGTGGGTAATCATACACAGGGCGAGAGTATCTCTTGCCGCATGTCTTGAAAAAAACTGGTTTTAGATTATGTTTAAAAATTTCTTCCTTATTGACTGCTCAAAAGCAGAAAACTGTTGTGATAAAGCCCAGTACAGGGAGCTTAGCAGAATTAACAAGTTCAAATTGCTAATGCACATTGCGATTTGCCAACGTTGTAAAGAATATACCCACCGTAATTCCCATCTCACAAAACTTATTAAAAAGTCTGACCTAAAGACCTGCAGTAAAGTGGACAAGAAAGTGTGGAAAGAAAGAATTAGAGAAGAACTCGCTAAACAAAATTCCTGAGAAGGAGTAAAATCATTAACCAGAAGACTGGCACACTCTCCACCCAAAATGACGAAAAGTAAGGACCTTGCGCTACTTTCGTTTTTAAAAGGAATCCTCCAGTGAGGATTAAAATAAATACCAGGGATAGAAAATTGATTACTACAAATTCTTCCTGAAAAAATTCCAGAACAAGAATTATTAACAACAGTATATAACCTAAAATTTTCGTTTTCTCCACCCCTATTTGCTGTGGAAGAGTAGAAAGAGAGGGAATATCGTATTTTAAATCCCTTACTTCGAATGGAAGCATCAACACCACCACTAACAGGAAACGCTGTAGTAATTCAATAAAAATATCAGATGTCAATGAGTCTATTGATTTCACCAACGGAAGTAAAACAGTGGCTCCTGCCCAGGAAAGAGCAATTACGAAGATTTTTATCCCGCTAAGGCTTCTCAAGTTCCTTTTACTCCCCAGTAAAGGCACGGCATAAAAGAGTGTAAAAAGCCCGAGAATAATGGCTATAGTTATAACACTGATACTCTGAATAATAAGGAAATAAGCACCGGCTAAAAAACAAAGCAGTGAAAACACCTGGATAATTCTAAGATTTCGGGTAAGACTCGAATGTTTGAGTTTAGCAATGCCTGCATACTTCACAAAATTGTAGCCGGTAATTGTTCCAAAGAAGATAAAAAAGAGCAGGTCATAATCCAACGGAATTTTGAATTCAAAGAAAGTTAGTGCACTTAGGGATACTACTGCCAGCGCCACGTGTACACTACTGTGTATGTATAAATCTATAGAATTCTTCAGAAAACTCATTGCCCAAAATTACACATAATAAAAGCACCGGCCGCACACTCTAAATCTTAACAACTGTAAAAGGGTAAACGACAATTTTTTAGATATAAATTACGTATTTTCGCGGCTCAAAACCACAACGATTTTTATGAGAACAGATTCTTTTGCACTGCGCCACATTGGCCCCAGGGAAAGCGAACTAAAAGAAATGTTGAACACTATTGGAGTTGACTCTCTGGAACAGTTAATTTATGAAACCATTCCGGACGACATCCGCTTGAAATCCCCTTTAAATTTACCGGTTGCTTTAAGCGAAAACCAATATGCTGAACATATCGGGAAACTGGCTGCCAAAAATAAGATCTTCAAAACGTATATTGGTTTAGGATACCATCAGGCAATTTTACCGGCTGTTATACAGCGCAATGTTTTGGAGAACCCGGGTTGGTACACTGCATACACGCCATATCAGGCAGAAATCGCACAGGGAAGACTTGAAGCACTGCTTAATTTCCAGACTATGGTAAGCGATTTAACCGGAATGGAGATTGCTAATGCCTCACTTCTGGACGAATCTACAGCAGCGGCAGAAGCGATGGCTTTACTGCATGCTGTTAGGAACAGAAAGCAAAAGAAAGATAATGTAAATAAATTTTTTATTTCTGAAGAAACTTTACCTCAGACCATTTCTCTTTTGAGCACCAGGGCAGATTTCCTTGGAATTGACCTGGTTATTGGAAACCATCAGGAATTTGAATTTTCTTCAGAATTTTTTGGAGTGCTGCTTCAATATCCGGGAAAATACGGACAGGTTCACAATTACACAGCATTTGTTTCTCAATGTAAAGAAGCTGAAATTAAAATAGCTGTTGCTGCAGATATCTTAAGCCTTGTAAAATTACAGGCTCCCGGAGAATTGGGAGTAGACGTGGTGGTGGGGACCACGCAACGCTTTGGAATTCCTCTTGGTTATGGCGGGCCACATGCTGCATATTTCGCTACAAAAGAAGAATATAAGAGAAATTTACCGGGAAGAATTATTGGTGTAACCAAAGATCTGGATGGCAACCATGCCCTTAGAATGGCTCTACAAACCCGGGAACAACATATTAAGAGGGACAAAGCCACTTCCAATATTTGTACTGCACAGGTGTTACTTGCAGTAATGGCAGGAATGTATGCTGTTTATCACGGTCCTGAAGGTATTAAGTATATTGCTGACACCGTACATTATTCTGCAACGAACCTTGCTGCTCAACTTGCAAGATTAGGATTTGAGCAGCTAAATACTTCTTACTTCGACACGATAAGGCTTAAAGCTGATGCTGCAGCGGTAAAAGCTATAGCAGAAAAGAATGAGATCAACTTCTATTATCCAGATTCAGAAACGGTAACTATTTCCATAAATGAAACTACCACCCTGGAAGATCTTAATGCGATAATTGCAGTTTTCTCTGAAGTAGCCAACAAAGAATGTGATTCGCTTACAGAACTTTTGAAAAACGAAGCTATTCCTACAGAATTAAGCAGAAAAAAAGAGTTTCTGACTCATGAAGTTTTTAATTCTTACCGTTCGGAAACAGAGTTGATGCGCTACATCAAAAAACTGGAACGAAAAGATTTATCCCTTACCCATTCCATGATCTCTCTGGGATCCTGCACGATGAAGCTTAATGCCGCTTCAGAAATGCTTCCCTTAAGCAATCCGCAATGGGGGAATATTCATCCGTTCGTCCCCGTGGAACAGGCAGAAGGTTACCAGATTGTACTTAACAGACTGGAAGATCAGTTGACAGAAATCACCGGATTTTCGGCAACCTCACTTCAGCCAAATTCAGGTGCGCAAGGGGAATATGCCGGACTAATGGTGATTCGGGCTTATCAGAAATCTATTGGAGAAGGACATCGCAATATCTGTCTTATCCCGTCCTCTGCTCACGGTACCAACCCTGCTTCTGCAGTATTGGCCGGGATGAAGGTGGTCGTGACAAAAGCCAGTGAAAATGGTAATATTGATGTAGACGACCTTCGGGAAAAAGCAATAAAACACAAAGATAACCTTGCCGCGTTAATGGTTACTTATCCTTCCACTCATGGTGTGTTCGAATCGGCTATAAAAGAAATTACTCAGATTATTCATAACAACGGCGGACAGGTTTATATGGACGGCGCAAATATGAATGCCCAGGTTGGATTGACAAATCCAGGTGCAATTGGTGCCGATGTTTGCCATCTCAACCTACATAAAACATTTGCTATCCCGCATGGTGGTGGTGGCCCTGGGGTAGGTCCAATTTGTGTGGCAAAACAACTGGCTCCGTTTTTACCAGGGAATCCTGTGATTAAAACCGGAGGAGAAAGTGCTATTGGTGCTATTTCTTCAGCTCCATGGGGATCTGCGCTCGTATGCCTTATTTCTTACGGATACATAAAAATGCTTGGCAGCAAGGGACTTCAGAAAGCTACAGAACACGCTATTCTGAATGCCAATTATGTGAAAGAACGTTTAAGTGAACATTACAAAACCTTATATTCCGGAGAAAGAGGTCGTGCTGCGCATGAAATGATCGTGGACTGCAGGCCTTTTAAAGCCAACGGAATTGAGGTGAGCGACATTGCAAAGCGGCTTATAGATTACGGCTTCCACGCTCCCACTGTATCTTTCCCGGTAGCGGGAACCGTAATGATAGAGCCTACAGAAAGTGAAAGCAAAGCAGAACTTGACCGCTTTTGTGATGCCCTTATTTCGATTAGAAAAGAAATTAGTGAAACTTCAGCTGAAGAAGATAATAATGTTCTGAAAAATGCGCCGCATACATTGCAGATGCTAACTTCAGATGAATGGAGTTTTCCTTACAGCAGGGAAAAAGCTGCATATCCATTAGATTATATTGCTGAAAACAAATTCTGGCCAAGTGTGAGGCGTGTAGATGAAGCTTTTGGAGATCGTAACCTTATGTGTACCTGTCCTCCTACTGAAGAATATGCTTAAGCAATAAAAGCAGAGAATATCTGCGGAGAAAATTACTATTTGGGTAATAAATTTCAGAATTTCGAGCCTCTACAATCGAGGAATCAAATGAGGCTGCTTCAAAAACAGTTAGACGAAAACTGCCATTTTAAAGCAGCCTCTTTATTTTCTATAAAAGAATGTCTTTCAGACATCGTAATTATTCACCGAGCGACGGGGACAATTCCTAATATTTCGTTAAATTAGAAGCCAATAATCAGAATATTGCATGATGAACATTAAAATTACCGGTACGGGAAGTTATATCCCAAATGTGATCACGAAAAATGCCGATTTTCATCAACATGAATTTTATAATACAGACGGTTCTACTTTTCCCCACGATAATGAGACTACGATAAAAAAATTTAAAGCCATTACAGGAATTAAGGAGAGACGCTATCTCGATGAAGACCTTACTACCTCGCAAATGGCAATTATCGCAGCACAAAAGGCGATTAAGGCTTCCGGAACAGATCCTGAAACTTTAGATTATATCATCGTTGCCCATAATTACGGCGATGTGAAATTTCAAAGCATGCAAAGCGATACGGTACCCAGTATGGCCACCCGAGTAAAGTACGAACTGCAAATAAAGAATCCGTCATGCGTGGGCTACGATGTGCTCTTTGGTTGCCCAGGCTGGATTGAAGGGATGATCCAGGCACAGGCTTTTATTCGCTGCGGAATGGCCAAAAAATGTCTTGTTATTGGAGCCGAAGCTTTATCACGTGTCGTAGATAAACACGACAGGGATGCGATGATTTTTTCTGATGGTGCGGGAGCAGTGGTGGTGGAAGCTACAGAAGAAACAGGTGGAATCCTTTGCCATAGCAGTGCGACACATTCTTATGAAGAAGCAAATTATATCTACTTCGGAAAATCAAATAAAGCAGAATCCCCTGAAGACGAGCGGTACATCAAAATGAATGGTCGTAAAATTTACGAATTTGCTTTAAAGCATGTTCCAAATGCAATGAAATCCTGTCTTGAGAAAAGTGGCAAATCCATAGATGATCTTAAGAAAATCTTTATTCATCAGGCAAATGCAAAAATGGATGATGCCATTATAGAACGATTTTACAAATTGTATGGCAAAAAAGCGCCGGAAAATGTAACGCCCATGACTATCCAGGAGCTCGGAAACAGCAGCGTAGCCACGGTCCCAACTCTTTTTGACCTTGTAGTAAAAGGAGAAATGAAAGACCAGAAGCTGGAAAAAGGAGATGTTGTGATTTTTGCCAGTGTTGGTGCAGGAATGAACATTAACGCGATCGTCTACGAATACTAAGAGGAATGTACGAAAACAATTTTCCGCATAAAAGGTATCGCGAAACACTCAATTTTCTAAAAGAAAATGTACCGGCTCCGGCCCAGGTACTGGACCTGGGAGTAGAAAATCCATTTGTGAAAATTATGCGGGAGCATAATTATTCTGTAGAAAATACTAAGGGGGAAGATCTGGACACAGACACGGCTGCTGTCAAAAATGGCAATTTTGATGTTGTGACCGCTTTTGAGATCTTTGAACATCTAGTCGCTCCATATAATGTTCTGAAAGATATACAGGCAGAGAAACTTGTAGCTACTATTCCATTAAAATTGTGGTTTTCCAGTGCCTACAGAAGTAAAACCGATAAATGGGACCGGCATTTCCATGAATTTGAAGACTGGCAGTTCGACTGGCTGCTGGAAAAGGCGGGATGGGAGATAAAAAACACCACAAAATGGACTAATCCCGTCAAAAAGATTGGAGTGCGGCCGTTATTGCGGAAATTTACTCCGCGCTACTATGCTGTTTATGCCGAACGACGGTAATTTTATCGAATAAGGCTGATATTTGCCTTTTTTACCTCTTCACTTAAATCCTCCGGGAACTCGATTCTAATCCAATAATCGTCTGAAGGCATTGGCCTGTTGTTAAAAATACCATCCCATGCTTCGCCCGGCCCGCGAAGAACTTTCAGCAATTTTCCATACCTGTCGAAGATAAAGCATTCAAAATTGGGATTACAGGCGGCATTAGAAATTTCAATTTTCCAACTGTCGTTTATTCCATCGTTATTTGGTGTAAAGAAAAGAGGAAAAGTGTAACATACCTCCTCTTCAGGGGTGTCACAATTCAGAATAAAATCCGCAACAGGATAAGAACAGTCATTATCAAAAATTATAATATCTGAATATGCTCCTGGTTCAAGATCACTAATTATAAGTTGCCCCTCGTCATCAGAAGAAAATGGACCAACCTGAAAATTTGCACCATTTAAGTTGAATTCAGCGGAATATGCTGTACTAAGATTCAGATTTTTCAGAATAACACTACCATTATCAGTTTCACATTCCGGATGAATCAGCTCCTCAATTTCAACAGAAATTTCCGCAGCATTTAAAGTGAAATCTTCATTGAAGGTAATACTACAGTCATCGTACAGTAACTCGAGGTTGGTATAGACCCCTACTCCCAAATCCTCTATGATTAGCGTACCGGAAGCATCAGGAATAATTTCCTCGAGTACAAATAATTCTGAATCATATTCGTATAAAACTGAATAAGAAACTGTGGTATCCAGTTCTGTAATAGAAATAGAACCATCCTGTGAAGAGCAGGAATCGGGATTAGTTGTTTGTACTACAGGTTCTACTGACTGTGGTGCCTCAATCTGAAGTTCTTCGGTATAGTTATAGGTGCAACCACTACTGATAATTTGAAATTCCGAATAGTTTCCTGCAGCAAGAGAATCTACAGTTATTTCCCCGCCAGCGTTACTATTTACAAAACCGGTAGTCTGGGTAGTTTCATTAAAGGTATAGTTAATTTCATAAGGAGCATTAGGATTTAAACCAGAAATAGTGAGACTCCCATCTTCCCCACTACACCCTGAAGTTGCAACGGTTTCGAATTGCACATCCAGGCTTTCACTACTTTCCAAAGTAAAAACGTCGTCATAATTAAAAGTACACGGGCCTTTAGTAATAGAGAAATCTGAATACTCCCCTTCCGGCAGGCCGGAAACCCTTAATTCGCCATTAGCATCACTGGAAAGCAGACCTGTAGATTGAGAAGAACCATTATGCAAATAATGAATATTATATTCGGAATTAGCACCAAGGTTAGAAAATATTAACTCAGCACTCTCACTATTACATTCAGAAGTGCTGTTTTCAATTTGTACATCAGAAAGATTTTCAGAAAAATTCATGATCCATACAGCCCCTTCTTCGTCTTTAAAAGCTCCTGCCACTACTTTTAATAGATCAGAATTAGAAATAAAAGCGACAGAAATCCCAAAAGAATCACCGGAAACGAGATCTCCTATAAATCCGCCAACGTTCTCTGCATACTGATAATTTTCAGTCACCGTCCCGTCACTATTCAACTCTACAATAAAAAAAGCACCTGTCTGCTGCCCGGTTACCGGATTATTACATCTTGCACATCCTACAAGAATTTCTATTAGTCCGTCGCCGTCAATATCCGATAAAGTATCAATAGACTTGGCAAAAATAGCATTAGAGTTCAGGGGAAAGTTACCACCACCGGTAGTGGCCGAAATTTTCTGACTATTCTTTACAGATCCGTCAGAGTCTAAAAACAGCACATAAAAAGCTCCGTAATCTGATCCTCCATCATGATCCCTGTATGTTCCCACAGCCAGATCTACCACACCATCGCCGTCCAGATCTCCAAGAGAAGCAACTGACCCACCAAAGTAGTCACCCGACTGAAGATTGCCAGTAAATCCACCCCGGGTTTCACTTATTTTCTTATAAGCTTTTACCGTAAAATCATCATTTAGAAAAAGCAGCCAGATTGCACCTGTTTCTATACCTCCATCCGGATCTCTACGGGCGCCAACCACAATATCCTGAATACCATCACCATTAAAATCTCCGATATTTTCCACATCTGTTCCAAATACAACTTCCCCGTCAAATATTCCTGAAAAACCACCTTCAAAGTCGCTTATTTTCGCATGAGTAGCCACCGTACCATCTGTATTCAGGCTCAGAATATAGACGGCACCGTGCCAGTAACCTCCATCACCATCATACTCAGCACCAACGGCAACTTCAGGCTTTCCATCACCATTAAGGTCTCCCAGATATGCTACAGAAGCACCAAAGACATCATTGTTATCTAAGTTTCCGTTGAAGCCTCCCTGTGTATCGCTTATTTTTTGAAAATTCTTTACTGTGTCATCTTCATTTAAAAAAAGAATATAAACAGCTCCCTTGTTTGCACCGCCATTATCATCTGTAAATGCTCCAACTATAATATCTTCGATCCCATCATTATTAAGATCTCCGATATTATCTACGGAATATCCAAACTGGTCCCCAAAATTAAGTGCACCCGAAAAATTTTGTGAAGAATTGTCAATTTTGGTATAACATCCTACCTCATACTGCTGGCTAAAAACTGAATTGACAAAAAGAAAGCAGAAGCCTATAAAGAATTGGATGTTTTTCTTCATATTTGGTTGAAAATTGAAGCAATTCCCTGCATGAAACTCAGCATTATTATTCCGGCATATAATGAAGAAGAACATCTTTCAGATTGTCTTTCCTCTTTTGTAAGCCAGTCGACAGTGCCGGATGAATTAATTGTTGCCGATGATAACTCCTCTGACAGCACATTTTTAATTGCTCAAGAATTTAGCAGAAAATACGATTGGATAAAGGTTTATAAAAATAACTCTCAATCTCTGCACATGCCGGGATCAAAAGTAATTAATAATTTTTATTTCGGACTTTCATTTAGTGCCGGGAATTATGATCTTTTAGGAAAATTTGATGCAGATGTATTACTTCCACCAAACTACTTTGAAGAAATAAAGAATTATTTTCTTAAATACCCCAATCTTGGAATGTGTGCCGGAAATGTATATGTTGAAAGTCAAAATGGAGAATGGGTGCATGAAAAAATTTCAGATAAAGAGCATATTCGCGGACCGGTAAAACTTTATTCTGCAGAATGTTTTAAAAAAATAGGTGGACTAAAAGCTTCTATTGGCTGGGACACGGTAGATGAGTTACTGGCTAAATATTACAATTATCAAACAATGACCGTTCCTTCGCTAAAGGTGAAGCACCTGCGACCGACGGGAAAATCGTATAACCCAAAGGCAAAGAAACTCCAGGGAGAAGCGCTTTATAAGATGAGGTACGGCTTTAGACTGGCTTTCCTCAGCGCCCTGAAGATGAGTGTGAACTTCAGGGATCCAAAAATTCTTCAGGCGTATCTTGTCGGCTACCTTAAAGCTGAAAAAGAAAAGCAGCCTTTTCTTGTTTCCGAAGAAGAAGGCCGCTTTATTAGAAATTTCCGATGGAAAAATATCCGGAAAAAATTATTCTGATGATTTCCTATCCAGCATTTGATACAATGGTTTACCGGTTGCTGCATTAGGAAATGCAATTCCCAATAATGCCGATATTGTAGGCGCTATGTCCACAATTTCTGACCGCTCTGTTGTACTTCCGTGGTCAATACCATTTCCGAAGAAAATTAGCGGGGCATGGGTATCGTAAGTAAATCCACTCCCATGCATCGAACCTTTTTCAGAATAAGAAACCACCGCCGGGTCTAAAACATAAATCACATCCCCACTACGCTTCTGGTTAAAACCCTCTTGAATAGCAGCTGCCATTCCATCAGTATAGCTAACATCTTCCAGCTGTGATCTGGTATAAACCTTATCTATCTGTTCCTGCTGAAGAATATAGTGGGCAATTTTCTCTTCAAGTTCATCGGCATTAATTTCAGCATCGTACAGCGCCTGATAATTAAAAAACACCTGATCATTATAAATTTTGGATATGAGATTAGCTTCTCCAAATTCTTGAACTACGAATTCGTTTAGCTTTTCAGTAAAATTGTCGGAATCAAAATAACCTGCAGGAATTTTTAAAGACTCGAGATAGGCCGAAACATCACCGCCACCATGATCTGAAGTAAGAAAAATAGTATAAGCTCCTTTACCCACATTTTCATCCAGATACTGAAGCAAAGTGGCTATATTTTTATCCAGCCTGAGATAGGTATCTTCAATTTCCTTGGAATTTACCCCAAAATTATGTCCCACTTTATCTGTACTGGAAAAGCTTAAAGTAAGAAAATCTGTATCTTCATCCTGTCCCAATTCTTCAGCTTTTATAGCTGCCAGGGCAAATTCCAGAGTTAAATCATTTCCAAACGGAGTATTCGTAATAAGATCAAATTCGTTATTGCTACTTCTTAAAGCAGCAAGGTCGTAAGGAAAAGATGCGTTTTCTTCACCTTTAAAACCATATTCAAAATTATTAATATCCACTCCGCTTGCAGTATAACTTTCTATAGGATAGAGCGTATTCCAGGTTTTAAAATAGGATTCCGCAATATTGGAATTGTTGAAATCCTTTACCCATTGTGGCAACTCCTCCAAATAAAACGAACTGGTAATAAACTTACCTTCGTCTTTGCCATGAAACCAGTAAGCTGCATTAGCAGTATGGCCGGCAGGTAATATTGAACCGCGGTCTTTAATGGAAACCCCTATGGTTTTTCCCCGCATCTGGGTGTGCAAACGGTTTTGATCTGCAACTGTGGTTACTTTCATTCTATGAGGGGACATTTCTCCCGCATCAGAAATTGTTCCCACGGGCCGCACAGATTCGTCCCCCGTGCAATAAACCAGTTCATCTTCGAATTTACTATACCAGTTATTTCCTATTATTCCATGATTTGCAGGACCTGTTCCTGTATAAACAGAAGCATGGCCGGGAGCTGTATAAGTGGGCACATAATTAAAATGATTATTTTTAAAGCTATAGCCTTCATTGATTAGCCTCTTAAAGCCTTCATCTCCATACCTATCTCCAAAGCGCGTAAAGTAATCGTATCGCATTTGATCTACCACTATACCAACCACAAGCCGGGTTTTCTGCTTATCGCTCTCCTGAGCAATTAGAGAGAAGGTACATATTGTCGTAAGTAGTGAAAAAAAAATTCGTATCATAATTTCTTGTTGAATGGCTCAAAAATAATAAACTCAGGACCATAAACTTTAATTCTACGTTAAATACTTTCGTGCTACTTTTTTGTATTTTAGCTTTACAAAAATTCTTTGATGGGTTATCTGCATTCTATTGGTGAATACTTTTTAATGATTAAAGGGGTGTTTGGAAGAATGACCAAGCGCTCTGTTCTAAAAGAATTAATTTTCAAGGAAATAAATGAACTTATAATAGGTTCTTTGGGTATTGTGGCTTTTCTATCGTTCTTCATTGGAGGGGTAGTTGCGCTTCAAACCGCTTTAAATCTAAACAATCCTTTAATTCCAAAAGCATTAATTGCTTATGCTGCCAGGCAATCCATAATTCTGGAATTCTCCCCTACATTTATCTCTATTATTATGGCAGGAAAAGTTGGATCTTTTATTACTTCGAGCATAGGATCCATGAGGGTTACAGAGCAGATTGACGCCCTGGAAGTAATGGGAATAAACTCCCTTAATTACTTAATTTTCCCCAAAATTATTGCGATGCTTACTTATCCGTTTGTTATTGCCATTTCCATGTTCCTGGGAATCGTAGGTGCTTATATGTCCGCGGTGTTAGGAGGCTTTGTGGTACCGGATGAATTTGTAACAGGACTGCAGGATGATTTTGTTGGCTTTCAATTGTTTTATGCTTTCTTTAAAACATTTCTGTTTGCCTTGATTTTGGCAACTGTTCCTGCTTATCACGGTTATTATATGACGGGTGGTTCACTGGAAGTTGGTAAAGCAAGTACCACTTCGTTTGTATGGACCAGTGTGGTAATTATTATTACCAATTATGTTGTAACGCAATTATTACTTAGTTGATATGATAGAAATAAAAGATCTACATAAAAGTTTTGCTGAACAGGATGTCCTAAAGGGAATAAGCTTTGTTTTCGAAACCGGGAAAACAAATCTGATTATAGGACAGTCGGGGTCTGGTAAAAGTGTGCTCTTAAAGTCTATGCTGGGGCTGTTCACTCCGGAAAAAGGAACTATTGAATATGATGGAAAACCTTACTCTAATTTTAGTCCGGAGCAAAAAAGGGAACTCAGAAAAGAAATAGGAATGCTTTTCCAGGGTGGTGCTTTATTTGATTCCATGACGGTTGAAGAGAATGTAATGTTTCCTTTGAGAATGTTTAAAAAAGGTCGTAAAAAAGACTTTCTGGAACGGGTAAACGAAGTCCTGGAAAGAGTAAATCTTACCGGAAACGGTAAAAAATTCCCTGCAGAAATAAGTGGCGGAATGCAAAAGAGGGTGGCTATCGCGCGTGCAATTGTAAACCGTCCAAAATATTTGTTTTGTGATGAACCAAATTCAGGACTGGATCCTAAAACAGCCACAGTTATAGATAACCTTATCCACGAACTAACTGTAGAATATGATATTACTACTGTTGTAATCACCCACGACATGAATTCTGTCCTGGAAATCGGAGAAAATATCGCTTTCCTAAAAGATGGTGTACTTGCCTGGAAAGGTGACAAAAGCCAGATCTTTAAAACCGATAATGAGGCCGTAACTGATTTCGTATACTCTTCAGATTTGTTTAAAAAAGTAAAACAAGCGCAACTTCAGGGGCTGTAAACTAATCTAATTTACAGATTGTACAGCAAGTGTATCCAGAGATAACCTCACCTGCAGCCATTCTCTTAACTTATTCATTTCCCGTTGTTGTGTGCTTCGCGACATCGAATTATCCCATTTCACGTTAAAAGTAGGAATAGTATCCATTCGGGTAAAGTCTGTTACAATACTATTTGAGTAACTTAACTGCTCGAGGTTGGTATAATTAATCTTAGCCTCCCTGCTTATCGCCTGGAAGGGAATTCCCGCAGACCTGTACCTTAGTAATTCATTTTCCAGAAGCTGAATGCGCGCATCTTTATCTTCCACTACCTGTTGATTTCTCACGTACAAATCCTCAAGTATTCCAGATTTAACTTCAGAAGTAAGCCGCGCTGCCATTTCAGAAGTCTGATCTGCTCCCTGATGAATTCTTAGGGTGACTTCCTGTAATTCCTCCGTAGATCTGATCTCCTCAACCCAATCCTGAATTTGAGATTGAGGTACGGGACGACCTATTAAATATACATCTACAAACTTTGTTTTATAATCCTGGGCAAATTTCACTACTTCAGCTCCGGGATAATCGATCTGATTTTCCACAAACTCTTTTGTTCTCGTCACAAATACCTGCTCTCTAAGAAGGTTTACAAACAGAAAAATACTTGGGATCATTACAAGTATTGCTAACAAAGAAGCAAGCCTGGCAGTATTTCTTCGGCGTTTGCTATTTGCATACTTTACTAAAGGAAAGCCAAGGACTTTCGCGACCACAAAGGTTGAAAGTGCTATAAAAACCGAATTTATGGCAAAGAGATATAAGGCGCCACCGGCATATTCCCAATTGGCGATTGCGAGGCCGTAACCAACAGTACAAAGTGGCGGCATAAGAGCTGTGGCTATAGCAACCCCCATAATTACACTGGCAATAGTTCCTTTTTTGGTTTTTGCTACAATTAATGCCAGACCACCAAAGATTGCGACAAGAACATCCAGAATAGTGGGATATGTACGTGCGACAAGTTCTGGTGTCTCCTGCTCTATAGGAGAAATAAGAAAGTAGAGGTAAGCCGTTAGCACACTCAGTACCACCATTACGGCCAGATTCACCAGAGAACGTTTTAACGTATCGATATCGTTTATGGCAACAGATAAACCAACTCCTACAATAGGTCCCATTAAAGGAGAAATAAGCATCGCACCAATTACCACTGCAGGACTGCTCACATTAAGACCAATGGAAGCCACAAAAATCGAAAAAATGAGGATCCAGGCGTTATGGCCTTTAAAAGAAATATCCTTCTTTACCGTCTCTATGGTGCTATCCCTATCAGTATCCGTAAGGATATCCAGTAATTCTGCAAAGAACGACCTGGAATGTTTGATCAGATGCTTCGCGTCTGACGAAAGTTTGGCTTTGCCATTTCCAGCTTCCGGAGCAGCCGAAGAATTTTCATTGTTTTCCATCTGTTAACCGAGTTTATCCCCAAACTTATCAATTGCCATTTGCCGTATTTCTTTAATCCCCTGTTCGTTTTTCTTCGGAACAATAAGAAGCACCTGCTCGTTCTCCAGAACGATATAATCCTTAAGCCCTTCAAGTACCACTACCTTATTTTCTGCCGCTCTCACAATATTGCCTTGAGAATCAAACGGAAGCAGTCGCGCATTAATTGCGGTATTCCCGTCTGCATCCTGAGGAAGTTGCTCCTGCAGGGATCCCCATGTGCCAAGGTCGTTCCACTCGAAATTGGCCGGAATCATATAAACATTTTCAGCCTTTTCAATGATTCCGTAGTCTATGGATATTTTGTTGGCAAGGTGATAATTGTCATTTATGAACTCCTGCTCATCTTGGGTATTCCAATATTCTTTTCCTTTCTGAAAGAGATTATACATCTCTGGCAGATACTTTTTAAAATTCTCTATTATAGAAGAAGTTTTCCAAATAAAAATCCCTGCATTCCAGGCATAGTTGCCTTCTTCCAGAAATTTTTCAGCTCTTTTAAAGGAGGGTTTTTCTGTAAACTGTTCTACAGGAATGAGTTTTTCATTTTCAGATTGTTGAAACTTTATATATCCATATCCTGTGTTTGGAAATGTTGGCTTAATTCCCAGCGTAACAAGTTTGTCATTTTCATTAACAGCTTCAAAAGCAAAATTAACATCATCAACAAATTTTTCCAGCCCCTGGATCCAGTGATCACTTGGTGCCACCATCATAATGGCATCCTTGTTCTTCTCCTGGATTTTTAAAGCTGCGAGAAGTATACTGGGAGCCGTGTCCCTCATCACGGGTTCCAGTATAATTTGTTCCTGTTTGATTGTGGGAATCTGTTTTTTTACAATTTCCTCATAACGTTCATTGGTGAGGATGATAATATTTTCCGATGGTACTATTTTTTCGAGACGGGCAAAGGTTGTCTGGATAAGTGTTTCCCCGGCTCCTAATATATCCTGAAATTGTTTAGGGCATTCTAAAGTACTCACAGGCCAAAACCTGGAACCTACTCCGCCGGCCATTAATATCGCGTAATAGTTACTATTCATCTAACTCGTGATTAAATTTTTAAAACTTCTACTTCAGCATTTGGCTGAAATAAGTAAATCTTTCCTGTTGAGATTTCCAAACATTCATACCTCTTAATTCTTTTGGGTCCACGCTTAAAAGTCTTTCCGTTGTAAATTTGAAAAACTCCTCCAAAAGGCACCTCGAAGATATAATTTTTATCGTTCTGTGGGTCGTAACTTTTTAAAGCTACCGAAAGTCTTGCATCCGTATCACTACTGGCTTTTGGGTTGCGAAAATGATGAGCAATTATAGGTAAAAGTTTATTCGGAAAAATTTCGGGTCTTATAAAAGGTAACATCAAATTTCGGAAAGTAAGTTTCCATTCCTGCCCATGGGGCTTTATATTCCTTCCGAATCTATTAAAAGCTACCAGGTGAGCGATTTCGTGTATTAACGTTATGAGAAACCGATACTTATTTAGATTGGCGTTTATGGTGATTTGCTGTACTCCATCCGCCATTTTCCGGTAATCACCATGCCTTGTTCTGCGCTCATTGACTATTTTAAGATGCACATTATTGGCTTGAATAAGCACAAAAACGGGCTCCAGCGCATGACCTGGTAAATATTTCTCAAGAATATGCTTCATTAAAACTAGGGAGTACTATTGGAAACCTGTAATAATTTACCGTTGTAAAATTTATTTCCGGTTAAACTAAAATTGAAAATATATTCTGCCATTTCTTCTGCAGAAAGTGGCGCTTTGTAGCCGGGAAAAGCCTCTTCCAGCATTTCTGTTTGTACAGCCCCTAGTGCCAAAACGTTAAAAGAAGGACCGGTTTCTTTGTACTCTTCAGCAAGCAATTCAGTTAAATTAATGACGGCAGCTTTACTGGAACTATAGGCCGATAATCCGGGGAATTTCATGCTTCCCTGAACACCGCCCATTGTACTTACGTTCACCACGTGAGCTTCCTTTGCCATAAAAGGCAACATTTTCTGAATCATTCCTACTACTCCAATTACATTGGTTTGGTAGACACTATTGAAGTTTTCCAGGCTGAGTTCCTGAAAAGGTTTATTGATCAGCGTTCCAGCGTTATTGATGAGAATATCAACTTTTTTCCATTCTGAAGAAATAAAACTGCTGACTTTTTCCAGATCTTTTTTTCTAGTTATGTCACAGGCGAATACTTTTACATTTTCAAGTTTAAGTTCCGAAACAGGTTGCGGATTACGGGATATGGCGAGTACCTTATGTCCGGCTTCCGAGAACTTTTTGGTTAGTTCGAAACCAATTCCCCGGCTTGTTCCGGTGATGATCACATGCTTCATTTTAGTTGAGTTTTATTTCTTTTTCTTCAGTATTTGTCATTTTAAAGATGGCGGGAAAAACTGCATCTATTAAATTGGTCATATGCTGAAAATCCATATTATCGGCCTCGTCTGAAACGTGGTGATAATATTCATAATTGGTGAAATCGAAAGTACTGATAGTTTGCGCCGGAATATTAAATTCCTCAAAAAATGGATAATTATCGCTCCGTTGAAAAAGTTTATATTCCTTTGCCTGCGGTAAAAATCCCAATACTTTTTCACCGGCATATTCATTAAGTTTTTCAGCAAAATTTGAATTTTCGTAGCCGGTCAAATATGCCATATGATCTTTTCCCTGCATCGGTATACCAATCATTTCAAGGTTAACGACCGCGTATAAATCCAAATTTTCAGCTTTTAGCTTCTTCGCAATGTGTTCTGAACCTGTTAGGCCTAATTCTTCTCCGGAAAACAGCACGAACAATATACTCCTGCCGTTATTCTCCTTTAAAGCGAACTTTCTGGCCAGTTCCATTACTGCGACGGTGCCTGCTGCATTATCATTCGCACCATTGGCAATAGAATCGTTGCCCACGGCTTCCCCAAAACCAATATGGTCGTAGTGGGCGCCTATAATTATAAACTCGTCCTTTAATTCCGGATCATTCCCCTCTAAAAAGCCAACAACATTAAACGCTTCTTTCCCTTCAACTTCAAAGCGATCCCGATAATCTTCAAAATATGGCTCTACATCGTGCTCCTGGAAGTACTCTTCAATAAAAGTAGCTGCTTTCTCTATCCCTTCGGTTCCTGTAGCTCTTCCCTGCAGCTCATCTGAAGCTAAAAAGCGCAAATTTTCTTCAATTTTAGCTTCTGAAGCTTCAAAACTGGCTATTTCTGTCTCCTGAGCAGTAGCATCATCTGAATTTTTATCCTGAGTAGAGTTACAAGCGAGGAAAAATGCAGCAAAAAGCACTGCAGTTAATTTAAAGAGGCTATTTTTCATGTTTTTAATCAAAATTTAGAGGAGAGCCTAAAATGGCAATTATCGACTTATCATTAGGGCCGCTGCTCCCATTACCTGCTGGCACTAAAGATAAAAAAATCCCACTGGAGTGTGGGATTTTAATATTGCTTATTGAAAGAATCAATGTCTATGCTAACATAGTCACCGGATTCTCCATATACGTTTTTAATGTTTGTAGGAATGCCGCTCCGGTAGCTCCATCCACAGTTCTGTGGTCACAGGCTAACGTAAGTTTCATCGTATTCCCAACTACTATCTGTCCGTTTTTAACGACCGGTTTCTCCACGATTGCACCAACAGATAGAATAGCAGAGTTTGGCTGATTTATAATACTGGTGAATTCAACGATTCCAAACATTCCCAGGTTAGAAACAGTAAAAGTACTGCCTTCCATTTCCTGAGGTTGTAATTTTTTATTCCTGGCTTTACCGGCAAGGTTTTTCACGTTACCACCAATTTGCGTCATAGACATTTGGTCTGCAAATTTAAGCACGGGCACCACAAGGCCTTCATCTACTGCAACGGCCACACCCATGTGGATATGTTTTGCCATTTTCATAGAATCTTCACTCCATTGGCTGTTCACCTGAGGATGCTTTCTAAGCGCCATTGCACTCGCTTTGATCACCATATCGTTAAAGGAAACCTTCACATCTGGCATCTCGTTAATTTGCTTACGGGAAGCCATTGCATTTTGCATATCCACCTCTATTGTAAGGTAGTAGTGCGGAGCTTTAAATTTGGACTCGCCCAACCTCTTCGCAATAACCTTACGCATCTGAGAATTTTTAACCTCCTCAAAGCTTTCTTCACCGGCAGGAACGTAAGGCTGTACAGAAGCCCTTTGATCTTCGCTACCTGCAGTACCCTTAGATTGCTCAGCTGGTTTTTCTGAAGGTTTGTAAGACTCGATGTCTTTCTTTACAATTCTTCCGTTTTCACCGGAACCATCTACTTTAGAAAGGTCGATTCCTTTTTCTTCAGCCATTTTTTTAGCTAAAGGAGAAGCAAAAATTCTTCCGCCGTCCTTAGATTCTGAAGTAGTTCCCGGCTTCTCTTCTGTAGCCGCTACCTCTTTCTGCTTTTCTGCAGCTTTATCTTCTTTTTTCTCAGCTTTTTCTGAAGATTTCTTTTTTCCTCCGTCTTTACTTATTCCGGAAACATCTGTCCCTTCCGGGCCGATAATTGCCAAAAGGCTGTCTACTTTGGCAGTTTCACCTTCCTGAATTCCAATTTTTAATAAAGTCCCTTCATAGAAAGATTCAAACTCCATCGTTGCCTTATCGGTTTCGATTTCAGCAAGAATATCTCCTTCTTCAACTTTATCACCTTCTTTTTTGATCCATGTGGCAACAGTACCTTCTTCCATGGTATCACTTAGGCGCGGCATTGTGATGATCTCTACTCCTTCCGGAATTTCACCATCACCGCTTTCTTCTTCGGAAGTTTCTTCTTCAGCTTCGTTTTTAGAATCATCAGAAGATTTTTCTTCTTTCTTATCAGACGAGCCTCCGCCGTTAATAAGATCAGAAATATCCTCTCCTTCTTCACCAATTATAGCCAACAGTGTATCTACAGGTGCAGTTTCACCTTCCTGTATACCAATATGAAGCAAGGTTCCTTCGTAGAAGGATTCGAACTCCATAGTCGCCTTATCGGTCTCTATTTCGGCAAGAATATCTCCTTCTTCAACCTTATCACCTTTTTTCTTAAGCCATTGTGCGACAACACCTTCTTCCATGGTGTCGCTCAATCGCGGCATATTAATTACTTCAGCCATAATTTAGTTTACTTTATGTGATAAAAACGGGTAGTCTTCCTGTTCGTAAACAACGTCGTACATAATATTTTTATCAGGGAAATCTGACTCTTCAGCAAATTTCTCACATTCTGATACTTTATCCTTAACGCGTTTATCTATTTCTTTTATCTCCTTTTCAGAAGCATATTTTTTATCTTTTATAACATCCAGCACCTGAGTGATAGGATCAAGTTTCTGATACTCGGCCACCTCATCTTTAGTACGGTATTTTTGGGCATCACTCATAGAGTGACCACGATACCTGTATGTCTTTAATTCAAGAAATGTTGGACCATCTCCTTTCCTGGCTCTTGCAATTGCTTCATCCAAGGCTTCAGCAACTTTTACCGGATTCATGGCATCTACAGGTCCGCAAGGCATTTCATAACCCTGACCAAGCTTCCAGATATCTGTTCCTTTTGCAGTACGTGCCACAGAAGTTCCCATAGCATAACCGTTATTCTCTACACAAAAAACAACCGGAAGATCCATTTTTACAGCCATGTTAAGCGTTTCATGAAGTGCTCCCTGGCGCGTCGCACCATCACCCATAAAAGTTAAAGTAACTGCATCTCTCTTAAAATACTTATCTGCAAAAGCAAGTCCTGCTCCCAACGGAATTTGTCCACCAACAATACCGTGACCTCCATAGAACCTGTGTTCTTTAGAGAAGATATGCATCGACCCACCGAGTCCCATAGATGTACCGGTTTTTTTACCGTAAAGTTCCGCCATTACTCTTTTAGGATCTACTCCCATTCCAATAGGCTGAACGTGATTACGATAAGCGGTGATCATCTTGTCCTTTTCCAAATCCATAGCATGAAGTGCTCCTGCAAGGATAGCTTCCTGCCCGTTGTAAAGGTGTAAGAAGCCTCTAACCTTTTGTTGAATATAAACCTGCGCAAGTTTATCTTCAAATTTGCGCCAAAATAACATATCCTCATACCACTTTATATAGGTGGCTTTTGTGATTTTCTTCATATCTAAGTATAAAATTTAGGCCGGACACATGGATTTTGCCAAGCGGATAACAAAAATACTATTTTCAGTAAGAATGAAAAACAGTTTTGCTGCAAAAATAACGAAAACATCATAAGATGTTCCTGTCAAATATTAAAGGTAATAAATCCTTAACCGATTTGACCTTTAAAACCTTACCGGTTTCACCCATAAAATACAGCTCAATATTTTCTTCCTGATTTACTTCATACTCTGCCATTACCTGCCGGCAGGCACCACATGGAGAAACAGGCGCAGCAACCGCATGCTTCAGTGATTTTGCTGAAATCGCTACTTTCTTCATTCTGACGCCAGGATATTTCGCCCCGGCATAAAAAAATGCCGTACGCTCGGCACAAAGTCCGGAAGGATATGATGCATTCTCCTGGTTACTTCCAGTGACCACCTTAGCATTTTCCAAAAGAATTGCCGCCCCCACATTAAACTGAGAGTACGGAGCATAAGCATTATCCCTGGCATCAAAAGCTTTCTGCATTAAATCAAATACATCCTGAGGCAGCTCTTCCAGGTTATCGTAAACTTCCAGTTCTGAAGTAATATTTATTGATTTCATATAAATCTATTGGAAAGACAAGTTAATTCAAACAAAAAAAGTATCAAATCGAAATAAGATACTTTTAGTCAAATTAAATTTTTATTTAAAATTAATTCACGAACTCCTGTCCGAAATTAAAGGTTAGACCAAAACGCAGTGTTCCTTCCAGAGGACTGGGCACATCTGAAGTGGAGAAAAGGTACGAAATATCAATGTCTACTATTTCATACACAAAACCTGCTCCAAATGAAAGGAACCTTCTGGAACCCTTAGCTTCACTTTCATTAAAATATCCTGCCCGAAAGGCAAACACATCCTGGTACATATATTCTGCACCTAAAGCCCAGGTGACTTCCCTTATCTCCTCTCCAAAACCATCAGGAGCATCCCCGAAAGAAGTAAAAATTCCTTCTATAGCACCTATCTCATTGTATTCCTCATCATCTTCTGCATCAATATCCCCATCATCATTAAAGTCCTGTGGAGTTGGCACCAGTAGTTTATTAAATTCGACATAAGTACCTATTCGGTTTTGCGGATCCAGAATAAAATCAAAACCAGCCCCAGCTTTAAAATTTGTGGGAATAAAGTTTTCCTGTCCCGCATCGTCATATTTCATCTTAGGGCCTATGTTGGAAATATTTGCGCCCAGCCTCCAGCGGCCATCGAAGCTGTCCATATAAATAACGTCACTCTGATAAAATGCTGCAACATCTACCCCAAAGCTGCTTGCTGCCCCAAGGTCCTCATCGTCCTGTAATCCAAGATCAGATCGCAGGTATCTTCCCGCCACTGCCATAGAAACGTTCTCACTTAACTTAAGTGAATACGACAAATCAAAAGTTAGCTCGTTAGGATTTACAAGAAGAGGCGCCTGCTCAAAAGTTGTTCTGGTTTCGATAGACCCAAGGCTAAAATACCTGAGACTTCCAGCAAAGGCACTACGATCATTCAGCTTATAGAAATAACTGAGATTACCAAGAAAAATATCATTTACAATGTCACTAAGATAAGGAGTGTATGAAACACCTACTCCCTGTTGCATTTCAGCAAATGCATATTTAGCAGGATTCCATTGTTGTGAAAATGCATCTACCGAAGTAGCAACCCCCTGGTCACCCATTCCCGCAGCGCGTGCATCTGCAGCAACCTGTAGAAACGGAACTGCAGTTGTAATTACCCTGTCCCGCTCTTCCTGGGCAATAGACGAAAGACCAGACAGTAAACTGGCTCCAACCAGCATAAGTGTAATTTTTTTCATTCTGAACATTATCTGTAACAAATATAAATTTTAATTCTTGCTAAGAAAGAACCTTCCTACCAAAATTACAAGCAAAACCTTAAGAACGAGCCAAAACAAGGTGTGCAATCCATTGAAATTGCTGTAATAATCCTTCAGGTTTCCACTAATAACTTTAAAATAGAAAAATTATTGCTTTAGCATTTCTCTTTCCTATTATTATTTTGGTATAAAATCTGCCCTATAAGAAAAAAGGACTATTTTTGCGCAAGTAAAAAACCCGAAATTACTATGTTTCGATGCTTCACGAGACCAGTTGAGAATCAGGTAAGCATCAAGTACATCAGGTAGTTAAAGGGTTTTTGGGACAATTTTATAATAATGAAATAATCTTGCAGATTTAGCGTTAATTACTATATTGCAAAGCCTAAAAATCTATCTAAGAGATGATGAATATGAGAAGAGATACTGCTATAAGAGCATTTTTTGCATTTGCCTTCGGCATAGGTCTGATAAGCTGTAATAACTCCAGGGATTATAAAAATAATTCTCGTGCCACCGGTTGGGATATTAATTCTGACGAAGGTGGATTTCAGTATAACAATGATTTTAAAGAACAAGAAACCGCACCGGGACTTGTTTTTATAGAGGGTGGAACTTTTACCATGGGTAGGGTTCAGGATGACCCTTTGCACGACTGGAATAACAGCCCAACACAGCAACACGTACAGTCCTTTTATATGGACGAAACTGAAGTAACAAATAAAATGTACCTGGAGTACCTGGACTGGCTCAAAAGAGTTGCACCACCTTCAGACGAACGATACAGTGATGTATATGCAGGAGCACTTCCTGATACCCTGGTATGGAGAAACCGTTTGGGTTTTAATGAAACAATGGTAAATAATTACCTGCGTCACCCGGCCTATGCAGAATATCCTGTAGTTGGAGTAAGCTGGATTCAGGCAGTTGAATTTAGTGACTGGAGAACCCAAAGGGTGAATGAATTAAAGCTTATAAATGAAGGCTATCTTGCGGAAGGCGCTCAATACAAAGCCGGACCGGGAGAAACTTTTAATTCTGAAACCTACATCTACGATCCTGCAAATGTTTATGGAGGAAACACTGAGTTAAACCAGGGTGAAGAGGTTCAGGACAGACTGGAAGACACCAATGAGGAAGGAAACCCTGTCAAGAAAGTATATCCGGGAAGAGAAAGTGGTCTGGTTTCTCCGGAATACAGATTACCAACTGAGGTAGAATGGGAATACGCGGCACTTGGCATGGTTGGATTAAGAAACTACAATGTCTACAGAGGTAGAAAAAAATATCCATGGGATGGACAATATACCAGATCCGGAGACCCTAAAAGACAGGGAGATCAACTGGCCAACTTTAAACAAGGTGACGGAGATTACGGTGGTATTGCCGGTTGGAGCGATGATGGAGCAGATATTACTGCTGAAATAAAATCCTATGCACCCAACGATTTTGGCCTTTATGATATGGCCGGTAATGTTGCGGAATGGGTATTGGATGTTTACCGTCCTATTGTAGATGACGAGTTTAACGACTTTAATTACTACAGAGGAAATGTTTACACCAAAAATGCAATTAATGAGGACGGAAGCATTAAAATACTGGGAGCAGATGAAGTTGTGTATGACACTTTAGCCAACGGAAAACTTGTAGCCAGGAATTTGCCGGGCGAAATTGCCCAGGTTCCGGTCACCGAGGAGGATACTTATATGAGAACTAATTTCACTGAAAGTGATCAGAGAGATTTCCGCGACGGTGATAAGAGTTCTACCAGATATTACCAGCCTTTTCAGGACGCAACAGAACCTTCTCAAAGAATGTACAATTCCCCTACATATAATAATGTACAACTCAATGATACAACCGGAGCTGTCACTGAGCGTGGATATGACACCGCAGAGAGGACCACACTAATTAGTGACGAAGTGAGAGTCTATAAAGGAGGATCCTGGAGAGACCGTGCTTATTGGCTTGACCCGGCACAAAGGAGATTCTTCCCGCAGGATATGGCAACTGATTATATTGGCTTTAGAAATGCCATGTCCAGAGTAGGTTCTAAATCTAAAAGCGAAAATAAAACAGCCAGAAATTAGAATTTTTGGTTAAAAAACTTATAAAGCCCTAATTTTTAGGGCTTTTTTTATAGCTTTAAGCTTATGAATATAGCACAAATCCATCAGCGCTTTCTGATTAGTTCAGGAGCTTGTATCGATACCCGGAGCCTTACTGAAGGCTGTATTTTTTTTGCATTAAGCGGTCCAAACTTTAATGGCAATGCTTTTGCCCTTGAAGCTTTGGAAAAAGGCGCAAAAGTCGCCGTGGTAGATCAGGAAATATATGCCAACGACACCACAAATTTTATTGTGGTGAAGGACGTTTTAAAAACCTTGCAGGATTTGGCTACATTTCACCGAAAGTACCTTGATCTTCCAATAATTGCCATTACAGGAAGCAATGGGAAAACAACAACCAAGGAACTGGTTAATACTGTGCTCTCCAAGAAATTTAGAACCGTTGCCACAAAAGGGAATCTCAATAATCACATTGGGGTTCCCCTCACCTTACTTTCAATGGATGAAAGAACTGAAATTGGAATTGTGGAAATGGGTGCCAATCATCTTAAGGAAATTGAAATTTTAAGTAAAATTGCCAGTCCCGATTATGGTTACATCACCAACTTTGGAAAGGCGCATTTGGAAGGATTTGGAAATCTTGAAGGAGTTATTGCAGCAAAAAGTGAGCTCTACACCAATATAAAAAGGAATAAAAGACTCCTTTTTCTGAACATCGATGATGTTACTCAACGAAACCATCTGGATTATAATCACACCTTCACCTTTGGTACTACAGAGGATGCTAAAGTACAATTCTCATATTCCGATAATCAGTCTTACGCCAGTGTTAATTACAATAACACGCTGTTTCAGAGTAAAATTACCGGCAAACACAACGCGCAAAATATTGCTGCAGCAATAACTATCGGATTATACTTTAAAGTTCCATTTGATCAGATAAAAGAGGCTATTTCTGAATACAAACCCTCCAACAACCGCTCGGAAGTTAAAGAAAAAGGCAGCAATACAATTTTCATGGATGCTTACAACGCCAATCCCACCAGCATGCAGGCTGCACTTTCCAACTTTGAGGACATTAAAACCACAGAGCCGAAAATTGTCATTTTAGGAGATATGCTTGAAATTGGTGATTCTTCAGATGAAGAGCATCAGGAAATTGTAAATATTCTCGAAAAAGGAAACTTTACAGAATGTTATCTTCTGGGAGAAAATTTTAATCGTACAGAAGCAAACAAAAGTACAGTCATCAAATTTAAAAGCAGTCAGAATTTAAAGAAGCACCTTGAGGAAACCCAGTTCAGGAATTGTCATATTCTTATTAAAGGTTCCAGAGGAATGGCTTTAGAAAAAATGCTTGATGCGATTTAATTAGTAAATAAAAGAAGTAGGATAGTATCTCTTTTAGCCTTTTTTCTTTTCCGGCACGTAACGATCAAGTTCCTGCTGCCATAAGTGTGAATTTAGTACCTGGAGTATGGCTAAATTAATAGCCTCACGCCGGGAATCTCCCTGTGCAATTCCAAAAGCGTAGTAATGAGGATCTATGTTCACCGGCTGCACCTTCAGTGAAAGATCGGAATCATTATTTATCGTGTACCTCATTACCGGCACGCTGTTGAGCACTGCTTCGGCATCCATACTTTTCAGCTTTTTCAAGGCCACGGAAATTTCCTTTACTTCCTGAAAAGGTATCCTTTCCTGTTTCATATAATCTGCCGCAAAGGAGCCTTCCACTGCCACCATTTTCATATTTCGCAGATCACCAGGCACATCAATCTTATTAACAGAATTTCCCATCACTGCTGAAACCAGTGAAGCGGTAAGTACGGCAGTAACTGCCATGGCCACCAGCATCCAGATTAGGGCAACGGCACGTCCCCAAAAAGTCACCGGCGCTTTGTCTCCGTATCCTATTGTGGTCATAGTCACACCGGCCCACCAAAATCCGGAACCTATTCCTTTGGCTATGGAGCGTTCCCCGCCAAAATTGTCTTCATTACTATTACGTTCTATAAAATAAATAATCGACCCTACTATAAGTAATAATATAGAGAGCATTCCGGCTATATACCAGAAACGTTTACTAAAAAAACCTTTGACTATAGATGAGATACCAGTCCCTGGCGCAGAAGCCACACCCATTTCAGCTTTGTGGTAAATATGACTGAAATCTATTTGTTTTTCAGCAGCGGGGGTGACATCCTCTAAAAGCACAATATCGGCCTTCTGATTCAGCAATGCAGTAACTGCAGAATCTCTTGAGATCTCCTTAAGTTCATACTTTACATTCATCCTATCGGCTACAGCCCGCCATAATCTTATACTAATACCATCCCAATTTCCATTACTGTCGGCAATTATGTAAGGTGGCTGCGAAAAAACACCTACCACCAAAGAATTATCTGTTCCTTGTTGCAGACTGTCCGTTTGAGCAGAAGTTTTTGCTGAGGAGAGCATGATCATCAGCAAGGCGAGTACAATTAGCACTTTTTGCATAATAAAGATATTAGAATCAGGATTAAATGAATAAAAATCATTTAGCTATAATCACAATTTAGTAAATTCCGCAGGAAACCCACTTTCTATTTTCCTAAAACAGACCGGAAGAGAACGATGGTTTATTCACATTGTCTATTTCAATGATCCTTTACAACGGCAGGTTCTCCAAATATTCTTTTTTCGTGTTCGTTCGTTTTCCTTAAAAAGCATTGACTGAAAATTTACCTAACAAATGCTGCGTGTCGAAAGTTGTTTCGACACGCAAAACTTTTTGGATATTCTAATGAAATAATTAAACTCTGATAGGTAGTAGCATCTTCTCCCGCTTCAAGACTGGCTCCCACTTCAAATCCATCCGAAAAAATAGATTCAGCATCGAAAATGTAGATATTTCCTTCCTGACCAATCGGAGAAATGGCTTTATAACCCTTTTCCTTCCAACACGCCATTTTGGTATCGTTGTAACCAAAGGTTGTGCGGAAGGTCAAGTTTTACAGCAGTATTAATCCTTTTGAGCAATGAAACCTCAAATTCCATCGGGGACTGGCTGCATGTCAACTGCTCAGCACTTAATACGTATTCTTCACCTAAGATATTTTTCAACAGGATTCACAGGTAAATCCCTGATACGCTCCCCTGTTGCATCAAAAACAGCATTTATCACCGCTGCCGCAGTCGGCCCTTGCGCTGCTTCCCCGGCACCAAGAGGCTTTTCCTCAACACGATCTATCACCTCTACCTCTACCTCAGGAATTTCTTCAAACCTAAAAATAGGATAGGTATGCCAGTCCCTGCTGGTAACATGTTCTTTATCAAATTGCACTTCTTCCCGAAGCGCCCAACTGGCAGCCTGAATCATACCTCCTTCCGTCTGGTTCTTTAACCCGTCCGGATTAATAGTTTCCCCGGAATCTATCACTCCCCACATTTTTTTTACTTGTACAATACCTGCTTCATTCACCTGCACATGAACTGCAACAGCAAAATAGGAAGCCGAATTTTTATAACGTGCAAAAGCGTATCCTAAACCTTCCCTATTCTTTGGAGTTACTTCGGAAGTCATTTTTTTAATTCTATCGAGACAGGCAATAGCTCGTTCATCATCAAGATGGTCTAATCTGAATTCCACCGGATCCTTTCCAGCTTTGTGTGCCAGCTCATCCATAAAGCATTCTATGGCAAAAATATTTCCGAAGGCTCCCAATGCGCGTAAAGCAGATTTCCGAAGCGGACCCTGAAAAATATGCGAGGTAGTTTGAAGCGCATCAATAGCGTAGTAAGGTTTGGAATTGCGGACTGCCCCACCCTTAAATCCCACTCCGGGAACTCCATGGTCACGGTCTAAAAAGCGGGCAGGCAGCAAGGTCTTAGGCTCTCCATTGGGACGTGTGCTGTGGCCATCTGACCAGAAATCGTATTTCCAACCCTGAATTTTTCCTTCGGAATTTAGTCCCGCCTCAAGTTCCATAATCATAGCTGTACCATAAGGTTCCCATCGGTGTTCTTCGTCCCGCATCCATTGCAGGCGCACGTGTCTCCCCGGAAATTCAACGGCCAACAGAGCTGCTTCCGCAGCAACATCATCTGCACCATTATGCCCGTAACACCCAGAGCCGGGAACACCTTTTACATGAATGGAAGCTTCCGGGATTTCCAGAAGGTTCGCCAAAGTTTCCCGTAGCGGATAAACTCCCTGCGTATGGCTCCATACCTGTAGTTTTTCGTTTTCAAAATAAGCGACTGCACAGGAAGGGCCATTGGCCGCATGCATGAGGTAAGGTTTATAATAAGCAGCCTTATGCTGAATTGGAGCTTCTTTAATGGCACTTTCCCAATCACCTTTTTCTTCTTCTGTTTCCACCTCAGCATCAAGCGTTTTAAGGTGCTCTTTTAACGGCACACCTGCAGGTAATTCATCCCCCAACTCCCATTGTGCGAGGTCATTTACCTCCCAGCTGAATTTGATTGCCTGATATTCTTCTTCAGCAATAACCCCAACAAAACTGCCAATACGAACCAGCTTTAAAAATCCGGGGAAATTCTGAAGTGAGGCATCGTCTAAAGAACCAAGCTTTGAAGTATAACCCGAAGGGCGAATTACACGCGCATGTACCATCCCGGGAAAAGTAAGATCCTGAACATAATCCAGGTTTCCGCGAACCATCTGGGATATATCTTTACGCGGCACCGGTTGACCTACATATTTTCGTCTTGTTTTCCCGTAAATTTCGGTAGGCTGACCTATTTCTTCCCTTAACTGCCTGCCTTCAAGTACTTCATAGAGGCTCATCTTCTCATTTCCACCGCTTATCGTTCCATTTTCCAATGTGAGTTCTGACTGCGGAACTCCCCATTTTTCAGAAGCAAGGCTCAGTAATTTTTCTCTGGCTGCCGCGGCAGCATTGCGAATAGACATTGCACTGGTCTCTATGGATCGGCTTCCGGCAGTGTAGCCTTCGTTGGCCGTAACCCCCGTCTCTGCAAGGTTCACTTCCACAAGATCGGGACTCGTATTAAGTTCTTCTGCAGCCACCTGTGCCACCGCTATTCTAATGCCCTGCCCAAGTTCCATTTTTCCGGTGAGGATGAGGATGCTGCCATCTTCCATAACCCGTAGCCAAGCATTAATATCATCAGGACGATTGGAATCGTCAGATTCTGCCACATTTTCGCCGGTTTCATTACTCATGCAGGCAGTTCCTAAAATAGAAAAACCTATACTCACAAATCCCAGCTGTTTAATAAAATCACGTCGGGTAGATTTCATAAAATTGTTTTTATAAAGCCGATGCTTTCTTTACTGCTCTAATCACTCTGGCGTGTACTCCACAACGGCAAATATTCCTGTACAAACCAGCCTGTATTTCCTTATCTGAAGGATTGGGCTTTTCATTCAATAAACCCACAGAAGCCATGACCAGTCCGTTGAGGCAATAGCCGCACTGCGCAGCCTGTTCTTCAACAAATGCCTGCTGTACCTTGTGTAGGTTACCGTTTTCATCTGCAAGACCTTCCAGGGTGGTTATTTCCATTTCGGCAGCGCGTTCTACGGCAATAAGGCAGGATGGATTGGCTTTTCCGTCAAAAAGTACCATACAGGCACCGCACTGGGATAATCCGCAACCGAATTTAGGTCCCTTGAGCCCCAGATTATTTCTAAGCACATAGAGCAATGGCGTTTGAGGATCTACATTTACCTCATGTTCCTTTCCGTTCACTCTAAGTGTAATTAAAGTCTTCATACATGTATATTTTATATTGCTGTTTCTGTCATTGCCCTATCCAGGGTTAAAGGCAAACTTCTTATTCTTTTTCCGGTGGCATGGTAGACCGCGTTACTTATGGCGGCAGCCACTCCTACCATTCCAATCTCACCAATTCCTTTAGCGCCTAAAGAACTTACCACATGATCAGGCTCTTCCACGAACAGGATATCAACATCAGGCATGTCTGCATTTACCGAAACATGATATTTGGAAAGATCGTGATTTATAAACCGACCAAAATTATGATCCATAAAAGAATCTTCATGCAGTGCCATGGAAATCCCCCACACCACACCTCCCAGAATCTGGCTATGAGCGGTTTTCAGGTTTAAAATACGACCGCCATCAATGGCACTCACAATCCGTGTCACTTTAATGGTGCCGAGATCTTCATCTACCTTTACTTCTGCAAACACTGCAGAATGGGTATTACGATTGTACTTCCTTTGTTTCAGCATATTGGGAAGCAGCATATATTTTTTCTGAATTTTTTCAAGATCCCGTGATTTCATAATTTCGGAAAACATCATATTCACAGAAGGGTCATTTTTATCTGAAATCTTTTCATCTGAAAAAACCACATCTTCCAAACCGGCACCTTTAAAGGGAGAGCCTTTAATTTTTCCGGCTTCTTTCAGCAGTTTTTTTGCTATTTTCCTACAGACCTTCTGAACAGCTGATCCTACTGATGCTGCTGTTGATGATCCTCCCTCTATAAAGGCAAAAGGCAGATCTGAATCTCCCAGTTCAGCCGTGACTTTTTCCAAAGGAAGCCCCAGCGTTTCTGCAGCAATCTGAGTCATAATAGTATAGGTTCCTGTTCCAATATCCGCAGTAGCACTCCCTACCCTTAGTGTACCATCTGCAGAAAATTCCGCTTTCGCCCTTGCCGGCACCTGCATGGCATCCCATACTCCCGTAGCCATTCCCCAGCCTGTAAGATTTCCATCTTTCATAGAACGTGGTTCAGGATTTCGTTTCTCCCAACCAAACCTTTCTGCACCCTGTTTAAAACACTCGCGCAGGGTTTTTGTGGAAAAAGGCTTTCCGTCGCTCATATCCTCTTCCGTATAATTTTTAAGCCTGAGTTCCAACGGATCCATTTTCAGTTTATACGCCAATTCATCCATAGCCGCTTCCAGGGCATACATTCCTGTAGCACCACCAGGAGCCCTCATATCCAACGGAGTGTAGACATCCAGGCGCACCAATTTATATATTTGTTCTATGTTCCCGCAGTCATATAATTTTGCTGACCAGTTCACAATATTTTCAACGTACTTCTCGAAGGTGGAGGTTTCGGAATATGCCTGGTGACTAATGGCTTCAATTTTTCCTTTGGTAGTTGCACCTAATTTTAGGCTTTGAATGGTTATCGGCCGGTGACCAAAAGAAAACATCTGCGGCCGGGTAAGCTCTACTTTTACAGATCGTTTTAATTGCAGCGCGGCAAGCGTAGCCATGAACAGCTGATACTGCGGTCTTAAAGCCGATCCAAAGGCACCTCCCACAAAAGGAGAAAGCACTCTTACCTTCTTTTTTGACAAGCCAAAAACCATAGAAATGTAATGCTGGCTGTTAAGTACTCCCTGCGTTTTGTCGTAAACTGTAAGGCTTCCGTCTTCTTCATAAAATACGGTAGAAGCATGCATCTCCATAGGGTTGTGATGTTCTGCCCCATGAGAATATTCTGCCTCGATCTTTACTTCAGCATCTGCATAAGCTTCCTTAAAATTTCCGATTGATTGGGGAGGTGTGAAGCCTGCTCTTAAGCCTTTCCCTTCTATAGAATCTGCGAGATGATCTGCAAGTTTTGTACGGTGTTTCTCCACTTCATAATCTACCTTTACCAGCGTGGCAGCGTATTGCGCAAGTTCCAGTGAGTCTGCTACCACCAATGCCACAGGCTGCATGTTAAACTGAATCTTATCGCTATGGAGAGGCCGGAAAGGGTTCCCCGGGGGAGCATCCATATCTTTATAACTCAGGTCCAGCCAGGCGAGGCCGGGAGTGTTATTATGAGTGAAAACCTCAATAACTCCTTTAATTTCCAGAGCCGCGGCTGTGTCTATATTTTTAATTCGTCCTTTTGCTATGGTTCCCGAAACCACCACGCCATGCAAAAGACCCGGCCGGTGAAACTCTGCAGTATATTTGGCGGCCCCTGTAACTTTGTCCCTGCCGTCTACACGATTTTTTGGTTTTCCTATAAAACTTGTTGCCATCTTATTCCTCTGTTTTAGCAGCCTGCATTAATGTACGGACGATAGAACGCCGCGCAAGTTCAACTTTAAACTGGTTGTATTCATATGCTTTTGCTTCACTCACAATAGCATCGGCAACATTTTCAAAATTTTTCTTTGTAGCTTTCATATTTTCCAGCAAAGCTTCGGCCTCTTTGTTCCTCCAGGGTTTATGGGCCACCCCACCCAATACAATCCGGGCTTCTTTAATTTCCCCTTCCTTTATCTCCAACCCAACAGCAACAGAGACCAATGCAAAAGAATAAGATGCCCTGTCGCGGTTTTTTATATATGTGAAGTTTTCTGAAAATCCTTTGGGAGGCAGATCTATAGCTGTAATCATTTCATTTTCATAAAGATTTGAATCCTTTTCCGGGGTATTTACCGGCAGGCGGTGAAAATCTTCAAAAGGAATAATCCTGTCCCCATCAGGCCCCGTTACCTGCACTTTGGCTTCCAGAGCTGCAAGCGCAACACACATGTCTGAAGGATGCGTGGCGATACATTCTTCACTTGCCCCAAAAATGGCATGCCAGCGATTATAACCATTAATTGCAGAACAACCTGTGCCCGGTTCCCGCTTGTTACAGGGCGTTGCAGGATCATAAAAATAATAGCAGCGGGTTCGTTGTAACAAATTTCCACCATCTGTAGCCTTATTCCTTAATTGCGGGGAAGCACCCGCCAGTATCGCATGGGAAAGTAACGGGTAACGCTTTTCCACTTCTGCGTGGTAAGCCGTATCGGCATTGGAAACAAGCGCACCAAGCCGCAATCCGCCATCTTCAAGCGCTTCTATATTCTTTAAAGCAACACCTGTAATATCTATTAGGTGCGCAGGATGCATGATATGGAATTTCATCAGGTCAAGAAGATTGGTGCCGCCGGCAATAAATTTCCCTTCTTCTGCTTCTGAAATTACTTTTATTGCCGTGGCTTTATCCCCCGCTTTTGTGAATGAAAATGGTCTCATGATCTGCTTCTTTCCAGCGCTTCCTGCACTACCTTTGTTATGTTATTATATGCACCACAGCGGCAAATGTTCCCACTCATCAGGTCCCGAATATCATCAAGATTTTTAGCCTTTCCTTCGTTAATGAGCCCAATTGCGGAGCAAATCTGTCCCGGTGTGCAATATCCGCACTGGAAAGCATCATGTTCTATAAACGCCTCCTGTACAGGATGAAGCTCTTCTCCTTTTGCCAATCCTTCTATTGTGGTAATTTCTGCGCCCTCGTGCATTACCGCAAGCGTGAGGCAGGAATTGATCCTTGTGCCATCAAGTAAAACCGTACACGCACCGCACTGGCCGTGGTCACAGCCTTTTTTTGTCCCGGTTAAGTGCAAATGTTCCCGTAGCAGGTCCAGGATAGAGGTCCACACCTCTACTTCAATTTCCTGTTTTACACCATTTATGGTAAGGTTGACCTCCCTTTTTTCTACGGAAAAATCTGCCGGTTCAGGTTGGTTGGTTTTTGGTTTTATCATAGATGAAGTTTAGTTTATGTGTTCATCTTTATTTCATTTATCCTGAATTTTTCGCAGTAGCATGGACATTTTCTAACAACGGCGAGTTGCTTTAAACTAAGATTCGGGGTTTCCGAAGGCTTCAGCTAAAACAGGGAATGGAGAATTGCCTTTTTCAACACTATACCCTATTGCAGTCCTGATGATTATTTTCAAATTTTTAATGACAAATGTTCAACTTCAGAAAAAGATTCCAGAGTATCTTCTAAAAGACAAAAAATTCACAGTCTTTACTAAATTTAGTAAAAGATTACAGAACATAATTTTAATTGAGAGAGTTTAAAGGTTTTTTATGAAAAATTGATATGGAAAAGACATGCTTTGCTCGTTCAAAAGCTATTGGCTTACTTTCCTCTTCAAAACATCACCCAAAAAATGGCAATTATCGACCTTCAGTAAAAAAGTTAAAGAGCAAAAGAGCCAAGGAGGGAAAGAGTAAATTTAAGGAGGAGTGAAAATTGGCAAATTTCGGCCTTTATTGAAAACGTTAAAGAGGAAATGAGCGAAGGAGGGAAAATGGAAAAGAAAAAGAATAAAAAAAGACAACAACCCATCTTATATCCCAAACTACCTAAAATTCCCCCCCGATCTTCTGCAAGTCACCCTCTAAAAATGGCAATTATCGACCTTCAGTAGAAAAATTAATGAGAAAAAGAGCGAAGAAAGGAAAGAGCAAATTTTAAGAGAGGTGAAAATTGGCAAATTTCGGCCTTTATTAAAAACGTTAAAGAGGAAATGAGCGAAGGCGGGAAAATGGAAAAGAAAAAGAATAAAAAAAGACAACAACCCAACTTATTTCCCAAACTACCTAAAATTTCCCCCCGATCTTCTGCAAGTCACCCTCTTGAAATGGCAATTATCGACCTTCAAATAAATTGTATGCTTTTAAATTTTGGTTCTACTGAAATTTTTATTGAAAAAACATAGCCATCGCAGGAACTAAAACAAGTGATACTATCATAGATAATATTATCATTAAAGCAGAATCTTTTTCTTCAGAACCTAACATGGAGGCGAATACTGTTAATGTAGCAGCAATAGGAAAAAGCGGAATCAAAGAATATACACTTCTTTCCTGCGAATTAAGAAGATCAAAAAGAAAATATTCGGCAGCCAGGAGCACGCCGGCTATTAATATTGCACTGCCCGTTCTAACACCAAGTATTTTTGAGAAATAGGAAAGATCCAGGTTTTTAAAATTTATCTTGGTAATATTCATTCCCAAAAGTGTCATTCCTGCAGCCGAAACAATTACGCCCAGCACATCAAGAACCGGAGTAAAGAATTCCGGAAGCTCATAATTAAACAGCTTAAGGCCAATCGCCAGCAAAAACGCATATATAAATGGGACTTTAAGAGCTTCTTTAATAGATTTTTTTGTTCCGAATTTAGACTTTGCAACCATAGTGTACCCTACAGTATAACCAAATAAACCTGTACCTATGTAAATACATATTAAGGTGGTGACGGCATCCTGATCAAAAATGGCTTTTACGGTAGGAATCCCGAAGAAAAGTACATTAAAAAAGGAGAAACCACTTATTAACAACGGCTTATCCAGCCCATCAAATTTTTTAAAAGACCATATGGCCGGAAAAGTGACAAAGAAAGCCAGGCCAAAAGACATACTGGCCAGGATGATGAGATTGGACATTTCGGTTTTTAAAACGTGATCTATAAGCAGGAGCGGAATAAGCACAAAGAGCAATGGCTTATGAATATACTCCTTTGGCACAAGCTCTTTCCGCTTTAAAAAGTATCCAACGGGAATACATAGCAAGTAAGGCAGTAAACCGGAATATAGTTTAAGAAAAATCTCCATCCTGTTCTACTTTAAAAATAATTTCACTTACCAACCTGCTAATTGTCCTCACATTAAACCACATGGCATCTACATCCAGTAAAAGACCGTTTGCCAAATGTCCCACTGCATATATGTTGCCACCAGATTTTTTTGAAATAACCTGCATACTACGCGGGTTAATCACGGCGCCACCGGCAGGATAGGCTTGTAAATAGTCTTTTTCCAGAAGCGTATGAATAAGATCACTATCCATACCCTTAAGGCTGGACGATGTTCCTGTGGCATTAATCAGTTTTTTTACATAATGCATGCCGTCCCCTACAGTTTCAATTTTGAATTCCTGTTCTTCCTGGCTAAATTCTATATTCGTGTTCTTCGGAATTACTTTTAGCTGCCCGCTTTCTAACAGGGACAACAATTTTTTTGCATTGTGCAGGGGCATGGCATGACGGTTTGCCGACCAATGACTGCCAAGCCATTTTTTAAACAATTTCTTTTGATGAAGAGACATCCAGCCCCATATGTGAGAGGCATCATACCTAAGCGAATAGGTGGCATTTAAAAGATGGTCGCCGCCGCCTTCAGCAGCAGCAATGTCGTATTCCAGGAAATCTTTTACCGGACGGGCGGATCTGTCCAGTTTCTTCCAATCCAGTTTCTTTCCTTCAGCTGCTTCAACATCCTTTATATATAACCTGAAAAGATCCTTTACACGTGGATGGCGCATTTTGGTCCTGGTCATTTTATGAATATTGTCAATCGTAAGGTATTTTCTTTTGAAGCTATTATTTTCAGAAGGTTGTACACGCGGCAACATCCCAAAAGGGGAAAACATTTTAATTTCCCCTGTATGCCCGTTGTCCATGAGTGTCATTACAGTGTCTACTGCACTAAGGCTGCTGCCCGGGATACCCACCGCTTCATCTTTGTTAATCCTGTTTTTTATTCGATTTGAAGGCCAGGGAAAATCTATATAGGATCTGAAAGCTCGAAATTCTTTAAACTTATTGGTCTTTGGCGTTCCCGGAGCTAATAAGATATAATCTGCCGTAATTGTTTCTGAAGATTCCAGCGTTATGGAAAACTTCTTATTTTTTTCCCGATCGATATCTACAGCTTCATCATTGATTAGCTTTATTTTGACGTTGTGCTCTTTAGCTTTCTGAATATAATTTTCAAGTTGTTCTGAAACGTAATTTCCGTAAAAAATCCGGCTGGTATACGCTGAAGAAAGGCTCCCTTCTACCTTAACTTCATCTTTGTTACCATCTTTTTCTTTTATCCACTCCGCAAAATGTCCGGGTTCATTTGCATAAATTCCCATTAATTCTGCCTGGGTATTAAGGAGATGTGATTTTTGACGGGAACCAAAAGCAAGTCCGTAACCAAATTTTTTCCTGCGTTCTATGAGTGTAATACTTAATTCTTCCTGAAGCCCGAGACTGCAAATTTCGATGATTAATTCTATAAAAGTGGCTGAGCCACATGCCCCACCTCCAATAATTGTAAAGTTCTTCATTTAAAATGATTTGTTAGCGATTAACAATTCTTATAATGTAAAGAACAGGGAATAAAAAATGGAAACTTTAGGATTTATTTAATAATGAGAGATTCAGAATTATTCTGTACTAGGTGGAAATAAAAAAGGCTTCACAGAAATGTGAAGCCTTTTTTTTGCTAGTAGCGGGAACTGGACTCGAACCAGTGACCTTCGGGTTATGAGCTTGACACTTAACATCATCAAACTTGACCAAAAGCCATTATAATCAACTGTTTTCAAGGTCGTTAATATTTTTGGAAATCAAATAATATCATCTAAAATAAAATTATTCTGTACTTATTCTGTACTAGTTTTTATTATCTTTATACTCTCCTAATAAGATGGTTATGGCAAGTATCAAAATTGTATTGCGCAAAAATATGATGAAAAAGGACGGCACTATTCCTTTGGCTCTTAGAATTAGCGAAAATTATAAGACAAATTACAAGTGGCTGGGTCAATATATTTCCGAAAAGGACTGGGATAAAGTTGCAGGAAAAGCCAAGAGAACCTATCCTAATCATAAAAAGCTGAACAACTTTTTGATGAAGAAGTTGACAGAGGCAAATGATCTTTACTTTGATTCTAAAGATGAAAGCATGACACCAAAACAGGCTAAACAAAAATTGAAAGGACCAGGTGGCTCTAAGTCATTCTTTGCAGTTGCAGCAGAACGAATTAAGAGTAAACATGATCGTGGAACTTTTTCGGTTGCTAAATCAGAGCTTTCCATTTTATATAATATTGAAGAGTTTCTTACTCTTAAATCCTCGTCCTCCAAAAATGATGTAATTAAAGCTATAAAACAAAGAAGAAAGGATAGGGTGAGTAAAGCACGGAAATCTCAATACTCTTTTATGGATGGCATAGATCATTTTAAGAAAAATAAGACTTTGAAGTTCCGGGATATCGATCAAGCATTTATAGAGAGATATAAAACTTTCTGTTCTACCTACTTGAATCAGAAAACACGTACTATATCAAATCAACTAATTTTCATTAGAACGCTTTTTAATATTGCTATTAAAGATGGAACTGTAGCTTCGAAATTTTATCCATTTGCGGGAGAAAAGGAAAAGATACGAATCGGTTCGGGTAACAAAATTGGCCTTACAACTAAGGAAGTTGAAAAAATAGAATCCCTACAATTTGAGCCTCAATCATCAATCTGGCATACGCACAACGTATGGTTGATTGCCTTTTACTTTGCTGGCATACGTATTTCAGATGTGGTCAAATTAAAATGGGCTAATTTTAAGGATAACCGACTTTATTATGTTATGAATAAAAACGAAAAACCCTTAAGTCTTAAAATTCCTGATAAAGCTAATGTCATATTGAATTTTTACAGAAAAAATCAAAAAGAAAATAATGGGTATGTATTTCCCTTTCTAAAGGATTCAAAGAGTGACAACGCAGAGGATATTTTTATAAAAACTAGAAATTCAACAAAACTGTTTAATAAATATTTGAAACGAATTGCCAGCCAATGTGAAATTGATAAGAATTTATCAAATCATATTGCACGTCATAGTTTCGGGAATATAGCTGGGGATAAAATACATCCTTTAATGCTTCAGAAATTATATCGACATAGTGACTTAAAAACAACTTTGAACTATCAGGCAAATTTTATTCATAAAGATGCCGATGATGCTTTAGACAAAGTTATTAATTTCTCCGTTAACGGGTAAATACAAAGCGAGCGCCGTTTCTGCAATAGGGATACTTTGGTCGTTTTGAAGTACGGAAATAGAAAAATTTTTGGATTTCATCTGTTGCTGCCATGGTTTTTCAACGGCTATGGTTGAAAATATCTACATCTTCGGTTACAACGATTAATTTTATTAATGAAGATAGGTTCATAATCCGGAGGTCGGGGGATCGTGCCCCCTCTCGCTACCAATAAAAATAAGGCCTTCGAGAAATCGAAAGCCTTTTTTCTTTTATCAAGTACAGAATAAGTACAGAACTTTGATATTTTCAGGGTTGGCATTTGAATTGTTACTTTTTGATCTTTATTGTAGGTAAATTTTATTTTTTCCGGGAAAAACGAGCACATATAATATCTAACCAATTTTGAAAAATTGTACGTTTTGAATTTTTCGTAATAATTCACCGAAACCACATGGCCTGCCGCCTTTTGCTTTTGTATAGCCAAGCAATTCAGAAATTGGGCGACTAAGAATTCTATGAACGCTGAATGCTACTCTCAATAACCTAAACATAAACGCTCTTCACCTTAAACATTTATAGCAGAACGTGCATGCAGGTTGTGTATTAAACAGAAAGTTAAAATATGCTAAAAATGTGATAAACCCATAATAACTAAGGTTTTATATTTAAAATCAAAAGGTCTTTTACATCGTTAAACTGTAATTTCGAAATAAACTTAAAAAATATAACGATGAGAAATGAAGAATTAGTTAAAGGCATGTCAAACTGCGTAAATCACTGCAACTGGTGTGCGGACGCTTGTTTAAATGAAGAAAACCTAAAGGATATGGTTGAGTGCATAAGACTGGACAAAGCTTGTGCAGCAGTATGCAGGGCATTAAACGACATTCTTGTTACAGAATACAAGGATGTTCAAAATTTGGTGGATTACTGTATTGAAATGTGTGAAAAATGTGCGGAAGAGTGTGAGAAATTTGATTCCAAGCATTGTAAAGACTGCGCAGAAGCCTGTAGGGAATGTGCTAAAAATCTCAGAAATTTTAGAGCTTAATCCTTGTAAACTTAAACTATTTAAAGGCTGCTAAAAAAAAGCAGCCTTTCTTTTTCTACCCGTTATATCTGATACAGAAACTTTTTCGCGCCCCCGGTAATTTCAATAATTTGAAATCTACGTTTGATCCCAATAAACAGCTACAATTCGAATTCAGAACGCTCCGTTCCGGTCTTAGGATTCAAAAATTTAGCTTTCACCGCTTTTTTGTGTAGCGCAATATTTCCTTCCTTCCGACAACTATTCCCGAAACTCCAATTCATGTGGTGGTGGTGGGCAGAAGCTACCTAAGCTGCAATACAATTTTATGACTCAGGGGCTGTAGACCTGGAACAGATTATTTAGATTATGATTGTCACAGGAACAAAACCGGCCTACAGTACATAAATGATTTACCAGGACCCACTACAACAATTGTATGGGAAACTGCTCCCCAATAGTTAAAATTAAAAAGATGAAGGTAAAATATAGAATTATAATTCTCTTTGCTATTCTGATGGGATTCCAAAGTTGTTATCGTATAATGCCTTCCAAAGGCGGCGGCCAGCTGGATGATGTTCCTGAAAAGCGAAATGTAGTAAATTAATTACCACCTCAAAGACCTGTTTTATTTCTATCTCTTCCGCATTAACACAAAAGCACTCTATTGGCTTACAGACACGGGTCCGCTTGATTATTCAGCTTATTATACTTGTCCTAAAAAGAAAAGCAAAAAAGAACGCGGCGTACTCATATAAAATGAAGTTTGCCCTATTTTGAAAAAGCTTATTGAGCCGGGAGGTCAGGCCTATTTCACTCTTGGAAAACTATTAATTCAAGGGCTACAGCTCTTTAAAGTTTACCGTAAAGAAATCATCCTGAAAATCACTCCCAAAGACAAAAATTACATTTAACACAATTTTTATGTAATTAAATTTTCAAGCTATTTAATTTGTAAAAGCGTTTAATACTCAATCAAATTAAGCTTAAATCAGAAATAACTTCTAACCAAATAATCTAAAAATGGAAAATAATCAAAACAACAAAAAGCCTTACATAAAGTTTTTTTTAATGATAGCAACTTCAATGATTGCCATGTTCTTTCTGATGTATGTACATTCTTACCAAATTATAGATCATTTTTGGTATAGTGAAACCAGATTGTTTATGACAATGATCATGGGAGGGGCAATGATCATTATTATGTTATTGTATATGCTCAACATGTACAAAAACAAAAAAGCTAATATGCTCACTCTTGCTTTCGGAGTTTTACTAATAGGTGGTTCGATATGGCTGGTACGAAGCCAGGTAACTGTTTCAGATACAGATTACATGGAAGGCATGATACCTCACCATTCAATCGCAATTTTAACCAGCGAACGTTCTCAAATAGAAGATGTTAGGGTAAGAGAGCTTGCAGATAAAATCATTAAGGCGCAGCGTAGGGAGATCATGGAAATGCAATGGCTAATAAATGACATAAGAGAAAACGGCATAGTAGAAACAGAGGAAGAAAAAAAGGAACGTCCGGTTCCAGATTTTGAAGGTACGGTCGAGAAAGAGACCATAGATCTATATGAATAACTAAATTCTTGCTAAATCGGCTAATCTTCTTAAATCACGTTTATAACTTTAAATGAGAACCTCCAGCACCTTGTGGGGCGAAGCTGACTAATGTTCAAAACCAACTTTTCGTGAAAATAGCCAATGGATTTTTTGCAGTAATTTTTCTTGTTTCTGCCGCTATACAACACAACGACCCGGATCCACTTTTATGGATGTCAATATATGGCTACGGTGCACTGATCTGTACCCTGGCGATTTTCCGGAAGGATAGTAGGATTTTACATTATGCAGGCCTGGCCGTTTTCGTTTCTTACGCTGTGTATTTGTTTTTTATTCATAACGGCGTCTACACCTGGTTCAGCTTGCATTCTGCAGAAAATATCACCGGATCAATGTCAGATGAAAAACCATGGATTGAAGCCACCCGGGAATTTTTCGGGCTTCTTATTCTCAGTTTTGCCCTTTTATTAAACCTGATCTTTCGAAAACAGAGAAAAGGCTCTACCTCTTCCTATAGCTGAAATTAAGATAAATACAACAGAGGATGAAGATTAGATTTCTTATATTAAAAAGGCATTGGCACATCGAACTGCAACCAAAAATTTAATCACAATGAAACAGCCACAAAAACTACTGCTAGATTGGATCGCTGAGGTTTGTTCTTCAGAAGAAGTAAAATGGCTTGAGGAGGAAGAAAAAAAGTTCAGATCTCAAGGAAATGAGAGGGATCTGGTATTAGCTTTTTCTAAGGTTCCTCGAAAAATTACCCGAAAAGATCTGAATATTGGGCCTGAAGAAACCTTTAAGGCGCAAACGCTGAAAAAGAATTGGCATCCGGAGAATCTTGATTCAGAGCAGGCGGCAAGAATTCTGCTTCTGCTTTCTTTTGCGTCAGAGAAGCCGGAAGAATTTTCAGGTACAGTTGAAAAATTGTTGGAAACTGCAGATCTAAATGAACAAATCACTATTTATTCAGCTCTACCATTGTTTCCTAATCCTGAAAGATTTCTCCAAATAGCTTACAGCGGTACCCGTTCTAATGCTACCTCTGTCTTTGACACCATTACATTGGAAAATCCTTATCCTTATGAACATTTTTCAGAAGAAGCTTATAATCGGCTGGTACTTAAAGCCGCTTTTATGGAGAGGCCTTTTTGGAAAATTGTCGGCATCCCCGAACGTGCCAATCCGGTACTTGCTGAGTTACTGCTGGATTTGGTCTCAGAAAGATGGTCTGCCGGCAGGGAGTTTAATCCACTCGTCTGGCGATTAATTACTCCTGCCTTAACTGAAAATCGCTTTCGGGAATTTAAAACAAGGGCAAAACAAATGGATCCCATAAATGAAGAAGCTGTTGTTCTTGCTTATGAGCAACATAAAAATTCTTCAACTCCGGATTCCCGAAAGTGGGAAGAATTACTTGAAAAATGGGAAACTCAAAAACACACCTAAATATTGACATATGAAATTTATAGATCCACACATTCACATGACATCCCGAACTACAGATGACTACAGCCGTATGCGCGAGGCAGGAATTGTAGCTATAATTGAACCTTCTTTTTGGCTTGGCCAGTTACGAACAAATGTTGGCACATTTAAAGACTATTACAGTAGCCTTATAGGCTGGGAAAGGTTCAGGGCGAGTCAGTTCGGGATCAAACACTATTGCACCATCGGCCTTAATTCAAAGGAAGCCAATAATGAAGAACTGGCAGAACAAGTGATGGATCTGCTGCCCCGGTTTGCTCTCAAGGAAGGTGTTGTGGGAATAGGGGAAATAGGATTTGACGAACAAACAAAAGCAGAAGAAAAATACTTCAGAAAACAGCTGGACCTGGCAAAAGAGCTGGAACTACCGGTGCAGATCCATACACCGCACAGGGACAAGAAAAAAGGTACTTCTTTAAGCATGGATATATGCCTGGAGCATGGACTTGACCCGGAATGGGTAGTAATAGACCACAACAACGAAGAGACAGTCAAAGAAGTTCTGGACAGAGGTTTTTGGGCAGGGTTTACTATATATCCCAACACCAAAATGGGAAATGAACGTATGGTGGAGGTTGTGAAGCAATACGGTTCAAAGAATATATTCATAAACAGTGCCGCCGACTGGGGGATTAGTGATCCTCTCGCAGTCCCAAAAACAGCTGCCCTAATGCAAAGAAGAGGTATTGATCAAAAGGATATTGAAAAGGTAACCTACGGCAATGCACTGGTTGCATTTGGACGCAGCGGACAAATGAAAGAAGAGGACTGGGAAACGGAAAAAGAAATTGATCTCAATGCCAAATTCTCGGGGAATTCGGTTCTACGTGGGGAACAAATTCCGACTTCTCAATCAAACGAAGAGGACATCCTAATAAAGTAGAATAAATGTTGCCATACCTGAAGCTAATGAGGCCTGCAAATATCATAACCGCCTTTGCAGATATACTTGCGGGATCATCAATTGTTGCCGGGGGTTTAGTCGTATTTTATAGTGCAGATCTCTACCTGTTATTGTTGGCGACAGCAGGCTTGTATGGTGGCGGGGTAGTCCTGAACGATTATTTTGATGCCGAAATAGATCAACAGGAACGACCGGAACGGCCTATTCCAAGTGGACAGGTGACCAAAAAGGAGGCTTTGAGCCTGGGAGTGGTGCTTTTTCTGATTGGAATAGCAGCTTCTTTTGTGGTTAATGTAGTTTCAGGGTTTTTGGCAGTGGCTATTGCAGTTTTAGCCACCGCTTATGACGCCAAAGGGAAACATATTGACTGGATAGGCCCCATAAATATGGGGCTTTGCAGGGGTTTAAATCTCCTCCTGGGAATGTCAATACTTCCTGCTATCACTGGGGAAAACTGGTACCTGCTATTCATTCCGGTAATTTACATTGCAGCCATAACCTCCATTAGCAAAGGTGAGGTAACAGGTTCTACCCGGAAACCCTTATATGTGGCAGCTTTTTTTTATCTTTTGGTCATTACAGCTATTGCATATTTGGGATATGAATCAGAAGCCAGCGACTTCTTTTCCACTGTTCTGTTTGTAATCCTGTTTGCAGCTCTTATCCTGCCTCCCCTTGTTCGGGCTATTAAAGAACCTTCAGCTAAGAAAATACGCCTGGCTGTAAAAGTGGGGATCATCTCCCTGATTGTTATGAACGCAGCCATTGCGGCTTCCTCAGCAGGTCTTGTTTTTGGGCTTGTGGTGTTGACTCTTTTACCCTTTTCTTTCCTGACCGGAAAATTGTTCCCGGTCACTTAAAACCTTGTTATGAATTCCAAAATAAGTGCTCAAAAAACAAACATCCGGCAAAGCTTCACTCTACCTGTAGCGTATGACGTGTATTTTACCGAAGATCTTTTTGCCCCTGCAAATCCCACTTTTAAGCAGGTATTCAGTCGAAAGACAGAAAAAAAATTAAAGCTCTTATTTGTGGTTGACAGTGGTTTACTTGAAAAAACACCGGGCCTTCAGGAAAAAATCAGGACTTACTGCGAAGATATTTTACAACTCGAGGATTTTCCCGATCCCATCATTCTACCGGGTGGCGAAGAGAGCAAGAACTATTTAGATCACGTTACTTCTGTTCTGGATCAAATTAATAAATATGGCATTTCCAGGCATTCGTTCGTAGTAGCTATTGGAGGAGGCGCCGTGCTCGATGCCGCAGGATTTGCAGCAGGCATTGCGCATCGCGGAGTAAGACTGATAAGAGTTCCCACCACTGTTTTATCCCAGAATGATTCGGGCGTGGGCGTCAAAAATGGAATAAACTGGTACAACAAAAAGAATTTCCTGGGAACCTTCACCCCTCCCTTCGCTGTCATCAATGATCAGCAGTTTTTACGAACTTTAGAAGAAAGAGACTGGCGAGGCGGCATTTCTGAAGCCGTGAAAGTGGCCCTTATTAAAGACAGGAATTTTTTTGACTGGATTAAGAATGACACCGAAAGACTGGTCAACCGGGATAATGAAAGTATGCAGTACCTCATTTACAGATGTGCAGAGCTTCATTTAGAACATATCTCTTCGGGAGATGCATTTGAAACAGGCTCCTCCCGGCCTCTTGATTTTGGCCACTGGGCAGCTCATAAACTGGAACAGTTCACCAATTACTCCTTAAGACACGGGGAAGCTGTTGCTATAGGAATCTCTCTGGATTGCGTCTATTCATGGAAGACCGGCTTGATAAAAAAATCTACTTGTGACAAGGTGCTTCAACTACTTTGGAATCTGGGTTTCAGATTATATACGCCGGAATTACTTCGATTGGAAGAAAAAGAATTTGAGGTGCTCGAAGGCCTTCAGGAATTTCGGGAACATTTAGGCGGGGACCTCACTATTATGCTACTTGAAGAAATTGGCAAGGGGAAAGAGGTACATCAAATAGATCAGGATAAAATGAAGGAATCCATCCTTTTTCTTGAGAAGGAAGATCAAAAAATTGGTGCATCTTGAAATACAAAAACTATCATCTTACCTACTGTACCAATGTGCATCCCGGGGAAGACTGGGCAACCACTTTCACTCAGCTTAAGAAGTATATCCTGCCTTTAAAGGAAAAATTGGCACCTGAGACACCCTTTGGCATCGGCTTGAGATTGTCGGCAAAAGCTGCAGCCGGTCTCCTGGAAAATAACGGGCTGGACAAATTTCAAAAATGGCTTGAACAAAACGACCTGTACGTATTCACCATGAATGGCTTCCCTTACGGCACTTTTCACGCCACGCATGTTAAAGAAAAGGTACATGACCCCGACTGGAGCACTAAGGAAAGACTAAAATACACCGGGGACCTTATTGAAATTTTGGGCAAGCTTATACCGGCGGAAATTAGTTCAGGCAGCATTTCAACATCTCCCGTATCTTATAGGTTTACTCAGAAAAATATTAAAAATGATAAGGAGACTGAACAGAAGATCACTGAAAATTTCGCTGCTGTTGTGGAGCTGCTTTTTCAGCTGAAGGAAAGTACAGGTACAGAGATTCATCTGGATATAGAACCCGAACCGGATGGAATGGTAGAAAGTTCAGCCGAGGCGGTAGCATTCTTTGAATATTTAGTACAGGATGTTGGGGTACTTCTACAAAAAAAGCTCAGGGTCCCGGCGGAAAAAGCACATGCCATCATTTTGGATCATCTTAGGATCTGCTATGATGTTTGCCATTCTGCCCTTCTTTATGAGGAACCATCTGAAGTCATGGCAAATTTTGAGAAAGCAGGAATAAAGATTGGAAAAATCCAAATAAGTTCAGCCTTGAAGATCGCTATTCCCCTGGAGCAACCTGAGCGGAAAAGAATTCAGGACCGTTTGACAGCTTTTGCAGATTCTGTTTATTTACATCAGGTAGTGGGTTTACTACCCGACGGTTCTTTTGAACGCTATAAAGATCTTCCGGCTGCCTTAGAAAGTTTGCCCGTGACCCATTCCACCGAATGGCGAATTCATTTCCACGTTCCCATTTTTGCTGCGGAATATGATGAGATCTGCTCTACCCGGCAACAAATAGAAAAGGTTTTTTCCCTACCAAACCTGAAGGAGATCACTTCTCATCTTGAGATAGAGACCTACACCTGGGATGTATTGCCCGAAAAGAATCAAAGCTCTTTAACCGAATCTATTGCCCATGAATATCGGTGGGTGCTAAGTAACCTTTAAAAAATGAAAAAAACAGTCGTTATTAATGTAGTTGGACTTTCAAAGAATTTAGTGGGAGACAAAACACCTTTCTTAAAAGGGTGGGCAGGAAAAAAACAGGTAAGAGCTATAGATCCGGTACTTCCCGCTGTTACGTGTAGCGCCCAGGCTACTTACCTTACAGGGAAATATCCTGAAGAGACAGGGATTGTAGGCAATGGCTGGTTTTTTAAAGAGGAAAGTGAAGTGAAATTCTGGAGGCAACCCAACCAGCTTGTACAAAGCGAAAAGATCTGGGAAACGCTGAAGAAAAGTAATCCGGATTTCACCTGTGCAAATTTTTTCTGGTGGTACAATATGTATTCCTCTGTGGACTATTCGATCACCCCTCGCCCAATGTATCCGGCAGACGGCAGGAAAATTCCTGATATCTATACCTTCCCCTCCCATTTAAGAGATGATCTGCAGAGGGAATTAGGACAATTTCCTCTGTTCAAATTCTGGGGCCCTGCCACTTCAATTGAGGCTTCAACATGGATTGCTCGGGCCTCGAAGATGGTCGATGCACAAAATGATCCCACTTTGACTCTCATTTATATTCCACACCTGGATTATAATTTTCAGCGCCTGGATTCACATCATCCCAATATTGACAAAGACCTGAAACAGGTGGACGAAATTTGTCAGGACCTTATCAACTACTATGAATCTAAAGGTGCTGAAGTAATTTTACTTTCTGAATATGGAATAACTGAAGTAGAACGTCCTGTTTATATCAACAAACTGCTAAGGGAAAAAAACTGTATCGCTGTCAGGGAGGAACTGGGTTATGATGTTTTTGATGCTGGCGCCAGTGAAGCTTTTGCTGTTTGTGATCACCAGCTCGCCCACATTTACGTCAGGGACAAAAGCAGGATTTCTGAAATAGGAAAACTGCTAGGGGAGCTACCCGGAATTGAAAAGTTAATTACAGGAGAAGAGAAAAAGGAGTATCACCTGGATCATGAACGTGCCGGAGATATTATTGCTATTGCCGACAAGGATTCCTGGTTTTGTTACTATTACTGGCTGGATGACAAAAAAGCTCCTGACTACGCCCGAACAGTCGACATTCACCGGAAGCCGGGATATGACCCTGCGGAGCTTTTTATCGATCCTGACATAAAATTCCCCAAGCTGAAAATAGGTCTGAAATTACTACGGAAAAAGCTGGGCTTCCGGACACTCATGGATGTAGTTCCGTTAAAGCCTGAGCTGGTAAAAGGTTCCCACGGCCGCCGTCCTGAATCAACCGGGGATTGGCCGATCTTCATTTCTTCTTCTAAGGGAAAAGAAGCAACCTTAAAACCTGTGGCTGTCTTTGACGAGATTAGATCCGCGGTACTTTCAGAATGAACTAGCTCATCACATAAAGCTAACTTTATTTAAGGAGCAACCATTTTAAAAACCTTGCCGGTAGTACCTATAGGGCCTTCTTCATCGGTTGTAAGAATAAACATTTCTCCTTCCTTGTTCTGACCGAAAGACAATAAATAATGGCCGATTGAAGTAGAGTTGGTCTGAGCAATTTTCAGCTCTTGAAAATCCCACATGCCGGTCTCTTTTGGAGTTGAAACGAACACGGCTCCCGCAGGTTTTCCATGATGCTGCGTCCAGGTGCCAAAAATGTACTTTCCGTCCATATTTCTAAGGTCTTCACCCCTGTAAACATAACCTCCTATGACGACCAGGCCTTTGCCTCCATGGTCGGTCCCGCCTTGTTTAAATTCAATCACAGGACTTATTAAAGGGTTGCCCATCTTATCTTTTTCGGGACATTTCTCCTTCTCTTTATCGTTATTATAGGCATTGAAGCAGTGTGTTCCTTCCATCACGTTCCATCCATAATTGCCACCTTTTGTGATCACACTTACTTCTTCCCAAAGTACCTGTCCTGCATCTCCCGCAATGAGATCATTGGTTCCTTTCATGTCAAACGAGAACCTGTACGGATTTCTGAGCCCGTAGGCGTAGATCTCGTCCATTCCCTCCTTATCTACAAAAGGATTGTCATCAGGAATATTATAAGGAGCATCTCCATTTACGTCAATTCTCAGGATACTGCCCAGCAGGTTTTGCTCTACATCCTGCCCATTACCACCGGCATTTTCCCCATACCAATCAGGTACATGTCCCATGTCGATATCATTTGCCCCACCACCATCGCCAAGGGCAATGTAGAGGTAATTGTCTGGCCCAAAGGCCAAAGTCCCAGCATTGTGATTATCCTGTGGCTGATCGACCTTCAGAATGATCTTTTCTGAAGCTTTGTCAGCCATATCGGGGTTATCCGGAGAGACCCTGAATTCTGAAATGTGGCTGGTATGATCCCAGTTCTCGGGACCATCCCCACTCAGGGGTGCACTATAATAGACGAAGAACCTGCCGTTTTCACTATAATTGGGGTGAAAAGCAAGTCCTAACAAACCTCGTTCTTCATGGGCATCTTTTAGTTCAACTATCTTATTTTTCAGATTTAAGAATGGTTCTTCCAAAAGTCCTTTTTGGGGAGTATGAATTCGGATCACCCCTACCTGGTCAACGATGAAATACCTTCCAGATTCATCAGGAGATTCAACAAATGCCACAGGGGAAACTAGATTATCTGCTACAACCTCCAGTCCTACCGATTCCTGCGAAAAAGTTGCGAAGGATATAGTTAATAAGCAGATTAAAGAGAAAAAGGATTTGATTTTCATAATGGTCTATTTTTAGTGGAATTCCTTGTTATCAATCTGTTAGCAAGGTACACAAAACCATATACAGCAGTGGTTAACAGGCTGTTAAAGACTGACATATGACTGATAAGTCTATAAATACTAAATCGACATTTAACCGCTCTATTTAACTATGATTTAAACTTATCCTCTTATTAACTTTAAAGAGAGTAAAGTATTAGTTCTTCAATAGTATTTCTATCATTTTATTTTAAAAAAAAGAAGAATATTTGAATGTAATTTTATCCATGGCTATCTATAGTAAAAATCGATTCCGCTAGGAGAGACATTTTATTTTTAAGTTTTTTATTCAGAATAGAGGATATAATTGTTAATTATGACATATTTTTTAGCTTTCTTGATCCTGTTCCACGACCTGGTGCTAGCTAAGGCCCTCGCTTCTAAGCAAGCTCCCCAAAATACGCCTACGCTCAACCAACTCTTGTGAGTTTCTTTGAGTCAAACTGCGCGGTAAATCTTCATTGCCTGGGGAAACTTCAGCTTTAGGCAAGCTGCGGGAGAAATTTTTATCTAGATTTCGAAGAAAATCTGACAGAGAAGAACGCAAAATTTTCAATTCCTCCCGAAAATTTTCTCCCTTGTTAGATTTAAGAAGAATTGATAAAGCCTCATCTAATCTTGTGATATTAATACTGAACGAGTCTTTCACTTGGGACCGACTGTAGTAATGAACAACAGGATAAGCCTGATGACTTACGGAATGTTCGTCTACCTTCTCCTGAAGGTCAAGGATCTGTAGGTAACTATAGGGGGAATCTAGTCTAAGTAACTTATTTGCTATGGCCTGGGGGCTATTACCCAAATTATGGATGCTTTTCGCCAGGGTTCTTTTCTTTACCACAGCAGATGAAACTGAAAGAAAATAAGTCATCGAGCTGGTGAAAAAAATGAATCCAAAGAAGGAAAAGCAGCTCGTAACCAGTTCAAAAAAAGGCGATATAGGTTTAAAATTTCCCATCCCCAGAGTAGAAAGTATATATCCAGTAAAATAGAGCCGTTCCCAGAAATTTGCTACTCTGCCGCTACTGTTAGTAATATCCTCGGGGTTGGAAGAATAAACCAGGAAAAGTCCAAACCAAATCATAGAAAGCCATACTGCGAGGATCATGAGATTTATGAATAGCCCGTGATAGTTATAAAGCTTTCTCCCAAAAATCCCCACACAGAACTGTAGTATCCTATCTGATAAAATTGCCACATTTTCAGAAATAAAACCCGCCCCACTGGCGGAAAGAGTAGTGTAAAAGAAATCATGTATAGCTATTAATAGTATAATGAATCCAAGGATTAGCAATGTTTCTGACATTTTATTATTTATTTGTTTTTATCTATGTTATAATTTTTGAGAAGCCAATATAAATAGACCCTGAAATTCATCCTGAAATCCTACAAAAAAAGAATCATTAGGTGAAATTTCTTTCTCTCCTTTAGAATCAACCTCTATTACAGGCTCACAGAAAACTTCTTCTGCTATCCACCATCCCAACTCTACAATTACTATTGAAGCGAAAATCAGACACCATAGCCGCTTATTCGCATCTCTCTCTCTTTTGAAATCCATAACGTAATTTGTATCAATTTTGAACAAATTAGTTATTATGGATTTCGCCCTGTTCTATTATTTTAGAAAATACATTCACTATCCCAGGATAATGGTAATTTAGATTGTAATGTCTTTGTCAAGGAACCATAGATTTTCATTATATGCTAAACCTTTGCAGCTCTAAGACGCCAAGCATTTGCTATTACCGCAACAGGGCTGCAATAGCCAAGGCAGCAATTATAGGTGAAAGAAGTATTACTAAAAATGACTACGGCAATCCTGCTGCAACTGGAATACCCAGGGTCTTGTTTTCAATAAGCTCGTTCAAAAAACATCCAGGTGGCATAAAAAACAACAGGAACAGATAGCCCTAAATGAACCCATTTCCGGTACTTTCAATCCATTAGCTCTAACAGTGGATTATCTGAAAACATTTCCTCAGACATCGCTGCTATTAAATTAGGAACGGTGAAGACAGTAGCAGTCAAGAACTTCTTCAGCAGTTTCTTAAGTCTTATCATCTCCATCCACACCTCCTTCCATAGGCACAAGATCCATCCCGCAAATTGGGCAGGAACCCATTTCATCCTCTACTGTTTTAGGATGCATGAGGGAGGTAAATCACTGAGGCATCTTTTGCGAAAACGGTACTTCCACAAGATTCACCCTACACACCGTGCAATCCCCGGGTTTGTTGTAGGTTTTTTCCTCCTCGCAGTACATTGGATAATAAAAGGTTCCAGATCCTCCCGTCGCTTTTTATGTATTTTCTTTAGACGGTTTTTTGGGTTTCTCTCCCGGCACAGTGATAGAATAAGTTCCTCCATCTTCCTCCAGCTTTTTCTGAAAGGTTTTAAGTGGAATATGTTTATCCATCTCTATCATCGCCTCTTCCTTTTCTAGGTCTACCGAAGCCTTTGTGACTCCTTCTACTTCATTTAAGGTTTTTTCGACACGGCTACGGCAGCCGTTGCAGGTCATCCCGTGAACAGCATAGGTATGCGTCATATTGTTTGAGAACTACCTTCATCCTCAAGTGGTAGAGCAATAGAATAGCTTCCTTTCGTTTCTTCCAGTGCCTGCTGTAGCTTTGCCACGGGCACATGCTGCTTCATCTCAATAACTGCCTGTTCATTCTGAAGGTTTACTTCAACATTAGATACTCCTTCAACTCCCTGCAAAGCTTTCTCCACCGTACTTCGGCAGCCGTTGCAGGTCATTCCTGATATTTTATATTTATGGGTCATTTAATTACGTTTTTAGTTAAAATAATTTACGCTACTATTCTGTAAAAGTAGAATTTGTATTTACTCATGGGAATGCATATCAGCTTCCCCTTCGTCAAACCTGTTTTTCAGAAAGAAAAATTCAGCAATAAAAATTAGAATAATAGAAGGAACCGCGACATAAATTATAAATATGTCAGTTTGAGATTTTACAATCAAGAAGGCAAGAAGAACAACAACATCAAGAATAATTGCTGTAATCAAAATAGCTGATTTTGCTTTTACTTCCTTTCTCAGATATCTCAAAACCCCCACATGAACGATTATATCCATGACCAGGTAGAAAATAGCACCCAAAGAAGCAATTCGGCTTAGGTCAAAGAATATGGTCAAGATAATTGCAATTACTACTATATATATCAGCATATGCCTTTGGATAGTTCCAGACATTCCAAGATGGCTATGGGGGATTAAATGCATATCTGTGAGCATTCCTGTCATCCGGGAAACTGCAAAAATACTGGCGATCACCCCGGAAACCGTTGCTATAATAGCAATTCCAACGGTAAAGATTAATCCAAAATCCCCGAACAGGGGCCGAGCAGCTTCCGCAAGCGAGTAATCTTTTGCTTCTATTATTTGAGTAATAGAAAGATTCGATCCTACAGCCAGAGCTACTAAAAAATAGATTACCACACAAGTTGATAAAGAAATTACTATGGCCCTACTAACATTTTTGTGAGGCTTTTCAATTTCACTCCCGCTATTGGTTATAGTAGTAAAACCTTTATATGCCAAAATAGATAAGGCAAGTGCAGCAACATAATCAACAATGCTGTTTTTGCGTTCTTCAGAAGGAACAGCCGCATCCAGATCCACCCCGGAAGCCCAAAGGGCTCCAGCTGCAAAAATAATTAAACCTCCAATTTTTAAAGCTGCCATATAAAGGGAGATTTTTCCAATTGCTTTATTTCCAAGAATATTTACAACAAAGGCTGTTATAAGCAATCCTACCCCTAAGGCTGGAACCCAGAAGCTTCTTTCCCCAGCATCAAATAGCTGCAAGGTGTAACTCCCAAATGTCCTGGCGACCAGGCTTTCATTAATAATCATAGAAAAGGCCATGAGCAAAGATGCGGCAGCTGTAATAGTTCCTTTGCCATACGCTTTTTGCAGGTACATAGCTATCCCTCCTGCTGAAGGATAAGCATTGGACATTTTAATATAAGAGTAGGCACTAAAACCGGAAATAATTCCTCCCAGGATAAAAGCATATGCAAAGTATTCCCCGGAGAGTTCGGCCACCTGCCCAAGGAGCGCAAAAATCCCTGCACCAATCATTACACCTGTTCCCATTGCCACCGCACCGGTAAGGGAAAGGCTGTTCTTTTTATATTCAGACATATAATTCTTTAAAAAAAATCAATCAACCTTCAATATAACTTCAAAAAAAGGAAATTCCGGGCTTTCATTTAATAAGCTGAATTCCTTTGACTATAAGTAGACCTGCATTTCCTCATTCTTCATCAGAACCGAAAAAAGTCCTTTCATTGAAATCCTCCTGGTTGTAAAAATTCCCTTGCGTATAACTGATTTCCTCCTTTTGTTTTGCGGAAAAAATTAGCAGAGTCTTCTTTTCATCTTCAATAGCGAGACTTTTTAAGTTTTTATAGGTGGGCAATGTTTTTAGTTTCTCAGCACTTACTTGTTCCTGAACAACAATTTTTTGTTTCTCTTGATTTAGTTCTGCTCTTCCTATGGGAATTAAAACATCCTTATCCTCTTTTACATTTATCTCTAATCCCACAACGAGGTATCTTATTCTTTTCTGGGTTTTGTCGAACAAAAAATCCTTCAGCTTTCCCACTCTTGTTCCAGTAGCATCAACTATCTGCCTTCCATAAATCCTGGAAAAATGATCATCAATTTTGTAGTCGCTGTTCTTAAGCTCTTCCAAATGTTCAAGTGGTGCAGAAATCTCATTAGGATCTCTTGAGGTACTTCTTTTTATATCCTGACCAACCTCATCATATTTCCACTTCTGTATCATTATTCTGTGTCTCGTCATATCCTAATTTTAATCGGGTTTAATTATTTCAAAACATATCATTAAAAACTAAACATATTATTTTTCAAAGTAAAAATTGGACCCTTGATTTCCCTTTATAATTCTAATCAGTGAGAAAGAAATATTTTAGCCTTTGCAAGTGTCTCCATTGCAAAATTTTTCATGAAAATTAAATGAAATTTTCCAAGAACTTTTTCTCCTATTTTCCAATCTTTTTCTTCAGTAACTGCGCATTAATTGCAACAATAACTGTACTCAAACTCATAAACACGGCCCCAACGGCAGGTCCTAACACAAAACCTGTGGAATAAAGTACTCCGGCAGCTAATGGAATGGCTACAACGTTATAACCCGTTGCCCATACCAGGTTCTGAATCATCTTATCATAAGTAGCTTTTCCAAAAAGGATTAGATTGGCAATATCCTGAGGATTACTGTTGACCAGGATGATATCGGCAGTTTCTGCAGCCACATCTGTTCCCGAACCTACTGCAATACCAACGTTCGCCTGAGCCAAAGCCGGCGCATCATTAACCCCGTCACCGGTCATGGCCACAAATTCTCCCTTACTTTCCAATTCTTTAACTATTTCCACTTTTTGATGGGGTAAGACTTCTGCATAATATCCATCCAGACCGAGTTTGTCACTAACTGCTTTAGCGGTCCTCTCATTATCCCCTGTTGCCATAAAAACTTTAATATTGTTCTCTTTAAATATCCTGATGGCGTCTGCAGACTCGGGTCTAATCTCATCGGCAAGCGCGATATACCCGGCTAATTCACCGTTGATCAATACAAAAACCACAGTTTCGGCTGCATCGCTATAGGCATCTTCGGGGATGTTGATATTTTCATCCCGCAAGTATCCAGGACTTACTACTTTCACCTCTTTTCCCTCTACAGTGGCCTCGACTCCTTTGCCGGTAATGGCATTAAAGTTTTCTGGTTTTGGAATAGGGACTTTATCATCTTTTACTTTTTTGATGATCCCAACAGCAATAGGGTGTTCAGAACTCTGTTCTAACGCGCTGGAAAGCCTTAGAATCTCTTCCTTGGAGAATTTATCATTCACAGATTCGATACGGGTGACGCCGAAGTCCCCTTTAGTAAGGGTTCCGGTTTTATCAAAAAGTAAGGCGGTAATTTTTCGGGATTCTTCAAAAGCCGTTCGGTTACGAATTAACAATCCATTTTGGGCAGATACTGCTGTAGAAATTGCGACTACAAGTGGAATTGCCAGTCCTAGCGCATGGGGGCAGGCAATGACCATAACCGTCACCATTCTCTCAAGTGCGTACACAAAAGGAAAGCCTAAGATCAACCAAACCGCAAGAGTGCCAAAACCAATACCCAATGCTATGTAGGTCAACCATTTTGCGGCCCTGTCGGAAAGGTTTTGCATTTTGGATTTGGATTTTTGCGCTTCCTCCACCATAGTGATCACCTTATTGAGATAGCTATCCTTCCCGGTATGTTCGACTTTAGCCTTTAAGGATCCATTGCCGTTAATAGATCCACCAATTATTTTTTGATCTGTACTTTTCTTTACCGGTTTTGATTCCCCGGTAAGCATCGACTCATTCAGGTAGCTTTCACCCTCCACGATTATAGCATCTGCAGGCACTTTTTCACCAGGTTTAACAAGAATTATATCTCCTTTTTTTAGCGTATCCAGCTTTACATCTTCAATCTGATCTCCGTTTACCCGATGCGCTTCCGCAGGCATCATACTCACCAAAAGCTGTAAAGCTTTGGAAGCACCCAAAACAGATTTCATTTCAATCCAATGCCCTACCAGCATAATAGCAATAAGCGTAGCGAGTTCCCAGAAAAAGTCAACACCCTCGAGACCAAAGACCGTGGCAGAACTGTAGAGATAAGCCACTGTAATTGCCATAGAAATGAGGGTCATCATCCCTGGGGCAGCTTTTTTCACTTCAGACCAAAAGCCTTTCAAAAATGGCCAGCCTCCATAGAAGTAAACAACAGTCGAGAGGGCAAAAAGGATGTACTTATTTCCTGGTAGAAGATATTTGTACCCAAAGAAATCCTGGATCATTGGCGACAGAAAGAGGATTGGGATAGTTAAAACAAGAGTTACCCAAAAACGCTTCTTAAAATCTTCAATCATCATTTTATGGTGATCATGACCTGCATGGCCATGAGCGGGTTCATCATCGTCATGTTTCCCCCTGTCATGATCCATCATGTCCCGGTCCATCGCCTTATTGTGCCCATGTTTTGTTTTTTCAGCAAGGTCATCCTTTAAGTTAGCTTCTTCTTTTCTTGCTTCCCGCTTCGCTGAATTCTTTGACTCCTCCTTGTGTTCGTCGTGATGTTCCATAATTCCTGAATTTACTGGTTAATTTGTCTTAGTTTGGTTCGCATTGTTTCCGAAATATTTTCTGAATAGATACCGTATGCATCTACCAAAATCCCCCTGACCCCATAACGGGAAGAGATAGCAAATAATATACTGTTGTCATCTGTACTGCTCATTCCTTCAAATCTATATACTTCATTGACCAAAAAATCCTGTGGGTGTATCTCCAGCTTTAAAGAGGGGCACTCAAGACAGTGAGGCTTTAAATTAAAATCATATTTGTAACCTCTGGCCTGGAGGCCATTCACAGCTTCTGAAAGGGTGTCATAATTATTCATTTTCTTTTATTTATAAGTCATTGTAAAATAACTGTTGTCTTCTTCGATAAATTCTTGAAAGTTCAATAGACCTTGTCCATTTAATTTCTCGTTAACAGTATAATTTAGTTGCTTAATGCGAATCCCCCACGCATAGGTCTTAATATTGATCTTTGAATTAATAGTTTTTTTGTTGTCATTGAACTTTCGGTCATATATCTTTATAATACTTTTGGAACCAAAAAAATCGAGCAGTCCCGAATCAAAAGTCATTTCCAATTCTATATTTTCAAGGTTGTCCAAATCGTAAAGCCTTTTAAATTTTTCAGAGGTGGTATTAACCTTGGTCTGCCTTGATTTTGGGTTGGAAAACGGCAAAGCCGTTATTATAATACTGGCTTCATCAGGCTTACAGAGATAGGTCGTGGTGTATTTATCGGTCAATTTTTTGTCTTTATCCAACAATTCTGTAACTACCTCAATTTCATAATATCCATTTTTCTTTATTGTTTCACCCGCTTCAAATATTTGTTTATTGAGAAAAGCACCTTTTTCATCAAAATTCTCACGAATGACCACTCTGCCTGAAATCTGCCCTATAAGCATTTCCGTTTGTCCAGTCATTGTGATGCTGAATAAGATAAATAGTACTATAAATCCTTGTTTTCTCATATATGGTGCATTAATTTCTTTACCTCTTTTGCAATAATATTGCTTAAATCTATGCCATTGGATGGATGCGGAATGGTATTGCAGGTAACTATCTTTTCTACTCCGGAATCCAATAAATCTTGATAGGCATTTCCTGAAAAAACGGCGTGAATGCCTACGCAGATAGGGGGTTTCATTCCTGCTTTTTTCAGATGTTGTACGGTTTCAATCATTGTTCGCGCGGTGGAAATAATATCATCTACCAAAATGGGTGTGGCATTCTTGTACTTATCCATATCAGGAACAGAGACTTCCACGTCACGGTCGCCGTGACGTACTTTCTGTAATACCGTAAAAGGTGCGCCAGCATTTTTAGCGACTTCGGAAACCCATTGTTCACTTTCCAAATCGGGCCCGATAAGTACCGGGTTTTTGATGTATTTCTTGATCCATTCTGAAATGGCATCAGCAGCGTGAATTACTTTATTTGGAATTTGATACACTTCTCCCAAAGAACTAATTCTATGCAAATGAGGGTCAACTGTGATAATGCTATCGGCAAAACCTGAAATCAATCTTCCAAAAAAACCGGAATTCACTCCTTCACCTTCATTAAATACTTTGTCCTGACGCATATACGCCAAATAGGGTGCTACCAAGCAGGTGCACATTGCTCCCAAGGATTTGGCTGTGTGGCTTAAAAAATATAGAGGCAGCAGTTTCTCGTCCGGTTCGTGCAAGGTGCATACTAGTACCACACATTTATCTTTAACATCAGATAATATACGCGTGTATGACTCCCCGTCAGGGAATTTACGCACGTTGGCTTTCCCTATTTCAGCATCCATTTTTTTTGCTAAAAGCTCTGTAAGTTTTTCATTTCCGGGAAGGCTAAATAATATTGTTTTCATAGCACGTTTAAATTATGGTTATGATGTCGTTATGGTTATTTTTATATTCCAATGCATAGTTAAGTTCGCCTTTGGATTCAGCATATAAAGTATATAGCAATTGATTCTTTTCTATTTGTTCTCCCAAATGGATATTTAATAGAATTCCTGCCGAAATAGATTGAGGTGCTCCTGAAAGCTTTGCGAGCTTCGCTATTTTTCGGTTATCAATTCTTTTTAAAATTCCGGATCTTTCGGCTGTAATTTCCATCTTATGAGGTGCTAAAACAGGTTTTGAAAAGCGTCCTTGTGCTTTGCAAATGGCCACAAATTTTTCATAAGCTTTTCCAGATTTGAGAATTTGACGTGCTGTTTCCAGTCCCTTTCCTTTTTCTTCTTTTCCAGAAAGCTCAAATAGTTCAGCGGCTAAAAGCAATGCTCTTTCTGTTAGGTCTTTAGGTGCATCAGCTTCATTTTTCAAAACTTTTAATATATCAATAGCTTCTAAAGTGGGACCGATACCCCTTCCAACAGGCTGCGTTCCATCAGTAACCACAGCTTTTGCCTTCAACCCAACAGCAGTGCCAACGGTTTCCATATGATTTTTTAATTTTAGAGCCATTTCAGTACTGCGAACCTTGGCGGTTTCACCAATTGGAATATCAATGACAACGTGAGTAGAACCTGCCGCCGCTTTTTTAGAAAGTACAGAAGCGATGAGCTGACCTTCACTATCGATATCCAAAGCTTTTTCAACTTTAATGAGCACATCGTCGGCAGGACTTAATTGCGCTGTACCTCCCCAGACAAAACATCCTCCTTCTTTTTCGACTACAGCTTTTATTTCTTCGGAAGAGAGCGTTACATTGGTCAATACTTCCATCGTATCTGCTGTACCAGCTGGTGAAGTGATGGCACGTGACGAAGTTTTAGGCATTGTAAGTCCATAAGCGGCAACAATAGCTACTACCAATGGGGTTGTTCTATTGCCTGGTAAACCACCAATACAATGTTTATCGACCACAATATCTTTACTCCAGTCCAACTGTCTTCCTGAAGCTATCATTGCTTTAGTAAGGTCGCATATCTCATCAATATCCATTCGGTCGCCCGCACAGGCTGTAATAAATGCCGATAGGTGAATGTTAGAATAATTGCCTTCTACGATATCGTTGATGATGTTGTTATAGGCTTTAAAATCCAGTTTTTGATTATAGATTTTAGCTCTTACGTGGCTTAACGATTCAATAGGCTCCAAATGGGAAACATACAGCATTTCATTTTGGGAAACATTCAGTTTTTTTGCTGCAGCATCCGAAAGGCCTATTTCATTTGGTAAAAGAAGGCCGGAACTCAAAACGTTCAAGCTTGCGACGATTGAGGTGGTTGCATTTGATATCCTGATCCTTGTTAGTGCTACAAACCCTTCAGAACTACAGACGTGGCAATCCTCACGCATATACACTACATATTCGTTTTGGGTGTAAATCCCGAGATGTTTATATTTTAGTATGTTTGAGTGTGGGTCCATTATTTTATTGATTGCTGGGATTTATTCTATTTCTTCGATGGTGTATAATTGCGGAATTTCTGTATTCCATCCATAGGTTTCCTTGATACCTTTTTGTAATGCTTCTGCACTTTCTTTTTCACCGTGGACAATGAATATACGTTCGGGCTTATTTTTAATGTCGCCCATCCATTCTATAAGTTCTGCGTGGTCTGCGTGTGCCGAGAGACCTTCAATTTCAGCGACCTGCATATTGAAAGGCACCCATATTCCATAGACTTTTAGTTCTTTCTCACCTTCCAACAGCTTTCTACCACGTGTGCCTTCAGCTTGATAGCCTACAAAAAGCAAGGTGTTATTTGGATTTTGTGCCTGTGTTTCAAGATAGTTGAGCATTCTTCCGCCTGTGAGCATTCCACTCCCTGCAATTACAATTTTTGGTCTGTTATCAGTTCTTAATTCCATTGTTTCGCGATAACTGCTAACAAGTGTAAAATGTGAACACATTTCGTCACATTCGTTGTCTTCCAATCTGTGCCAATCCCGAGTTCTATGAAACAGTTCCAATACGTTGGCACCCATTGGGCTATCCATAATCATTTGAACTTTAGGGATTTTGTTCTCCTTGAGTAATTTCCAAAAGATAAGCATCATTAGTTGGGCACGCTCTACCGAAAAACTGGGAATAAATAAGCTGCCACCTCTATTGATGGTATCGTTGATTAATTTTTCGATTTTTGGAAGCGCTTCTACTTCATCAGGATGAAACCTTCCTCCGTAAGTGGATTCAACGAAAAGTATATCCGCTTTTTTTGGTTTAAGGGGTGGATAGAGCAATAAATCATTGGTTCTACCAATGTCTCCAGAGAAGACAAAGCGTTTTCCATAAATATCCAACTCAATATAAGTTGCACCCAGAATATGCCCGCTGTACTGGAACCGAGCCCTGATACCATCAAATAACGGAATCCATTGTGCTTGTGGAATGCCCTTAAAATGCGGAATGGTTTTTTCTACATCCTTTAAATCGTAAAGCGGTTCTGCGAGACTGTGTTTGGAATAGCCTTCTTTATTGGCACGTTCTGCTTCCTGTTCCTGAATTTTTGCACTATCGTTCAATATGATTTTTGCAATGTCCAAAGTAGGATTCGTACCATAGATGGAACCATTGAAGCCTTGTTTCACCAACCTCGGCAGATAACCTGTATGGTCCATATGGCCGTGGGTGAGCAAAACAGCATCAATATTTGCAACATTAACAGGTGGGTACTCCCAGTTTTTAAGGCGTAATTCCTTTAGCCCTTGAAAAAGTCCGCAGTCTATGAGTATCTTTTTATCTCCTGTATCCACTAAATATTTTGAGCCGGTTACTGTACCTGCTGCCCCCAAAAAGTGAATGTTTATTTGATTAGTTTTCATCGGTTGTTCTAGGATTAGATTTTGCATAGTTCAAGTGAATCTTCCAGAATTCTTTTGTGTCGGGAGTTGGGAATCCCTACTTTATCCAACAAGTTCGGACTTTCGTGGAGTTCTTTACAGAGAACAATGCCTTCATCCAATAATTTTGTTTTCTCAGCTTTCGTTAAACTTGTTAAGGCTGTTAAGGGGTGCAATCCCGCCTGGTCAATTCTATCTTTGAGTCCACTCTCCTTTGGATAATCCCAACTGGTCATTAGCAGGCCAACACAATTGCCATAGTTTATGGCATCAGATGTAAAACGTGTATTGGTATATAAACCTCCTTTGTGGATTTTGTTCTGGTGACCCTTTTTACGTCTCCACTGTTTTTCCACATCTAAAAAACGGGAATGGATGTACAAAGGAATTTTTACATTGCAAAACCTGCCTTGATCACTATGGTATTTACATTCAATCATATAATGTTTTTCACCTTTTTGCGCTATCACATCCACTTCATGCTGAACGCAATTGCCTTGTACAATCACACCAACCTTTGTTTCAAATCCTTCGTGTGCCAATAATTTGCCTACCAACTTTTCAAATGGGAAGCCAGAAGGGCCTAATTCCATCAATGCCTTTTTAAGCTTGTATTTAAAGGCACTTACTCTCGATTTTGCCTTAAGCATTTTAAACGCTGCCTCATAGATCCTTTTAGTGGTCATCCCTTCTTCAAGCTGTTCATACACCTTATGAGCTATATCCTTAACAATAACCTCATTTGCTCCCGCCCGCCTAAGGGAATTGATGAGTTTTTCAATTTGGAAATCCTCATACTCACCCGAAGACTTTTTAACCAGGACTGATCTTTTCATAGTCACATTTTAATTGTCATAACGGGCAATTCAGAATGGTTGGTTACCTTTTCAACGGTGCTACTGGAGAAGAGACTTAAAAATCCCGTGCGCCCGTGCGTACACATGGCAATAAGATCCACATTTTTGTAGATCAAAAAATCATTTATTCCTTCCTCTACACCCGATTCGTTATAGACATTCATTGAGTAAGTTGTGAGCCCTGGGAAATTTTCAAGGAAATCTTTTATAGGTTGCAGACTCTTTTCAATACTATTATAATCTGTTGTAGTATTCACCTTTAATAAATGGATACGTGCATCACATTTTTCAGCAAGTGATTTTACGTGTTGAAATTCTTCTGTCACATCTTCTTTAAAATCTGAGACAAACAAAATGTCTTTAAAAGGAAAAGAAACATCCTTATCTTTAACTACGATGACAGGCACCTCGGCTTTTCTCACTATTTCTTCTACATTGCTTCCCCGTAATTCACGAATTCCTCCTTTTGTGCCACTACTACCGGTAACTATAAAATCATGTTCAAAATGACCGCAGTGGCTTAGGATGTTGCTTATTTCACCATTATATTCCAAAAAGGTTCTGCATTTAAGTCCAAGGCCCTCTGCTTTTTTTTCTAATTCTCTCAAATCTGCCTTCGCGCTGCCAATCTTTAATTTTGTTTCGGGGTATAGATCTTCCTTCTGTTTGTCCAGTCGAACCCAGTCAACCGGGGTTTTTACGTAATGGAAGAAATGGATTTCCGAATTGTAAAATTTAGCCATTTTGAGCCCCAGCTCCTCTGCTTTTTGACAATTTTCAGAAAAATTGGTAGGTACAAGTATATTGTTCATAATTTAAAATTATTAGTTATTTCACATTATCGTTTTTGGTATTTTTTATCTTAAATATATCCTGGACATCAGAAACATATATGAGACCATCACCACTTTTTCCTGTTCTGCCATTTTGACGAACGATGTCACAAATAGCCGCCACTTTACTGTCCTCACAGACGATTTCCAGTTTATAGATCTTGCTGTGGAGGAATGGTAGTTTGAGGGAAGGCCAATCTTCTCCAGGATCTGTGTAATCGCCGGTTCCTTCTCCCTCAAAGACTGTTAAACAGCAATGGCCCTCTCTCCTCAAGGAAGAAATCACCTCCTTAATTTTATTTGGCCGTATGAATGCTTTTATTTCTTTCATAACCTCTTATTTATTGTTATTGATAAATCATATTCCTAACGTGCGGTTGGTTTTAAGTATGGATACGTGTTCATCTTCTATGATACCTGTGAGTGCTCTTATCGCATCAATAGTTTCGGGGATTACAATAGCCTGGTTGTCTACCACATAGGCATAGAAGAGTTCGTCTCCCTGTACTTTCAACATATCCTCCCAAAGTGCAACTTCGTACATGTCCCCCCAGGGTCTTCCCATATCCAGGAACATTTCTTTTATAGTATTGTTTGAAACCAAACCCTGCTCGTACCGAATCATCTTAATTCTTGTCGACGTTTTAAAAGCATTTAAAACTTCATCTTTTGAGGCCTTTTTTGTCAGTCGCACATTCCAGTAGTGCATATGGCTCAGGGTTTCAGGTACTTTTACTGCAGCAGTAATAACATCCAGTTCGGGATCTACACTTTGAGCATCGGGACCCTGATGACTGGGAATATCTTTTTCAGGAACCATTGTATTCATGATTCCCCCCATATGGCTTTCCCAGGGATCTGTTGCTCTTCGTAAAAGAGTACCGCGGGCACTTTGTAACAGATTTGCCCTTTTTAGAGCCGTAAGAGTTCTTAAAATGGAGGTGGTGTTGCACGAAACCACCCGCGTAGCATCTATGTTTAGAGCGGTTTGGTAATTGTTTTCGGCACTGAAGGAATGGCCCGCAGTTTCATGCTTTTCACCTCCTTGTACAATAAATTTTTTACCTTGACTTTTGTATCGTTCTACGTTTTTTGCGGCAACTTTTTTAGGGGTGCAATCCACAACCAGGTCCACCTGATCTAAAAGCTCTGTCATTCCGCCTTTAACGGAGAATCCGGCGTTTTTCATTTCCTTTTCTGCTTCTTGTGTCGCGCTGTAAATATTGTAGTTTTTTCTTACCGCATTTTCTATGCGCCAGTCACTTATGATATCACAAATGCCGGTTAACTCCATATCATGTTGTTTGTCAATGGCATCGGCAACTCTTTTGCCGATGACTCCATAACCTACTACTGCTATTTTTTTCATGACTTCCAATTTTTTAATTTGATCTTGTTCCTTTGTTTCACATTACTTTCGTGTTTAAAGTAACCTGATTATGCTTTGGATGTACCAGGCGAGTGGCTTATCTCGATTAAAAGTGTATTTCAAGTAGATCCTTAATTACAAAAGCATTAAATGCAGCAGTATCCTTTAACCTTTTACTTGAGCATTATAAAATGCCGCTACACAAGCACCGATTAGCCAGCTTAAGATGAAAACCTGGATAATTCCAAAGAACACCTCCAGTACAGGCACATCCATTCTTATTATACTACTTGTGTCCAGTCCGTGTAAAAGACTGTTAAAGAACTTTACTGTTCCTTCCCGCCCCACTGTGGCCATCACCAGTACACACCCCACATAAAGGAGAGCTCCGGTAAGACCGAGTGCCAAACCAAATTTTTTTATGTTTAATCGATACATATTTTCAGATTTTAAAATTATTTATCCGATTCTAATAGCTTCTTTTGTTCTTCGAACTGTTCCTTCGAAATTTCGCCACGTGCAAATCGCTTTCTTAGGATGTCCAGTGGTTCTTCTCTTCTTGTTTTTTTTCCCCATTGTGTTGGTATCATGAAAACCCAGATAAGAAAAACTATCCAGATGAACCACCAGATGAGGTGCATTCCAAAAAATCCATCATAATTGTGCATGTCTTTATTTTTTTTGATGTTGGTTTGTTACTTGATCTTTGCTTTTTTTCTTTAAATTCTCATCGGTTAACCCGTGAGTATGATCTCCATGCCGCATAGGCATCATTAGATGTATGGCAAACATTATGATGATAAATGTGAAAAGCCAGACATCACCACCCAATCCAATTGATGGGGCCAAAAAGATGAGCAAAAGAGGTAAAACACATCCGATGATCATCCATAACCAGTGATTTTTCATTTTAATTTATTTTAATGATTAAACAATTACTTCATAGAGTATATTATAAGTTAACAAAAAAGATGTTTTAAAAACATGATATTGCTCAATTCTGCCCAACATTCAATACTCTTTGTTGACTGTATAGGTTATTTTCTCATCTATTTATCTTTAGTTTTGTTGATATTGAATCACTTTAGTTGATTTATTGGAAATTGTAAAAGATTGTTTCTTAAATTGAATTTTTATGTCGGATTCAACTTCATCCAGAGGCTCTATTCGACAACTATTGGCCGAAAAGTTTAACTGTAACCATACACCTCTATAATTGATCTTCATACTGAGGGAATTTATCTCTTTGGGTAATTGGGGATTTAGCCAAAGCACATCATTTCGGATCTCCAAACCTGTAAAACACCTTTGTACAATATCTATGGTACCTGCCATAGCGCCCAGATGTATACCCTCGGGTGTGGTGCCGCCCTGCACATCTTCAAAATCACTAACAAGTGCCTCTCTGAAACAATGCCAAGCACATGTACGATCGGATCTGGCCACAACCCAGGACCGGACTATACGGCTAAGAGTAGAACCATCTGAGGTGCGGGTACCGTAGTATTTAATGTTATCAGGAATGTTGGATGGAGTGAAATCATACCCTAAACCTTTGAATAGCAGTACTAATTGTTCAGAAGAAAAAAGGTAAAAGAGCATAAGCACATCTGCCTGCTTGGAAGCCTTGTAGCGATTAACAGAGTCACCCTCGGCATCTAATATTCTGTCAAGCCGGTGAATATCGTTGTACTTCTTTCGATAGGCTTCCCATTCGAAATCCTCCAACTGTTCATAACCCTCAAACTGGGCGATAATTCCTTCTTCAATAAACGGAATATATAATTTGCTTCCTATTTCTTTCCATTTTTCCAACTCCCTGTCATCCAACTGCAGCTCTTGTTTTAAAACATCCCGACGGGTAATTCCAATTAAATCAAATGCTTTTAAAGAATGGGAGAAAAGCCAGGAAGCCATGACATTGGTGTATGCATTGTTATTTATTCCCGGTCTGTCACTTCCAGGATAGGCGGTATGGAATTCGTCGGGGCCTACTACTTTTCTTATTTCGTAACGCTGTTTTGAATCGCTCCAGCTGGCCAGTCCGGTAAAGAGACGAGCGATTTCAATGAGCATCTCAGCACCGTAGAATTTCATGAAGTTTTTATCTGCCGTCACTTCATAATATTGCCAGATATTATAAGCTATAGAGAGATTAACATGACGCTGGAGGTATGTATTGTCTGGAACCCATTGTCCAGATTTCGGATTTAAATGAACCACCTGGCTTTCTTCCCGTCCATTGCTTCCGCTTTGCCAGGGGAACATAGCTCCATCATAACCTTCCCTTTTAGCGAGTTTTTTAGCTTCTTCTAAGCGTTTATATCGATAGAGGAGCAGGGAACGGGTAAGGTCAGGTAGGCGGTAATTAAGAATTGGGAATATGAATAACTCATCCCAGAAAATATGGCCACGATAAGCCTCTCCATGCCAACCTCGCGCCGGTAATCCAACATCCCGACCAATGGTAAGTTTAGAAGCCGTTTGAAGCAAATGAAAAATATGTAATCTGAGGAGGAGCTGAGAGTTTCCCGATGCATTGACGAAAATATCAAACTTGTTCCACAATCTTTTCCAGGCTTCAGAATGTCTTCTTTTTACAACAGAAAAATCTGCCTGACCATTTACTTGCTTCAAAGCATCGTTGAGCGGTTCACTTATTGCATCGTCTTTGGAGGTAAAAAGGGACACCGTTTTTTCTATAGAAACTTGTTCTCCCAGAGTCACGTGAAAAGTGAATATTTCACCAATTACCTCTTTTTCCCGAAAAAACTTTCGTATTACATCCAGCTTTTGAGTTTTAGAAAAAATAACGCATTTGGCTGCCTGAGCCATATAGAGGAGGGATTGATTCGTTTGAACCAGAATGTAAATGGCATTTTCTGCTTCTCCTTTTTTAATTATTTTTAGATGCTGATTCTTTAAAGGTTTATATCGTTTTACGCCCTCATTTTTTGTTGATCCGTCAAGGGTAGAGCGTACTTCTACCATTCCGGACCAGTTTACCAGCACAAAATCCCATTTTATGGCGGCAAGGTGAGGATTATCCATACTTACCAGTCTTGTACTGATAATCCTTGTTTCCCGCTGTTGTTCATCGATGAAGTGCATCTCCCTTCTCAGGATACCTGCAGAGATATCAAGTTCCTGAACATAATTTAAGACCTGTTTTTTTTCTAACTGAAACCAATTCTTATCTCCTTCCAGCCTGAAGCTTAAGTGCAGCCAGTTAGGCCAATTAACCAGATCTTCATTTTCAATGGTCTTTCCTGCTATTTGTGATTTAAGCCTGTTGTAACCACCTGCCAGGTAAATGCCCGGGTAATGAGTGCCATCAGCTTTTGATTCTTCTGCTGCTCCCCTGGTGGCGAAATAGCCATTGCCAAGGGTACATAGAGCTTCCCGGAGACCCTCTTGTTCTTTTCTTAAACCGTCATATTTCAGCTTCCAGTTTTGCATAGCTTCTATTTTTTTTAACTTTCTGACGATCTAAGTTTCTAGAGGCCGCCATCACCTACATAACATTCTGATCATGTTTATAATACCATTAATTCTCCTTACAGTTAATACCTCTAAAGTTCATATTCCAATTGTTTCCAATATTTAATAGGTAATCTTTTTCTCTTAATGACTTACTCCAATAATCATAGCTGCCGTCATTCCTAAAACCATTACGATGCCGCCGACTGGAGCCAGGCCCATGTGCATCCAGTTTGTAGACCTTCTTTTTTGTTGGGATTTATGAAACTTTTCTGGATTCTTTCTAAAAACTGTCAGACATTGTTCAGAATCAAAATAGTGCGTGTTTTCCATGTATTTAAAGTTTATAGCACTTTTCTCGCTAACGACTACCCCACATACAGGATCCACGTGTTGACCTTGAGCTAAATCTATACGGCTGCTGCTACAAGAGGTGAAGGTGAGCAGGGCGGTAATCCAAATCAAGAGTATGATTAGAAAATTTCTTTTTCTGAGGGTGCTCGCAAAAATCGATTTCATCTTTTTATTTTTACTATTTTTTTATTCCACCACTATAAGTACCAGTCTCTCAAAAATGCCATGGATAGAGCTAGAAGAAAGAGTATTACGAAAGCACATATTGCCAGAAATTTATCACTCTTTTTGGCCTTGGAACGATACCGCTCTTTCTTTTTCTTTTTCTTTCTTGATTTTCTCCTTTGTTCCCTGTAAGATCTCATGATAGAATTTTATGGTACTTATTATCTCTAATTAGTTCAAAATCTTCCTGATCCTTTTTCGAAAACTTTATTCAAAAAGTGCTGTTGTTCATACATTGTGCCTGCCAATGGGCCGGTAACCGATGTGGGGGAATGGGAAAAACCTCCGGCCCATTTATGCAGGCCTTAATATTATCTAACTTCCAATTTTTCCTGTTTTCAAAGCTTTTTTGTATGTAGCTTCCGATTTGTAGTAGGCTACTTCGCCCTTTTTGTTTAGCAGGACAATAAAAGCTTCAGATTTGTCCACGGCCTCGCCGGTTACAGGATCAACAGCCACGCGGGCCGTTTCTTTTTCGTTAAGGGTGTCAACGCACATGTTACAACAGCCATAGTAGATCTTACCATTTACACCTATTGGAATCTGAATTTTGGCCATATATGCATCGTTGACCATACATACTAAATTATTTGGGATCTGATCTCCAATTTTATAATTGTGCTCTGCTTTCACAGTACTTTCTGCTACTTGATTAACCTCCGTTTGCGTTGTTTGCACTTTTTCTTTCTCTTGCGAATTACAACCGGACAAAAACATTGTACCTATTATCGCTAATGCGAAAATTTTTATTTTAGCTTTCATATTTCTTGCGCCTGCTTTATGGACCGGATAAGTCTTGAGGGGATAGTAGGGGAAACCACCGGTCCACTTACGCAGGTCTTTTTTATTTTATAGTTTCTTGTATACTACCACACTTCAGCATTTTTCCTCCGAAAAATGGATTTTGAATTGCCTCTTCGTGGCTTAGCCAAAAACCTCCTGAGTTATTATTAGCCATTGGACAGCGGGCAAGATATAATTGGTTGTCAGCAATTTTTCCCTCAAGAAAACTTGCAAATGCATTGCTGAACTCAGAAAATGCTCCTTTTTGTGCTTCCAGATTGGGACTGGTAGTCACCTTTGTTACAATTTTCTTTAATTGACCAGTCCCTTCAAACTCTCCGAGAGCGCCTAGAAGTTGCTCTGCTTCCTCCTTCGCCAGTTCTTGATCAGACTTGAGTATTGCGGCTTTAAGGGTTAAATAGTCTTCATAAGCTGTAGTTATTTTTTCGTTATTAAATTTTGGGATTTTACTGTCCATCATTTTCATCTCACCTTTCTCCATTTTATGATGGTCCTGGTGCATCATTTTTTTCTCCTGGCTGTAACCCAGGCTTACCGTCATAAGTAATACTGCTGCAATTTTTACTTTTAAAATCTTCATAGTTTTGATTTTAGATATTAGTATTTAATTTATCTTTCAGTTTTTAGTTTATTGTCGATCTCACTTCACCGCAGGTAAGCATGGCTTCTCCAAAAAACGGGTTCCTGATTTCTTTGCTGTTACTTAGCCAGTAGGCACCTTTGTTATTATTGGCCATGGGGCAAAAGTTCACATACAACTTCTGGTTAGCTCCAAAAGCCTCTACGATTTTTATTAAAGGCTGTGAAAGGAAAATAAAGTTTTCGCGTTTCCCTTCTATTGTATTAGCCTCCTTACACAACTTTGTGTGTTTGAACAAGAAGGCCTTTTTTTCTTCCCAGAAATCCTTAGCATGACCAGACAGGGAATTTCCATCAAGTTTATCAAGAGCAGACAACAGTTCTGTACTCGATTCCTGTGTCTCCTCTATATTAGCCCTAACCAGTCCTTCTTTAAGTTCCAGATAGGCTTCGATTACTTTATTAAGTTGGTTTTTGAAAGCTTTAGGGACATCTTTGCTCATATCCATCACATCTTCCTGAACAAATTTTGAAGTTTTTGTTTGCTCCGGCATGTCGTTCCCCTCTTCCATTTCCATTCCACCGTGATTGTGTCCTGTCATGGCAGGACCACCTTCCGGGCTCATCATACTTCGTTTGCCTTGTAATTGTGCTGCAGCATCCACCTTGAATACTCCATTGGCTACCACCTCATCTCCCGCTTCCAGACCTTCTGTAACCACATACAAGTCCCCTGCCTCGGGCCCTAAGACCACTTCCCTGAACTCAAAGGTAGGCTCTTCAAACTCCGGGCTCTTTACATAGACCACAGCTCTTTTCCCGGTCCACAGGACAGAAGACTTGGGTATTACCAGTGCATTTTCCATATTTTCCAGTTTGCTATTAATGACCCCCTGGGCGAACATGTCTGGCTTTAGCTGGCCTTTAGGATTATCTACTTCTGTTCGCACCAAAGCGACCCGGGTTTGGGGGTTAATAACCGGATCAATAAAAGTAACAGTACTTGAAAAGGTTTGACCCGGCATCGAGGGTACAGAAAAAGTAACTTTATCTCCTTCTTTAATCCAGGCAAGATCGCTTTCATAGGCGTCATAAAGAACCCACACCTTGTTCAAATTAGCAATATCAAAAAGCGGCTGACCTTCACCCACATAATCCCCTTCACTTATATTTCTACTGGTAACGGTTCCCGACTGTGTTGAATAGATATCAAAATTGTATTGCACTTGCCCGTTCTCCTGAATATTCTGAATTTGAACATCTGTCAAATCCCACTGCTTCAGTTTCCTTACCGCGGCTTCATAAAAGGAAGGGTTTGTCTCTTTAAACCTGACAGCTTCCAATAGCTCCTTTTGCGCCTGTACCAGTTCTGGGGAATAAATAGAAGCCAATCTTTCTCCTCTCCTCACTTCCTGTCCCGTGAAGTTCACAAATAATTTCTCAATACGTCCCGGAAAACGTGCAGTCACAGCCGAAACATTGCGCTCATCTGCGGTTACCCTCCCCGTAAGATATATCTCTTTAGTAGGTGACCCTGCCTTTACAGTCACGGTTTGAATATCGGCAATTCTGGCTGCGGCTTCACTCATTTGTATCTCAGAGTCATTGACAGCTGCAGACGCTTTTACGGGTATTAATTCCATGCCGCATATGGGACAATTTCCCGGTTCCTCCTGTCTGATCTGTGGATGCATTGCACAAGTCCATATTTCTGATTCTCCTTCCTCATGAGCATGGGCTTCCTCCAGCTGATTTTCGTTGGTGGCTGAACTTTCTGATGTTCCACCAAAAAAAAGCCACCCCAATAGGAGCCCTCCAAATAAAAAGCCGAGGCCGATATAAATTGATTTCTTATCTATCTTATTCATAATTTTCTCCAATTAAATAATTGATCCTGTATACGTTGTTATTTTGTTCTGTTCTTGCCCTTGCCAGTTCAAGGCCGTAGTTTAAAAGCTGTCGTTCCATACGAATGATCTCCAGGACATTATTTCGGCCTGTGGAAAGTTCAGTCTGGAACAGCTCCAGGGATTGTCGGGCAATTGTTGTTAAACGGCCATAAAGCTCAACATTCCGTCGTGCGTCAATGTAGTCGCGATATAAGCGTTCCAACTCGGTTTCCAGTTCATTCTCCAGGTTTTCCCTTCTCAATTCCACTGCCTCTTGCTGCAGGATGGCTTCCTGCCGCATGGACTTGTATTTTTTTCTGTAAAGAGGTATCCGAATCCCCACCTGTGGAAAAATGAAAACATCCTGTCCATTGTCGGGAAGTGCCATTCCGGGTTCTAAATCGGTTCTTGGGGCAATATTCGTATAGCTTGCACCTAACGTAAATGAAGGTAAACCCATTTTTTTAGCCACCGTAAGCTGCTCCCCGAAACTCCTCGCCTCATGGTCGAGCTGTTCAAGGCGCGGATTTCTGGCTAAGATCATCTCCAGCAGAGCCCTCTTCTCAATTATAAGTTCTTCCTCCCAAAGATTGTCGGGAAACTCAAGGGGTTCCTGGAGTTCTGAATTTAACAACTCTTCAAACTCCGTCACCAGGGGAAGCCTGCTGTCCCGCAGGTATGCGAGCCTGCTTTCCAATTCTTCCTCTTCCAGTTCAACCTGCAGTACAGAGGAAAAACCTGTACTCCCGCTCTCGAACTGCACCTCAGCAATGGCCTTAAAAGAGCTAAGCAGTTCCAGGTTTTCTTCCATAACCTCGATAGCTGTTTCAAGGTAATACAACTCGGTGTAGGTTATTTTTATATCCCTGTAAAGCTCAAGTTTAGCATCTTCAAAAACCTGTAACCTGGCCTGAGCCCTTTCAGCCGCAACCCGCTCCTGAGCTCCAAGAGTCCCAAACCAGGGAAACATCTGGCTAAAGGAAGCCATAGCCTGTTGCGCCCCTACCCGGGTTTCTACTGGTTGGATGAAGTAACCAAAACTAGCCTGGGGATCGGGCAATGTTCCTTCTTGGGTTACCTCCTCCAAAACAGCGAGATATTCATTGAAAAGGGATCTTAATTCAGGATTTTCTTCGGCTGCCAATACAAGATATTTATTCAAATACCTGCTTTCGAATTCTTCTTCCTGGGCGTAGGATGCCGTTGTAGATATTCCTACAAATAGCATTATCAAAACGCCTGTATTTATGATTTTCTTTCTCATTACTGATTTAATTCTTTTTTATGTTGCTCCTGTAACTTGGGGTTTGACCATTTTCTCTCCTGCCACATGCTATACAGTACAGGAACCACAAACATCGTTATGGTTTGGAACAGCATTCCTCCAAAGGTAGGTATCGCCATTGGGATCATAATATCTGAACCTTTACCTGTAGAAGTGAGGATAGGCATTAGCGCAATTAACGTAGTTGCAGTGGTCATGACAGCGGGCCTTACCCTTTTACTTCCTGCCATTACTACAGCTCTTCTAATGGAAGCTTTGTCTGTCGTTCTTTCTTCAGCAAAAACCTGCTTGAGATAGGTTCCCATAAGTACGCCGTCGTCTGTTGCCACCCCAAAAAGGGCAATAAAACCTACCCAGACCGCAACACTTAAGTTTATAGGCCCTATTTGAAAGACCTCCCGCATATTTTCTCCAAGAAGATTGAAATCCAGGAACCACGTCTGGTTATACAACCAGAGCAGGATAAACCCTCCCGACAATGCCACGAAGACACCTGAAAAGGCCATTAATGTGGTCTGAAAATTGCCAAACTGGAAGTAAAGCAGCAGAAAAATAGCTAACAAGCTGATAGGAATAACAATAGACAAAGTTTTTGCAGCCCTTAATTGATTTTCGTAGTTCCCTGCAAACTTGTAGCTCACTCCGGGAGGTACTACAAATTCTCCTGATTCAATTTTCTCATTGATCAGAGCTTGTGCATTTTCTACTACATCTACCTCTGCAACATCAGCTTCCTTATCAAAAATTACATAGGAGAGCAAGAAAGTATCCTCACTCTTTATGACCTGAGGTCCTTGTACATACTGGACCTCCGCCAAATCTCCCAAAGGAATTTGGACTCCGGTAGGGGTAGGTACCAGTATGCTTTTGACATCTTCAGGATTATCCCTGAACTCACGGGCATACCTCAGCCTAACCCCATACCTTTCCCGACCTTCTACGGTGGTAGTCATAGACATACCTCCCACGGCAGCACTTATTATACGTTGCACATCACCAATAGATAAACCGTATCGCGCGATCGCCTGTCGGTTTATATCAAGTTCCAGATAAGGTTTACCTACTACCCGGTCGGCAAAAACAGACGGTGCTTTTATACCCGGCACTTCTTGTAGGATTGCTTCCATTTGTAGCCCAACCTCTTCAATCGTTTCCAGATCGGGGCCAAATATTTTCATACCCATGGGGGCTCGCATTCCTGTGGAGAGCATTATTAATCTCGTGGCTATGGGCTGCAGCTTTGGTGCAGAGGTGACTCCCGGTAAGCTGGTAGTGCTAACTATCTCATCCCAAATATCGTCTGGTGATTTGATGTGATCCCTCCATTGACGGAAATATTCACCGCCTGCGTCGGGAACCAATAGAGACACATCAAGATCTTGTCGCTGCATCGTCTCAGGATCAAAAACTTCCCCGTTCTGCAAAACATACTGCTCTTCATCGTTCACTTCAAATCGCATGCGACGGCCGTTCTGGTCAAGAACATATTCCGACCTGTAGTTTATAACATTCTCGTACATCGATATTGGGGCTGGATCCAAAGCTGTCGCTGCCCGTCCCCATTTACCTACCGTCATGTCAACCTCTGGAATTGCAGTTACTCTCTTGTCCAGGATTCGAATTGTTTCAATATTTTCCTCTACACCGGAGTGGGGCATTGTGGTGGGCATTAATAAGAATGATCCTTCTTCTAACGGAGGCATGAACTCTTCACCTGCACCAGGAAAGGTTTCACTTATACCCAGCCAAACCTCAGTTTGCCTTACGTTATATCCAAGTTTATCAAAGCCTGTAGCAACAGGACTAAAGATCTTATCAAAACCCTGCCAGGTAAAAAGCCCGAAGAGAATTATCAAAATGGGAAGCGACAAAAATTTCCATTTATTTTCTAAAGCCCACCTAAGGATGGGTTGGTAATATTTTACCATCGCCATTAATAATCCCAGCACTATGACTATAATCCCTCCTACAAAAATGAGATTGGTAAATTCAGATTGATCTGCACCAAGTGGCAACCATTCTCTGTTTAAGAAAAACAGGACCCCAACTAATACAATTCCAATGTTTAGATAGGTTGGATATTTACGCTTTTCTTCAGGCCATCGCGGCTCCAGAAGATTGTTAACTCCCAGTGCTATAAACATTAATCCTACCCAGGCTACCTTAAACAATAGTAAAATTCCTAATGCAATAAGGGCAAAATTCCAAATTCTCCGGGTTTTCTTTTTCCCAAAGTTCATGGAAAAGAGTCCATGCGCCAAGGCGGGGATCACAACGAGTCCCACAAACATCGCAGCAATAAGGGCAAAGGTTTTTGTGAAGGCAAGTGGTCCAAATAACTTTCCTTCCTGTCCTGTCATAGCAAAAACGGGAATAAAACTAATGACCGTTGTTGCCAGTGCAGTTAATACGGCTGAGGCAATTTCAACCGTTCCTTCGTAGATGACGGGCAATATAGGACGACCTTTATTATCAGGTAATTCAAGATGTCGCAGTATGTTCTCTGTGAAGATCACCCCAACGTCAAGCATGACTCCAATAGCAATGGCAATCCCGGAAAGAGCTACGATATTGGCATCTACTCCTGCGTACTGCATGACTATAAACGTCATGAGTACCCCAATAGGAAGTAGACCTGAAATCATAATAGCTGCCCTTAAATTTAGAACGAGTACTATGACCACTATAATGCTAATCAAGATCTCCAGAATAAGTGCTTCCTCCAGGGTTCCTAAAGTCTCATAAATTAATCCGGAGCGATCGTAGAAAGGCACGATTGTAACTTTGGAGACAGTTCCGTCTGCCAGTGTCTTACTTGGCAATCCGGGAGCAATATTCTCTATTTCCTTTTTTACATTATCAATAACTGCGAGAGGGTTCGAGCCATATCTTGCGACAACCACCGCTCCTGTTGCCTCTGCGCCCCCTTTGTCCAGCCCACCGCGCCTGGTAGCTGGCCCCATCTGTATCCTGGCCACATCTTTGAGGCGAATAGGAGTATTCTCATTGACAGCAACAACAGCTTCTTCGAGATCCTCAAGGCTTTCTATATAGCCCAATCCACGAACCAGATATTCTGCCCGGTTAAACTCAATGGTGCGTGCTCCTACATCCAGATTGCTCTCCCGCACAGCCTCCATTATTTGTTTGACATTTACGCCGTAGCTTTTCATCGCGGTAGGATCAATTTCCACCTGATACTCCTTGACAAATCCTCCTATTGAAGCTACTTCAGATACACCTTCGGCAGCAGATAAAGAGTACTTGATATAAAAATCCTGAATAGTACGAAGCTCCTGAGGATCCCACCCCCCGGTTGGCTCACCGGTTTTTGGGTCTCTTCCCTCCAGAGTGTACCAAAACACCTGTCCCAATGCTGTAGCATCAGGACCCAGGGCGGGCTGGACGTCTGCTGGGAGTGTTCCGGCGGGCAGAGAATTTAACTTCTCAAGAATTCTCGAGCGGCTCCAGTAAAATTCCACATCCTCTTCAAAAATTATATAGATGCTTGAAAGACCAAAAAGGGAACTACTTCGAATAGTTTTTACGCCTGGCACTCCCAAGAGTGAAGTAGTAAGGGGATAGGTTATTTGGTCCTCGATGTCCTGAGGAGATTTCCCCATCCATTCGGTATAGACGATTTGTTGGTTTTCACCAATGTCTGGTATGGCATCCACTGGCACGGGATCCCTTGGCATCCAGTCTAAGTCCCAGTTAAACGGTGCTGTAGCTACTCCCCAGGCCATTAAGGCAACCGTAAGTAAAGCGGTCACCAATTTGTTCTCTAAAAAGAACTTTATAGTTTTATTAAGCATTTGGTTTTAATTCTGAATTAATACTCTTTTGAAGCTGCACGTTTGCAACATCAAAAAAACTCTGCTCCGGCGGTAAAGCACCAGAGCCTAAATATTAATTCAGAATCAAATTAAGAAGGTCTCGTTCAATATGTGGATTTCCTGAACGATTAAGGGAGGTATATACTTGATAAAAGGAATATCTTTCGCAGGCAGTTCTTCAAAAAGCCCGTTAAATGAATAAGCAAAACTTACAAGAAATACTTGCTGATCAAAGTTGAGATCATAAAAGGATATCTTCAAATCTTTCTGACCATCAATAGCTATAGAATCGTCAGAACAACCTTTCTCATCAGCTACTCCGGAATCATGTTCCATTCCGCAGGTATCAGCTTCAAAAAAGACTGATTGGTCCACAAGAAAATCACCGCAAAAGTGTTTATTCACAGTAAAGGACATTGTCGATAGGAACATTAAAAATGCCAGGACCAAAGATGATATTTTTAATAGGAAGGCTTTCATAACACTCTTCTAATTTCCTCTATTCATTAGCTAATTATCACTGAAATAAGGTTGAAATTATATTTGGAGCATTTTAATAATTCAATAACAAAAATAATTAATTGCTCTTTTTTCAAATATGATCAAAGTCATATTTTCCCTTTTCTCTCAGAATTCTAAACATAGGACGCATTTTCCTTATCCAGAATAAAGATAGCTCAAAAGGTTCAAAAGCACTTTTAATATAACAGAAAAAACATTCACTATTAAGGGTTTGTAATTATTTAACAGTAAAGACTACGAAAAATGGTCATGAAAAGATTATAAAATATAGAAGAATCATATGACGTTTAGAAAAGAGAATATTTACTTTACCTAAATTACCAGTATCTAAAAATTGAGACAATATAGGCGGCCAAACCTTCTATTTTCCCATGGCTTTCAACAAAAAACTTATTGTAATGTTTCTTTTCACAAAAGATCAATTCCTTACTATCTCAGAACCTATTGAGATCTGTTTTACGTTTTTCTTCTTTATTTTTATAATCCGAAGGAGTTACACCAGTAGCTTTTTTAAAGTGGGTTGATAGGTAGGTAGCACTGCTGTACCCCGTTTCATGAGCAATCTCTAAAACAGTTAGCTCGTTATACTCCAATAACTCCTTTATTCTTTCTATCTTTACTTCACTATAAAACTTCTGAATATTTTTCCCTTCAAGTTTTGTAAAAATATGGGTAAGATGGCTATAGTCGTAGTGTAGACGGCTGGTCAACAGATCTGAAATCTTCTGTTTCCCAAAATCTTCCTCCTTGTAAACCCGCGCAATGATTATTGATTTTATCTGGTTCACCAGGCGTTCATTTTTTTCGAAAATGAGCTCAAATCCCACTTTACGTAACTCTTCCTGAAACAATGTGAACTCAAAATCTGAGAGACTCCTTTCCAACTCTGCCTCTCCCAAAGACACTCTTTTGAAAGGAATTTTTAATGTAGTCAGTATTTCTCTTACGCTCCTTTTGCATCGCTGGCAAACTACATTTTTAATCTGAATAACTCTATGATTTTCAATATTCATAGAATTCCTGTCAATTAAAATTTCCTTTTTCATGGTTGATGGTTGGTTAGTTCTTTAGGTTTTATACTTAGTCATTCATCCTTTGTTCATCTGCACTGACTTGAAAAGGAATACTAATTTTCTTTCTTTCCCAAGTGAGAGAAATTACTCCTTCATCATTTTCTATTTTTTGAACTTCATAAGTCAGTGCCTCCTGGACATTCTCCAGCGTCTCAGAATGAACTTCCAAAACAACTACATTTTCTTTTTCATCATATTCATCCTTTCCATGCTGATCCCAACGGGAATTGAACATGACTTTCCAATTTTCTTTACCGGGAACTGTAAAAAAAGCATACTTCCCGGCAGGCAATATTTCATCACCAATTACCAAATCCTTATTGGTTTCTATCCAGGTCGCTTTATGAGCTCCGGCCTGCCAAACTGTGTTGTAGCCTACCAGTCCGCCAAAAATTATCCTGTCACGCACGCGTGGTGAAGAATAATCTATATGAATATGAGCCCCATCAATTATGGCCATGGTACTGGTATGCGGACTTAACACCTCTTTGTTTTGTGTTGTCACCTTTTCGGCCTGGTGGTTTTCATGTTGCGCCTGCATCCCACTTGTGGAAAATAATACAAGCAGCACGTAAATAATATATTTTGTGGTTTTCATGGAAAATGTTGTGTTTAATTAATTGTTTTTATTAATGCTTACGCTAATATTTTCAGTTTGGATATCAGAGAAAAATTCCAGTTTTCCTGCTTCATATAGGGAGTCCAAATCACGTAACGGTGTGGAAAACTCTTTGGCTTTATAGTTTTGGTAATCTACGAACCTGATTCCTTCTACCACCCTGGGATTCAACGCTTTCCTGAACCTTATTCCCCCGTCATTGGTAAAAAACCTATAAGCTAAATAATCTACCGTGAAATTTTCCTTGTGGATCCAGTATAAGAACTCATCCTCAAAATCTGTCCCTCCACCTTCCTCACGAAAGGTAACTTTAACTTCGTAATAGGTCTCCCCTTCCACCTCATCTTCCCCCAACAGTTCTTTGTTGGCCGCAGGCGAATTGAGCACAAAAGGCACCTGGACAAAATAATGAACAGAATTTACCCCATCACTTATCCGGGTGACCATCGAATCTGGAACAGTAGCAGCTTTGCTGTTTACAAAACGTTTCAGACCCTCATTGCTTAGAACATCATGTGTGGTGTTACCGGCGGAATCCTTTACAATACGCTCCAACCGGAAGATGTCCCCATTGCGTTTACTCTTATATCTCCTGTTCCTAAAAGTGAAATCGATTTCAGCATTTACATAGTTTTCTCCACCGGAGGCCTCAATACTTTTCTCTATAATTTTCTCACCTTCTGATTTTTTTTCGGAAGTGCCACAAGACAGCGATAATACTGAAACCAGTATAGCAGTTAGAACTGTATTTTTGTGAAAGGTGTTCATTTTGATTTCTCCCATTTTAAAGTACTTAAATTCGATCCCTATGAAAAGTCCCAGATAACGATGGGCTTTCCTCAATTTTACCCCTGTTTTTCTTTTGACCAATAATTATAATTTTTATTTGTTGCTGAAAACTTTTTATAAAGACCCTGCACCTGAAGTGTTAACTAATTAAACAGACAATTTCCAGGCACAGGGCCGGGGGATTATTTTCTTTTACCTTACTTCCATGGCCAAAGAATCCATCCAAACTGTGAATTCTTCCTTCTCCTTGTCAGAAAGTTTCGCATCCCAATGCACCAGGGTATATGATTGCAAAGGCATTTCCCCATCTTTCACCTGGCTGCTTATAGAGCGCAACTTACTTCTTTGCCGCCGGGAGGAATATTCCCCAAATTCACTAAAATTCAAATCTGCCTTGCCTTTTTCAATATGGTCGTTCAAATACCAGGTAAACGGCTGGATCTTATTATACCATGGATAATTGGTATTATTGCTATGGCAGTCATAACAAGAGGTTTGCAGGATGGTATTGATGTTTTCGGGCACCTCGTAAATCTCCGTAAAATCTGATTTAGGAATATAATCACTATGATTGCGGTTTGTGGGGATAAACTGTATCCCCACAAAGGCAACCAATAAAATCAGACCGATGATCTTTAGGAACTTCATTCCTTAAATTTCCTTCTGGACTTCTCCACAGCTAAGCATATTTTGTCCAAAGTAAGGGTTCCTTATTTCCTCACTGGTGCTTAGCCAAATCGCGCCTTTCTTGTTGTTGTACATAGGGCAAAACTGCTGATAAAGCCTTTCGGGGGAACCGGTAATAGCCAGCATATCAACCATATCAATGCTCATTAGTTCAAAATGTTCCCTTTGGTGTGCCATATCGCTATAGGAAATATGATCGGCGTGTTCCTTGGCACTTTCAATAATTTCGGTCAGTTCCTGCCGTTCGGCAGCTTCATAACCGCTCATATTAAAGTTTTCAAAAGCTGCTACGAGGCTTTCACCGGCTTGCGCAGCCCCTTCGGAATTATCGGCTACCAGGGCATTTTTTAGTTCCATATAATCATTAACGATAATTCCCGTCTGTGAATCCTGGTTTTCACTGCCAGACATATTTTCGGAAGTTTGTTCCCCACCTTCCATCATTTCTGAACCTTCGCTCATATTTTCATGGTCCATTCCTGAACGGTCAACGTTTCCTTCTTCATTGTTGTTTTTACAGGATACTGCTGTTAAGCTCACAATTACTAGCATTGCAATTCCTAAGTTAACTTTTAGATTTTTCATTTTTGAATTGTTTAAACTGATATTAATTGATATTGATACTTCACTAAAATCTTATGCTAAGTCCACCCCCCGCACCAAACCGGTTGTCATAACTTCCCATTACAGAAAAATTCCTGGAAAGGAAGTATTCGGCACCCACATTGTACACTTGTTCTTTTTCAAAGTCAGTGCCTTGGGGCAATTCATTTACCCAGCCAAAATCGGCCTGGAACTCATATTCCCCGAATATGACGAATCTTGGAAATAACATAATTTCCCGGCTTAAACTTATTTGCGGTCTTAGCTTATGGTCCAACCGTACATCCAGGTTGAACATATATGGCGTAAAATAGCGTACCCCGGCAACGGCAGTAGTACTTAGTTCATCCAGGTTATCTTTCATTTCATTTTCCACGTTCACCCCACCAAATACCCGAAACCAGTCGTTCAGGTAATATTCGTAAGAAAACTCAGCTTCTAAATTTTCGTTCCAGCCGTATTCTGCAATTAAATTGAACTGGTTCCTGATATTGCTGGAAACCACATTCACTTCGGTCATGTGAGAGGCTACATCTGCTAAGCCCCAGGTAAAAAAGTGATTCCCTTCCTGAAAGAGAATTTCTCTGGGATGTTCTTTCATTAGTGGATTGCGCTCGGTCTGGTAGGTTACTGCCCTGGCCATGCCCCCAACCATGTGATACAGCACATGGCAGTGTAAAAACCAATCACTGTCCTCATTGGCCTCAAATTCAATGATGGTCTTTTGCATAGGTGCTACATTCACTGTGTGCTTGAGCGGAGAATAGGCTCCATGCTTATTAAGAACACGAAAGAAATGGCCGTGAAAATGCATGGGGTGGTGCATCATGGTGAGGTTGTTGAATATTATTCGCACTTTTTCACCTTTTTCAATTTTAATCATATCGGCTTCGGCCAGGGGTACTCCATTCATACTCCAGATGTAGCGCCACATATTGCCGGTAAGGTTCAGCAAAATCTCTCTTTCGGATTTCGTCTCATCAATAGTAGTAGGGACAGGAGCCTGTAGAAAATCATAATTATAATCTGCAAACATTCCCATTTTTGACATATTGGATCCCCCCCTCTGCTGTCCTTTTTCTGAAGTTTGGGTCTTCTCTGAAGAGGAACGCTCTGCCCGAAGGCTGTCAGTCATCGGTTCATGTGCGTCATGATCCATCTCGGGCATTCTCTGCCTGTCCATATTCCCCATTTTTTTATCGTGGTCCATACCCATATCCCCCTCCATTTTTTCACCATGTTCCATGTCCATTCCCCATTCTTTCATAAACTCGTAGGGCTCGACTTTGCCCGGATTGAATTTCATGGCGGGAGCTCCCATACGCATGTCCATTTCTGCCATCTGCATCATCATACCTATTTTATCCGGCCTTGGCAGCACCTCTGCCGGTAGTATGTCTCCACTTCCGAAATAGGCATGTGTAGCCCCTGAACCATCCTGGGCTACGGCCCGCATTTCAATCTGTCCGTTTTCAGGAATGGTAATGATTAGGTCATAGGTTTCTGCGATGGAAATAAAAAGTTTTTCTTTGTTCACCGGGACCACATCCAGGCCATCGGCCGAAACTAAAAGAGGCGGAGTGCCTCCGAAGGTAAGCCAAAATTGCGTTGATGCGGCTGCATTTATAATGCGTAGCCTTACCTTATCCCCGGCTTCATATTTGGTGTAATGTTGTACTGTATCCCCGTTAGTCAAAAAAGCAGGATAATATATGTCCGCGATATCTGCACCTTCCATGCGCTGACGCCAGAAATCCAGCTGGGCACCCAAAGCGCCCCTGGCAATTACACGGTTCAAGGGAGTCGCAGTTCCTTTTTTAATGCTGTACCATTCGTTGCCGCGCTTTAGGTTCCGCAGGACATTCCGCGGTTTCTCAAAAGTCCAATCCGATAGAACCAGTACTTCGTCGTGATCATAATTATAAGCGGCCGATGGTATTTGTGGTTCTATGACAATTGAACCGTATACGCCACTTTGTTCCTGCAGCATGGTGTGAGAGTGATACCAGTAAGTCCCAGCCTGAATGAGGGGAAATTCATACTTCTGTATCTTACCGGGCTCTATGGGTGGTGTAGTGAGGTAAGGCACTCCGTCGTAAAAATTGGGTAGCAGGAGGCCGTGCCAATGAATTGAAGTTTCCTCTTCCATTTCATTCTTAACGTATATAACGGCATATTCCCCCTCTTTAAAGTTTAAAGTTGGACCGGGAATGCTGCCGTTAATCGTCATGCCCATGCTTTCCTCTCCTGCAATATGGACCATTTCTTCATCTAGGGTTAAATGGTACTCCCGTACAGGTAAATTATCCACATTCCCTTCTAATGAGGGGGTTTGTTGGGCATTAGTAAGATTTATTGATACAACTATTAATAATACTGCAAAAAGATGTTTTTCCATTTCCTATTAATTTAATTAATATTTGAACATGAAGTCATTTGTAGTGGCTATTTCAAATAAAGTATAATCTCAATGAATATTTTAATTCACTCCTAAAACAGATATACCTTACCAGTAGTAAGTAACTGGTATTGACAAAAATATTAAATCAAATAAGAAACACCTGATCCCGAAGATAAATACTATGGATCAGCAAAGGAGGAGAATAAAATGTGTAAGCCGGCACCTGCCGAGGTATATAATTAAATAGAGACACATAGGAATTCGCAAAAGCACCTAAAAACACCTGTTGTTTAAAATCCAGCGATAAAAACGAATTTTTCAACTCGTCCTGACCTTCAACTAAAATTTTTTCATTACTACAACAATGATCCTTCTTCATGGAAGTGGCCATATTGTAATGATCATGAATTCCCATTACGCAACTTTTAGCTTCAGAAAAGACAGCCAGATCCATTAAAAGACCTCCACAGAAATGTTTTTCTACAGTAAAAGATAAAGTAGACAACAACACCACAAGTGCCATCAAAATAGAGACAATATTACGCAATGTACTTTTCATCGTCAATGGAGAAAACATTCCCATAATAGAATGATCTCCTAATTTTTTCGCTTAAAAAGCGAAATTAAATATAAAATAGCAGCTAGTGTTATACTATTATGGAAAAATGTTGTACTAATTGGCTAAGCGAAATAAGCTTTCTTAATTTCATTATATAAAACTCTTTTGAGCGGCATCTCGGCGAACCTCAATATACCGTCAAGACTACGACAATTCTTCTCCCTCTTAAGAACTATATTAATGCTCTGTAGCCGGGTTTTTTTGGGTAACAGCTAAAATCCCTGATGAATGAGGCATTGAAGAGTATTTTCAATTATACAGCTTGCTTTTAAAGCATTATAAATTCTGCTGATAATTAGCCTGTTGTAAAAAATATTTACGCTATAACCATCTGTTTATCAGATAATTAAAACCTAGTCTTACTTCCTCTCTCTTGCCGTTTTGCCTTTGGCGGAACGATCTTGATTTTTTACCGGAGACTATTAATTTTAAAAACATATCCCCGGGTGGAAATCAAATTATAAAAGGGAATTTAACAGCAACTTTTATTCTCCTGAATAGGAGGACAGGGAATACTTCCAAATGAACAGAACACACAACAATCACCCTCTTTGGGCCTTAAAACCTCTTTACATTGCTCACATTGATAAAAAAACTGGCAGGCATCTGTTGGCATTTCTTCTTGCTTGGAGTGGCCGCAATTAGAACACGTCAAAACAGATTTTAAAATAGTTTCCATAGGTATGTTTATAACATTGATGTGATATCCGAGCCCATTGTCGGATAGGCATAAATCATTTTCTTTAAGTCTCGTACTGGCACCTCTTTGTACATCGCAAGTGAGAAAAAGTTAATCGTTTCTTCTACCCCCGGACCAATGAGATGAGCTCCCACCAAAGTACTTTTATCAGTGTCTATTATGGTTTTATAAGCATATTCCTGAACGTTAAGACGTTTAGCATTGAACCACCCTGGAACTGCCTTGGTGTTCACTTTGATATTTAACCCAGCTTTCTCCGCTTCCACTTCAGTCAGACCTACCGAAGCCATAGGTGGTAGGGTAAAGACAACTGACGGCATAGGTGGATATTCCGGTTTCTTATTTTTACCCTTTAATATGTTGGAAGCAATGATATTACCTTCATAAACAGCTACCGGGGTTAATGGAAGCCCATCAGTATCGGCAGCGTCACCAGCAGCATATATGGATGGATTGGAGGTACTTTGTAAGTACTTATTGACCTCAATTCCTTTCTTGTTATAATTTACAGAAGCCTTCTTCAAGTTCAAGTCATCAATATGGGGTACTCTTCCCGCACTGTTGAAAACAGCTTCAGCTGTAAACTCTGTTTCGGAACCATTTGTTTCACCAATTACCGTATAACCTTTTGCATCTTGCTTGATTCCCGTGACGTTTGTTTCGAGCATCAATCTTACTCCAAGTTTTCTGGTGGCCTCCGACAAATGGTGAACTATATCCTTATCAAAATTCTCCAAAGGCTGAGGTCCCCGATGTATGATGGTAACTTCTGCTCCACATCGCTTAGCTATATGTGCAAACTCAAAGGCAATGTATCCACCACCTATAAAGATTAATGAGTTAGGAAGTTCCTGAAGATTTAAAAAATCTGTACTTGTCAATGCAAGGTGACCACCGTCAAATTTCAACTGGCGTGGACGTGCTCCAGTTGCAATAACAATCTTGCTTCCCTTTAAAACTTCCGATGCAATTTCGACTGCATCACTGCCGATGAAGCGAGCGGCACCATGATAGGTGTCGATATCATTGTGTTTATATCCTTTTTCAATTTTTTCAGGCATTGCATCTACAAATTCCTGTTTAAAGGCCATAATGTCCTTCCATTCTACTTGAGGAACCGTATTAATACCCTTTCCTACCAGACGTTGAGCGAAGTCTCTCACTTCGGTAGCACCAATAATTATCTTTTTTGGGTCACAACCACGAAGAGCACAAGTTCCACCATAGGGTAGCTCATCTGTCACAGCTACTTTTAATCCTTTGGAAGCACACTTGTTCGCAACGGTCATACCCGACATACCTGAACCTATTACTATAACATCATATTGTTTCATTGTTTTCTAATTTCTGTTACTTTATATCCTGTTCGTGCAATAGCCGTTTTTACCTCTTGAACATTAGTACGTGTATTATCGAATTCGACAACCGTGTTACCATCTTCGTAAGATACTTTGCAGGAAACAATACCATTCAGCTTGTTAACTTCGGATTTTACATGACCCTCACATCCTGCGCAGGTCATACCGCTCACTAAGAATTCCATGGTTTGAATGTTTTTCTCCTGCACGAACACAACTTCTCTTTCATTGGAAGGATAAAAAGCTTCTGCGTAGTAAGGAAATGCTAAACTCAAGGCAACAAAAACAGTCACTCCACCCAAAAATGTTCTGGATTGGAAGAATGATGTTCGAGATTCTGTGTCGCAACCGCAATCCTCAACCTTGACAGGTTTAATCTTAAGATACCAGGCAACAGCCAAAGCAAAAAGGGAAATCACGACAAGAGGCCATCTAAAAGGCTCCAACCATTCAAATGCACCTGCCATGGTTCCCGTTCCTGCTACTATAGTAAGTAAGGGAGTTATGCAACAAAGGGAACTGGAGATACCAGTTAAAATTCCCACTCCAAGTAAACTGTTTTTAGCATTCATATGGCTTCAGGTTGCCGATTCAACAAATTAAAAAAAGGAGCAAGAAGTTCCCGATGGTCATCCCGTAGCGAGTAAAAGATTGTTTGACCTTCCTTTTCCGATTTTACAAAATCCCTGTCCTTCAACTTTCGCAAGTGTTGCGAAACTGCTGGTATGGTCATGTTCAGAATATCACTTAAATCACAAACACATAACCTTTCCTCTGCCTGAAGGACATAAAGAATCTTTAATCTTACGCTATTACTTACTAAAGAGAGCTTATTGGTTAAGGCACCTACTGCCTCTTCAACTTCTGATATTTGTTCTTTACACCGTTTGATTTGGTTCAAATCGGCCTCTTTCCGTATGCAACTATTTTCTTCCATAAAACAAAGGTAAAAAATTATTTAAGCAAGTACTTAAATACATGAAATATTTTGTTCGGCTAATTATTTTTGACATCCGAGGGTGTAGGACTATTTTTTATTTTACAAATGGCATCATTTTAATTCAACTAATCAGTTATCTGGAGGAAAAAATAAAGAAAATCGCTGAATCATTTTTGTCGCTGATAATTAAAATAAAAAAGTAGGATAGGATGTAGAATAAATTCCCATTGAGATAGAAAATATCTTTCTGGATGGCTGGTATATAAATCCCTTTGTTTTCCATTCTCAATGCCGTTACTGTGATGTAAAAGAAAGTACTCAATAATGAAATTTCCGTAAAACCATCGCTAAAGTGGTTAGATGGAAAACTTAGATGGGGCAATCTTTATTACTGAAGGAATTTCAAAATTAGGCTTCTCCCTCCCGTAATTGCCATTTTAAACACAACATTAATATGTACAAGCCTGCCACCGTTTCTAAACTTAGGTTAAGTAACCTTTCATTAGCTCATCTATCTATTAATTGCACTTCCTGTGCATTCATATTTTAATACCTTTGCAATGTGAAATTTTTCGCAGTCATATTATCCGTTTATTTCCTGGGGCTAAACTTTATACCCTGTGATGATACAGCCGTGTCTGAAAATCAGGATACTGTCTCCGTTAGTATGGAAATATACCAGGATCAGCCGGGAGACCAGCAGGGGACTTCTGATGACTGTCCTCCTTTTTGCCAGTGTCACTGCTGTCATATCCATTTGGTGAGAAGCACTCCCAGTGCCTTAGAAATTTTTGAACCAAAAATACCTTTTTTGACACCTTTGTTTGGAGAGCGTGTCGGCAAAGAAATTGCCTTTTCTCACTTTCAACCACCCCGCGTTTAATTCAACTTTTGTGATAGGATAATTATATCCTTACGCCATTGACTTCATTAATGGCCATCTCATCTATTTATGTTGAATTAAATTCTATTATTAATGATTAACAAAATTATAGCATTCTCTATAAACAATAAGTTTATAATAGGTTTGCTAACATTGGCACTTATTGGAGCCGGAGTATGGTCTATGATGACCGTAAACCTGGGTTCGGTTCCTGATATTACAAATAATCAGGTGCAGGTTATTACCCAATCTCCCAGCTTAGGTACTGAAGATATTGAACAGTTTGTCACTTATCCGGTCGAACTGGCAATGGGTAATCTTCCTGGGGTGACTGAATTACGGTCTATTTCCCGCTTCGGACTCTCGGTGGTAACTATCGTTTTTGAAGATGACATGGGCACTTATTTACCCCGACAGCTGGTTCAGGAAAAATTGACCGAACTGCAGGAAACCATTCCGGAAAACTTTGGTAGCCCATCGATGGGTCCAATTTCTACCGGGCTAGGACAGATTTATGAATATACCATTCAGCCGCAACCCGGTTTTGAGACGCAATATACTCCTGTTGAGCTTCGCAGTATTCAGGACTGGATTGTAAAAAGGCAGTTAACCCTGCTGGAAGGGGTTGTGGAAGTCAATTCGTTTGGTGGATCAATCAAGCAGTACGAAGTAGCCATCAACCCTGAAAAATTAAACGCGCTGGATGTAAGTATCTCTCAGGTGTATGAGGCCCTGGCCCGGAATAATGTAAATACCGGTGGAGCCTACATTGAGAGGAACAGAATGTCCAACTTCATTCGGGGAGAAGGCCTGATCCAGTCCTTAGATGACATCAGGAAAATAGTGGTTACCCATGAAAATAATACTCCTGTTACGATTGGAGATATAGCCGAAGAAGTGAATTTTGGAAGTCAGGTGCGTTATGGTGCTTTTACCCAGGATGGAGAGGAAGCTGTGGGGGGTATTATTATGATGCTGAAAGGTTCCAATCCTAATGCAGTGATACAGAATGTAAAAGACAGGATGGCAGAGGTGGAAGAATCCTTGCCGGAAGGACTTGAAATCAGGCCCATCATTGACAGAAGTATGCTAATTGGCAGAACAACCGATACTGTGACTAAAAACCTGTTGGAAGGAGCCTTAATTGTAATTTTTGCTTTGGTTTTTCTTCTTGGTAGCTTGCGCGGAGGTTTAATTACTGCTACCACCATTCCTCTTTCTCTGCTTTTTGCTTTTATTCTTATGAAGCAGTTTGGCGTTTGGGCAAACCTGATGAGCCTGGGTGCCATCGACTTCGGGATAATCATTGATGGTGCGGTTATTATCATAGAAGGTGCCGTTTATGAAATCCATAAAAGGATTAAAGCCGGAAAAGCCAAGTTTAATCAGACTGTAATGGACGAGGTAGCTTACGACTCCGGAAGCACTATGATGAGGTCGGCATTTTTTGGTCAAATTATTATCCTGATTGTGTTTGCACCTATTTTATTCCTTACCGGGGTGGAAGGCAAAATGTTCAAACCAATGGCTTACACTTTTGGTTTTGCAATGATAGGTGCCATCATCTTGTGCCTTACCTACGTTCCTATGATGACTGCATTATTTATGAAGCCGATTCAAAACAAGAAAAACTGGTATGGCAAGTTGGAGCGCTGGCTGGAAAAAGTTAGTGATAAAATCATTGGTGGTATCCATCGTGCCTACCTTCCGATTTTAAAAGTTTCCCTTCGCCTTAGAGCAGCGGTAATCATAGGATCTATTGTTTTATTAGGGGCTGCAGGTTATGTTTTTTCCACGATGGGGGGAGAATTTATTCCTCAGTTAGATGAAGGGGACATTGCCATGCAGGCTTTGATCAGACCCGGTAGTTCGCTGACTGAATCCATAGAAGTCTCCAAAAAAATAGAAACTTTGCTACTGGAAAACTTCCCTGAAATTGAAACGGTAACAGCCCGTATCGGGGTGGCCGATATTCCTACAGATCCCATGCCGATGGATATAGCAGACATGTATCTAATTCTCGATAAGGACAGGGACAAATGGGTATCTGCTGAAACCAAAGAGGAACTCATTGAACAAATCGAAGAACTACTCAATAAAAACCTTACCGGTGTCAACTTTGTTTTCACTCAGCCGGTAGAGCTGAGGTTTAATGAACTTCTGGAAGGGGTAAGAGAAGATATTGCAGTAAAGCTCTATGGGGAGGATTTAGAGGTACTTTCTACAAAGGTCCAGGAAATGGCAGAGATTATTCAAACCGTTCCCGGAGCCGGAGATGTGAATGCGGAAAGAACGTCTGGTCTCCCACAAATGACGGTGCGTTATAACCGGGATAAACTCGCTCAATACGATCTGGATATTCAAAAAATCAATGAGTACATAAGCACTGCATTTGCAGGCGGAGTAGCCGGGGTTGTTTTTGAAGGAGAAAGGCGTTTCGACCTGGTGGTTCGCTTTGATGAAGCACACCGACAAAGTATTGAAGATTTAAGAACTTTATACATTGATCTTGACGATGGTACTCAAATTCCTATCAATGAAATAGCCGATATACGTTATGTGCCCGGACCGATGCAGATATCACGTGACGACACCTATCGAAGAACTTATGTTGGGGTGAACACCCGGGGGCGCGATGTCGAGTCTGTTGTCAATGACATTCAGGCAAAACTGGATGCCGAACTGGATTTACCCCCGGGATACTACATTGAATATGGTGGAGAATTTGAAAATCTTCAAAGTGCAAAAAGCCGACTCTCCATTGTTGTTCCTATCGCCCTCTTCCTGATTTTTGTACTACTTTATTTTGCACTTAAATCTTTTTCGCAATCTATCATGATCTATATGGCCATCCCATTAGCTGCCATTGGGGGTATTTTTGCCCTCTGGCTTCGGGACATGCCTTTTAGTATTTCGGCAGGTGTAGGATTTATCGTGCTCTTTGGAGTTGCAGTATTAAACGGACTTGTGCTGGTGAATCGCTTCAATTCATTAAAAGAAGAAGGAGTAACAAGTATTAAGGATCGGATATTAATAGGTACCAAAGAACGAATCAGGCCGATCATGCTCACGGCTACAACCGATATTTTAGGGTTCATGCCTATGGCATTTTCCACATCAGCAGGAGCAGAGGTGCAGCAGCCATTAGCAACGGTGGTTATAGGTGGTATGCTCACAGCTACCCTCCTTACCCTGGTGGTGTTACCTGTGCTTTATACTTTAATAGAAAATATGAAAAACAGAAGAAGAAGTAGTAATAATAGTAATGGCTTTGCACCAGCTCCGGCAATATTGGTGGCATTGCTTTCTGTCGGAAGCCTTTTAGGTTTTAGCACCCGTGCAGGGGCACAGGAAAATAATTTTTTACAGAAAAATATTCCGGTGCAGTCTGAGACAGTTCAGCAGCAGGATTCACTACAAACCTTAACCTTAGAAGAGGCCCAGAAGCGGGCAATTGAAGTTTTTCCGAGAATAAGAGCCGCTGCCCTGGAGATAGAAAGTCAGCAGGCCTTAAAGAAAACGGCATGGGACTTTGGTAATACCCAGTTATTTACCGGTGCGGAAGAAATTAGTAGTGGTTCGGATAATGCTGACCTCGGGGTTTATACACAAATTGGAGTTCAGCAACAGAATATTGACATCTTCGGAATTGCCCCGCGCCTGAAGTTGCAGAAAGAAAGAGTGGCCCTGGCAGAAGAAGCCCTTGATCTTTCCATTCTTGAAGTAGAACTGGAGGTAAGTCGGGCCTGGGCTTCGGTATATGCTGCTAAAAATGCATATGAAACACTGCGGAGCCTGGATTCCTCATTTACCGATATCGAAAGGGCTGCACAAATAAGGCTGGAAACAGAAACAATCTCAAGGTTGGAATATTTGGCCACCGTAAACCAGGGCAATGAGGTTGAAATTCAAAAAGAGCAGGCATACAGGGATTATCTTAAAGCCTTACAGCGATTCAACCTGTGGTTTGCCAGTGACACTCTTTATACGGTACCTAACGTTCCTACCGAAGAGATTGATGAGCCCATTTCCGAATTATTACAACCTCTCGGCAATCATCCCCTCCTGGATGTATTTGAGCAACGAGTAGAAGTGGCTGATGCAACTTTTAAGGAAAGGCGGGCGCAGTTTCTTCCAAAATTTCAGGCGCAGTACGGTAGGCAGAAAATTGACGGCCAAACGGGCTTTTATCAATATCAGGTGGGCATCAGTATTCCCTTGTTCTTTGGACCTGAGCTAGGGAGAACACAATCTGCCAGATTAAATCGTGAGATAGCTGATGCAAATTTACAACAAACCCAACTGGAGCTTAAAACAACTTACACCAGAGCGCGCGAGGAATACCTTAAATGGCTTAACTCCTGGAGATATTATCAGGAGGAGGCGCTTCCATTAGCCGTCGAACAGCGGGAAGGAGCAATCATTGCCTATAGGGAAGGAGCAATTGATTATGTCACTTTTCTACAAAATATAAGGGATGCTGTACGAATAGAGATTGATGCCTGGGAGGCATTAGCAAATTATCTCAACAGCCGCTCCCAACTTGAGTATTTTATGAACACTTCAGAATAAATCGGTACTAATAGCTAAAGAATAAAAAAATGAAAAAACATTTTATAAAATTGTTCACCCTATTTATTGCAACAAGCTTTTTTGTTGCTTGTAATAATGGAGGAGGCGAAGAAGGGGAAACTGCAGCTCAGGAAGAGCAGGCTCTAGAAGAAGGCGGTATGGGAGAAGTGCATCTCTCCGAACTCAAGTTTAATAGTCTGGGCATAAAAGTGGACACTCTGCCCACCCGTCCGCTTTCCGAGATAGTGGAAGCGACCGGGCAACTGGAAGTACCGCCACAATATGAGGCGACAGTAACTGCAATTTTAGGTGCCAACGTTACTTCTATTGAAGTTATTGAGGGCGATGAAGTTAGAAAAGGCCAAACCCTGGCGTATCTTTCCCACCCTAACCTCACAAGTTTACAGACTGATTATATGACAACTTACAGTCGTATGCAGAACCTGGAACAAGAATTTAATCGCCAGCAAAGGCTGTACGAACAGGAAGTTGGTTCGGGTAAATTATTTCAACAGGCACAGGCCGATTATCAGGTGGTACAGGCAGAGGTCAAGGGGTTGGAGTCACAGCTAAGACGGTTAAACCTAAATGTTACGTCGATACGAGAAGGAAATATTAATGAGAATATACCTGTGGTAAGTCCAATCCAGGGGAACATTGAAGATGTTAGTGTGAAGATAGGACAATATGTTGATCCTCAAACCGAGCTATTCGAAGTGATTAATACCGAACATGTACATGCCGATTTAATGGTATTTGCAAAAGATGTATACAAGATTAAAGAAGGGCAAAAAGTTTTACTTCAAATGGAATCCATACCAGGAAGATCTTATACTGCTGAGATATATTCCGTCGGTAAAAAGTTCGAGCAAAATCCCAAAGCTATTCACGTCCATGCAGAGATACAGGAGGAAACAGAAAACCTTGTTCCCGGTATGTATATCAACGGCAGGATTATTACAGGCACCGGTACGGAGGTGACGGCTTTGCCGGAGGAGGCCATTATTGAGGAAGAAGGAAAATTCTACATCTTCACCGCTGAAAAGCACGAGGAGAACGGGGAAACCGAATGGTCGTTTAAACCGGTGGAAGTGATCACAGGAGAAGAAAATGAAGGCTGGGTAGAAATTAAGTTACTGCAGCCTTTACCTGAAGATGCAAAGGTGGCGTGGAACAATGCTTATTACCTTATTGCAGAAATGAAGAAAGGGGAAACAGGTCATGACGATTAAACTATGAAAGCTATAGAAAAATTTTTAGAAGAGAAGCATGTGAGACCCACTGCTATGCGAATGCTTATATTCAAGTTTTTGGCACAGAAACAAGTGGCTGTAACATTAGCTGATATAGAGATAGCTTTTGAAAAAAGTGAAAGAACAACTATTTACCGTACCATTAAAACTTTTGAAAATAGCGGAATTGTTCACGTCATAGAAGATGGAAGTGGAGTATCTAAGTATGCACTTTGTGAGGCGGGCTGTAATTGTGAGCTCGACAGCGATCTTCATCTTCACTTTCACTGTGAAATTTGTAAAGAAACCCAATGTTTAACTGAAACTAAGATTCCGCATATTAACCTTCCGCCGGGTTTTACAGCAACTGACGCCAGTTTGGTAGTCAAAGGAACCTGTGACAAATGCAATAAGGAATAAGCATTTTTAAACTTTGCGATTCTAAAGCACATCCATCAGGAAAAAATGCACTTCCGTTGCAGGACTATATAGATTAATTTCGTTCCTGTAATTAATTATTAGATAGGAAAATGCCAGTTTTAATGGATTGGCTTTTTCTATTGAAAGACCTTTAATAAGAAGTTATGGCGAAAGACAAGGACTATAAAGACGCAGAATTACAAGATCCAACAATTACTTCTCCCAGAACGGCTGAAGAACCCGGACCAAAACCTGAAAAAGGTGAAGATAGCTGTTGTCCACCTCAGCATAATGGAGCAGGTAAAAATGAGGAAGAAAGATCTTCCTTTATTCCGACTATAGTAAGCTTGATACTTTTACTGTTTGGTATTGGGCTGGACTTTTTTGATGTGGAATGGTTTCAAGGATATCTGCGCTTAATTGTTTTTGGTGTTGCTTATGTTCTCGTTGGCGGGAAAGTTGTACAACATGCTGTGACCAACATCGCAAAAGGAAATATCTTCAATGAATTTTTTCTTATGACCATTGCCACTCTCGGGGCATTTTATATTGGAGAATATGCAGAAGGAGTTGCCGTAATGTTGTTTTACGTGATTGGAGAACATTTTCAGGAAGCAGCGGTTGCACGATCCCGTCGCTCAATAAAAGCTCTTATTGATAATCGTCCCGAGGAGGTTACATTGATCAAGAATGGACAAGTTTCAATTGTTAATCCGAAGAATGTGAACATTGGGGAAATCATCCAGATCAAACCCGGGGAGAAAGTAGCGCTTGACGGAGAAATGCTTAGTGAAAGCTCCTCCTTTAATACTGCCGCCCTTACAGGAGAATCAAAACCTGATACCAAGAAAAAAGGAGAGACAGTGCTTGCAGGGATGATAAACCTAGATAAGCTGGTTGAGCTAAAAGTAACTTCCGGTTATGAAGACAGTGCTTTATCAAAAATTCTCAAACTCGTTGAAGAAGCAGGTGGGAGGAAAGCAAAAACCCAAAAATTCATCACCCGCTTTGCAAAAATTTATACTCCGATCGTGGTTTTCTTCGCCATAGGTCTGGCGTTGCTGCCCTATTTCTTTGTCGACGCTTATATTTTTGAGGATTGGCTATACCGGGCCCTGGTATTTTTGGTGATCTCCTGTCCCTGTGCCCTGGTAATCTCCATTCCCCTGGGATATTTTGGAGGTATAGGCGCCGCTTCCCGCAACGGTCTTCTTTTTAAAGGCTCCAATTTTCTCGACCTCATTACAAAGGTAGATACCGTGGTAATGGACAAAACCGGAACACTCACTGAAGGAGTGTTTAAAGTACAGGAGGTAAAAGTCCAAAGTCTGGAAAAGGACCGGTTTTTGGCTCTGACAGCGGCATTGGAGAGCAAGTCCACCCATCCTATTGCTTCGGCAGTTGTAGAACACTCCGGGAACGCTTTCAAACAGCTGAAAGTGCAGAACGTAGAAGAAATTGCCGGACACGGATTAAAAGGAACGGTAGACGGGAAAGAACTTTTGGTCGGGAACGCGAAATTGTTGCGAAAGTTCAACATCTCCTATGCCCCGGAGATAGAGGAAATAGTGGAAACGATTGTTGTGGTAGCAATGGATGGTAAATATGAAGGTTACATAACTATTGCCGATCAAATTAAAGAAGATGCGGCGTTAGCCATAAAGCAACTTCGGGAGTATGGTATTGATAATATTGTAATGCTCTCTGGCGATAAAGATTCTATTGTTCAAAAAGTAGCGCGACAGTTAAAGATCGACAAAGCATACGGTGGACTACTGCCTCAGGACAAGGTGGCTAAGGTCGAGGAACTAAAGAAACAGGGGAAAAAGGTGGCATTCGTAGGAGACGGTATAAATGATGCCCCGGTGATCACCTTAGCCGATGTAGGAATGGCCATGGGAGCCTTAGGCTCTGACGCAGCAATAGAGACCGCAGATGTGGTGATACAAACAGATCAGCCGGGCAAAATCGGCACGGCCATTAAGATCGGCAAAAAAACGCGACAGATTGTATGGCAGAATATTGGCCTTGCCTTTGGAGTAAAGGCACTGGTGCTAATTTTTGGCGCATTTGGGGTAGCATCTTTATGGGAAGCAGTTTTTGCTGACGTGGGAGTGGCATTCTTAGCCATTTTGAATGCTGTGAGACTACAAAGGATAAAATTCTAAAACCAGCGAAATGAAAAATCAGCACCGGAAAAAGGATTTAAAAATAGCCAGGAAAATTCAGGTTTATAATATTATTTATGATATTATAGAAGTCGTAGTTTCTTTAATTGCAGGATTTACCTCTGGAAGTGCAGCCCTTATTGGTTGGGGTCTGGATAGTGTAATTGAAGTTGTTTCTGCCAGTACTTTATGGTGGCGTCTAAATGGTGAAATAGAGGGAATTGAGGACAATAAAGTCAGGAAAAGGGAAAAAATCACTTTGTTTGTAATCGCAGGATCTTTTCTCCTTGTAAGTGGTTATATTACTTACGATTCAATCACCAAGTTGATAAATGAAAATACCCCCAACTGGAGCACCCTTGGAATAATTATTTTGTTGGTCTCTTTAGTGGTTAATCCTATTTTAATATACTACAAACGAAAGTACGGTAAAAAATTGGACAGCAAAGAATTGCTTGCCGATTCAAAAGACACCTTCATATGCCTTTACCAAACAGTGGCAGTATTAGGTGGTTTATTAGCTGTTCGATATTTAGGTTGGTGGTGGGCTGACCCTGTGGCGGCTCTTCTTATTGTGCCATATGCCTTAAAAGAAGGTTGGGGGGCGTTTAAAAATGGAAGAAATATTAGTTCGGACACATGAATAGGTTGTTATTAGTTTATTTAGAGGCTTGATATTTTTTAAAATGAAGTTATGAGTTGTTGGTTATGGGTCTTAATATTACTTGCTGTTAGTATTAAAACCTTTGAATCAATTGTTCCTATTGACTTCTTGTTTACTAGAGATATGCTCGCTTGCATTGCCTTGACCGCCTTTTCTGAGGATTCTTTGATTTCTCTGGCACTGGTTATAGAGCGGATATTGCAACTGCCCATATTGGCCCTTCCATCTCAAGTGTTACTGAGAATAAGGAACAGTAGCAACAATCTATCTTAGCTTTTAGTTGTTTGCTACAGGCAATTATCGTTCTCCTAGTCAAAAAATTCCATATTCAGTATTTACTAAAGAGCAAGTATCTTATCTTTAGTACGTATAATCTCAAATCTTACAATTTTGATACATATACTTACAACAGGTGGCACCATCGAAGGGCTGGATTGTGACCAAAAACAAAGCGCCGGGAAAACTTCACTAAGTAATTTTCTGGAAGCGGCGAATGTTTCTTTTTCTTTTTCCATAGAAGAAGTTTTCCAGAAAGATAGCAGATTTATTACATTTGATGACCGGGAGTATTTGGCAGAAAAAGTCCAAACCTCAGAATCTTCAAAAATTTTGATATCTCACGGCACTTTCACTATGGAAGAAACTGCAAAACATATAGCAGATCGAAAAATAAATAAAACGATAGTTCTCACCGGTTCCTTTATCCTGGGGTCCTCTCGAAATACAGATGCTCCATTCAATTTAGGCTATGCAATATGTGCCTTACAGTTTTTAAAACCAGATGTCTATGTGGCTATGAACGGCAGAATTTTTCATTGGAGCAATGTTGCTAAAAATTTAAAGACAAATAAGTTTGAGTCTAAAGATGAAACACAATGATGTTTGGCACTTCAATCCATTGGGGACGACCATTTTTTATTTATTGATTGACACCATTATTGAATTACTTGCTGTCATTCAAAATCCAAAGCTGAAATCCAGATATATTGCTTTCAGTCTGCTATAGTAAAGGTTTAGCTTTTAGTGAAAATCCAAGGCTTATCTTGTCAATTCATTACTCCGAATAACTACTACTAAATAATAGTTAAGATATTTTCCATAATAATAGAAGGTAACTGACTTGATAATGCTTAATTTCAAGATTAGATAATCAGGTGGAAAAGATAGAAGGCCTGGATAACGAATTAAAAAAAAGAAGCAACAGCTTTTATTAAAGAGTGCCCTAGAATCAGTAAATGCGTCTTTTTACCTATATCATCGAAGACACTTTTAAAATAAAGACAGCAGATCTATCACATTTGAAGACCGAAGTATTTGGTAGAAAAAATCCAAACCTCAAAAGCTTCAAAAATTTTTATATTCCACGGTACTTTCACTATGAAAGAAACTGCAGAACATAAAGCAGACCGTAAAATAAATAAAATGATAGTTCTCACCGGTTCCTTTATTCTGGGATCCTCTCGAAATACAGATGCTCCATTCAATTTAGGCTATGTAATAGATGCCTTACAATTTTTAAAGCCAGACGTTTATGTGGCTATGAACAACAGGATTTTTCATTGGAGCAACGCGACTAATTTGAAGACAAATAAGTTCGAACGCAAAGATGAGAAACAATGATGTTTGGCACTTCAATCCATTGGACGACCTTTTTTTACCTATTGATTGACACGATTATTGTACTTATTGCTGTCATTCAAAATGCAAAGCTAAAACGCCTGAGCCTAAGAAGGTATATAACTCTCGGGTTGCTGTATATTGCTTACAACTTAACCGGTGGATTCCTGCCAACAGAAAGTTTTCCTGATCCAGTAATTTTTCAATATATCATTACTTATGGCGTAGCAATAGCTCTGTGCCTTTATATGATTTATTATTTATATAAAGATTATGATATTCAATTTTTAAAGTATGGTTATACCATCCGCAATATTGCTATACTCGTTGGTGGTTGTTTCATTCTTCTATTTTTAATCCCGTATTTTCTTACAAACTCTTTAAATGCAGCAAGGATTTATTTCACGATCCCGGTTTCAATTATAGCGTTTATTTTTCTCGGCTTATTTTACAGAAGGATTTCAAACATCGATAGTCCAAATTCATTTGTTTCTAAAAAGAATAGATTAGCCATCATAAGTATCTCTTGCATAGCCCTTTTGCCCATTCTAACAGTTATAGGTGATTATCAATGGTTAACCTTCACTGTAATGAACCTGGCTTTCTATGCAATATCAGTTATTGAAGTAAATAGATACCTTCGTTTTCTGAAGAATAAGCCTGAAGCCTTCGAAGTCTTTGCTTTTCAAAAAGTAGAAGGAAATGAAGCCCTGAAAAACAAAATAATTTATGGAGATCTGACAAGAAGGGAAGTTGAAATTGCATTATCCATTTTACGAGGATTATCCTATAAAGAAATTGCCAGAGATTTTTTCATAGCAGAAAGCACTGTTTCTAAACATGCCTCAAATATTTTTAAAAAAACTGCGGTCAAGAATAGAGGTCAATTTATATCCCGCTTTAAGCCAAAGAATGAATAGCTTTGGTACTATTTTGGGCTTTTAGCTCTTATTCCGTAGGAAAATACGGACTTTTCCGTAATAAAATACGGCATCAATTATTGACCGTAAAGGTATTTGTGATTATCTTCAAGGAGGTTCTTTAGCTGTCATTAGAGTACCTCCCAATTTCCTTTTTGATCATTCGCAGTCGACAGACTCGCATTGGCTATCTAACCATTTATATAAAGAAGTGCATGATGCTTTACAGTAAAATTGTTACAGATGGATTCAGAGGTGCTCTCATACAAGCTATTGGAAGAACTGGAGGAAATCAAACTTCAAAGCAGGAATATCCTTGAGCAATCCTATCGCTCTATTGAATTCTGTCGTAACCTACTCATTACACTCAAAAGAGAAGTCATAGCTAAAGGTTTTGACTCAATTGAAGCCGAAACTGAATTCTTTAAAACTACAAAACAGATTCCCCTTGTTCATCTAATTTATTTCTCCGAAGTCCATTCCTTTGAAATTCAGTTTCCAAAAGCGGATAAAAACTCCCAGCTTAAATTCATAAAAAAGAAAATTGGTAAGCTAAACCGTTTCTTTCTGTACAATATGGATTTCGGGCAGTATGTCAATTCCGGGGCAACCCATTTCGACAAAGAATATTACACCCGGGATTATCTGGATAGCTTTCATATAACAACTTCAAAATTTTATTTTCAGGATCCGGATTTTTCTACGCCCAGGGATATGCTCTTAGGGAAATTCAAAGCCTACAATAATCTGGTTATTTATCTGGATGAACGAATTTCCAATCTTGAAAATAATCGCAATGGGAAAGAGGTAAAGCAGCGTGCTACCGAAAAAATACATTGGCCATTTACTAATTCAGATTGGGTGGAATTGGTTTATGCCCTATGGTATAATGGACTTCGGAACCAGAATGGCCTCAGCATTATGAAGGTTTCACAAAAGCTTCAGGAAATTTTTGATTATACACCAAGGCACATCTACAAAACCAACCAGGACATCAAGGGCAGAAAAAATAGCAGGACGTTATTCCTTGATCAATTAGCGACCTCACTACTTTCCGAAATGGATAAGAGCGAAGAATAAAAATTTCCATTTTTCGATCTTTCAAAATTGTTAAAAAATACCGTACTACGGTTGACCTACCGAAATTATTTTTTTATTCAAACCTTCATTTAATTTAATGGTATTTGAAGATTTAAGTTTAAAATCTGAAAAATAAAAACAGCCAAAGTCCAACACATTTCAAGATGTTAAATTTTGACCGTACTACGGCCGTACTGGGGAACAAAATCCAGTAATCCCTCTCAATTTTGTAGAACGAAAGTCAAACCTTGATAGGGGCTATTAACTAAAAAGATATAACAGCTTGATAGTCCCTTTCTTTAAAAACAGTTCTATTATGCCAACAAGTATTATTACCACCGACGATCTTCGGGAGTTCAAACTAGAACTACTAGAGGAAATTAAAAGTTTAATCACCAAACAATCATCAGGAACTTTAAAGAAATATTTAAAATCTTCTGATGTAATGGATTTGCTCCAGGTAAGTCCGGGAACTCTTCAAAATCTAAGAATTAACGGCACACTCCCCTACACCAAAGTTGGAGGAATTATTTACTATGATGCCGAGGAAATCCAAAACCTGATGACCACCAATCGGGTAAATCACAAATTTGAATAACCATTATGAACTATATCAAGCAACTGAATGCGGCTTTTGAAAAGTTCTTTTTTGATGACCGTTTGAACCCGACCCATATTAGCTTGTATATGGCTTTATTTCAGGAATGGAACAGCAGCCGGTTTGCAACTGAGTTTTTCGTTAACCGCAGGGAACTGATGCGCGTGGCCAAGATCGGTTCAAAATCCACCTACCATCGGTGTATTGTTGAACTGGATAAGTGGGATTATCTCTCATATTTTCCGTCCAGCAATCCGTACAAAGGCAGTAAAATCAAGATGTTCATTATCAAGACATCTGATGAATCGTTCACGGGAGATGACGATCCCATATTGGAACAGCTTGCGGAACAGTACCATCCCATAAATGAACCAGTAGTGTACCGGCACTGTCCCAATGGTGGACAAGCAGTGAACCCACACCATCCCACCAATGGACAAGCTGTGTACCCACACCGTCCCATGAGTGGACAAGCATTGGTATCTAATATAAACAATACTAAACAAGTAAACATTAATAAACAGCCAAAGGACAGGCAGGCTGTTTTATTTTTTTTTAAAGAAAAAGGTCATTCTGCCGATGAAGGAAAAAAATTCTTTGAACACTACCAGGAAAGAGATTGGAAAACCAGCGATGAAAATGAGGTGAGGGATTGGCGGGCTTTAGCCATAAACTGGATGGATCGTGCTGAATTGTACGGCTCAAAAAATAGCCAAACTAAAAAAGGAGCGTCCCAAATTCAGGACAACCTAAAAACCACTAAAATCAAAGACTATGGTCAACCCCTCTAAAATAATCGAAGGCGGTGTAGAATATTCGCTGGGCAAGTTTGATGGGAAAATTGTTTTTTATGATTTCCCTAAAATCCTTATTTACCTTAACGCCAAAGGAAAATTACTTTTTGGAGAAAAATTCAAGATTTACGCGGAAGACCGGGATATTATACTAAAGTTGAGTTCTTATTTTATCAAAGACAAAAAGAGCTGCCAGAAGTCTGGAATTGATGTTGAGAAAGGCATTTTACTGTCAGGTCCCGTAGGATGTGGAAAAACCACCCTAATGAAACTTCTCCGCCACCTGGTTCCTTTGCAAAAGCCTTACGAGATGATTCCATGCCGTAATGTCACCTTCAGCTTTAATCATCTTGGCTATAAAACGATTGAAGATTACGGAAATACTAAATTCTATTGCTTTGATGATTTAGGGGTAGAACCTCCAGGCAGGTTCTACGGAAAAGATTGTAATGTTATGGGTGAAGTGCTGTTATCGCGTCATGAACTTTTTCTTCAGACAAATCAAAAGGTTAAAACCCATGCCACAACAAACCTGAACGCTGAAGAGCTCGAGGATCGCTACGGAACCCGGGTTCGTAGCCGAATGCGGGAATTGTTCAACCTCGTTGCTTTTGAAGAAGGTGCTATAGATAAAAGAAAATAATTAGCGCCTAAAGATATTGGTAAGCAGAACAACTTCAGATATAAGCTGTCTTATAATTTCGCCGATACTCTTGATAACTTCTGAAAATGCTGCTTTCATAATTCTTTTTTTAGATAATTACTTATGCCTGATAAAATAGCCAAAGCCATCGTCCTAATTCCTGATGGTTCAGAAAAATAAGCAGCCTCAACCGGATTATTTAAAAATCCCACTTCAATTAGAATAGCAGGACAAAACTTTATCATTTCCCTGAGTACCTGAAAATTGGCAAATTTCATCCCCCTGTTTTCTATGTTTATATTAAGAGTAGACTCTCTTAAAATTTCATCCCCAAGAGAGATTGAAGTTCTGGTGTTATAGTCAAATTTTTTGGATTCAGAATAAAATGTAAAAATTTCCATTCCCCTGGCAACGCTATAAAATGAATTGCAATGCAAGGAAATAAATATATCTCCCCTTAATGATTTTGCTAAGTTGATCCTTTCTGAAAGGGTGAAAAAACTATCATCATATCTTGTAAGGTAAATGTCGTACTCATCTCCAAATATTGATTTATTGAGCCTGATCATTTCTTTTCCTATGGCCAGGACAACATCTTTTTCCTGGATTCCATTTACTCCGATTGCACCAGAATCTTTTCCTCCATGACCAACATCTACAATAATTCTTTTTTGATGTTCTTTTCCCTGCCCAAAAATGAAACACATTTTCAGGAGCAAAATCAGAAAAATGACGTTTTTCAGCCTCATGAGCATTTAAAATTTTCAGGTTCTGGCCAGTACTACTTCTGTTTTTAATCTAATTTAACATCAAATAATATCAAACTAACCTATTCAAAATCAAATATTATTTTTTATTTATTTAGCTGATTTTCAGTTGTTTATAACTAAATATATGTATTTTTTCCATAACAAAAACAACACAAAAATTAATGCTGTTCGTTATGAAAAAATCAATCTATCCAACACTTTTTTTGTCCCTGATTTCTTTCCCGCTTTTTGCACAAATCGGGGGAATTGAAAATTCGGTTAATGATATTGCCGATACTATCCGGACCATCTTCCCCATCCTCCTTGGAGTGATTTTTCTTGTTGGTTTCCTGTTTAACGCAGGCCACTTCTTTGGAGAAAACGCAGACCTGAAAAAAGGAATTACCCGGGTGCTCGTTTTTGTCCTAATTGCAGGAGCAGTAGTGGGAATCTTCACCTATTTAATTTCAATCGTGGTCTAATGAAACAGTTTGAAGTCTATAGAAACATTAGGAAAGGGGCTGTCATTTTTGGGCTTCCCATCTCCTCCTTTGCTTTAATGATGATTTGCGTAATAGCTTCATTATTGGTCATCATTTTCTCTTTCAGCTTCTGGATCATCATTGGTGCTTTGATCTTCAATTGTATCCTTTATTTAGTACTAATCAGAATAACCAGAACATCACAGCTCTTTCAGGTGTCGGTAAGATTTCCAGAAATCATCAGCAACAGAAGAAATTCAAATTTAAATTATGAACAAGATTAATCTATCAGTTTTTACGCCCATAATCGATATTCAGGACAATATCATTTTTGCCAATAACGGGAACGTAGTTCTTTGTTATGAGGGGAAGTTACCTGAAATCTACTCAGTATCTGAAAAGGATTTAGAAGATATCCATGGGGTTTGGTTCCAGGCCCTAAAATCTTTGCCCACTGGAAGTGTGGTACACAAACAGGACATTTATTTAAAGAAATCATATGCTGCCGATTTGTTGCCGAATACCACCTTTTTGGAAAAGGCCACTCACGATCATTTCAAAGGCAGGGAATTTATGGAACATCGCTGCTACCTGTTTTTTATCCTCACCAAAAACAAAGCATTAAATAACCCGAAGTATGTCAATCCATATCGAAAGGTCTCTAAAGGGATGTGCCAGGAACTGGATGATAATCTCAAAAGTTTTATCAGCTCTGTCAGCGATTCCGTTTCCTTTATCAATAATAGTCGAAAGATGTCTTTTCTACCCCTTGGTGAAGTGGAAATTCAGGCTTTGACCAATAGCTTCTTTAATGGTTTTCATGAAGGTTTTGATACCGATATGCTGCTGAATAAATCTAATGTTCAGGTTGGCGACCAATATTTTGATGCCCTGGCTATCAACAGCGAGCTTTGTTTTGGCGATACTGTTCAGAGCAGTAAGGTCAATGAAAGGTTTACTTCTGATGATTTCACATTCCACCAGGGTTTTATTGACGGCCTCGGCTTGACCCTTAATGAAAATCATATGGTGAATCAGATTCTCTACCTGGATGACAAACAAAAATGGCGGAAGCTCCTTGATAACAAAATTGAAGAACTCCATAAAAGTTCAAATTTTGGATCCCAGAATAAGGTGGTGCTGGGTAAAATTCAGCACATCCTTGACCAGATAAACGCCGATGACACTTCAAGAATTATTCGAGGCCACTTGAATGTCATCTATTGGGCTAAGGAAGCCGGAGAACTAACACAGATAGCTTCAAAAATAAAAACTGAATTTAAGGAACTGGATATTACGCCCTACTACCCCCGCGGCGAAGAACGTAAAAATTATGTGCTGAATAGCTACTGTTGTTTTTCTTCTAATTTTTCCAATTCAGATGTATATGTTACGGATTTAAAACATGCGCTGTGCCTGCTGATCAATAATACGAATTACAAATCTGATCCTACAGGAATCATCTTCAATGATCGGGAGCACAACATTCCGGTACTAAAGGATGTATGGGACGAGGGAAAGAAACGGATTAAAGCCCGAAACTTTGCCATTTTTGCCCCTACAGGGGAAGGAAAATCCTTTCTGGCCAATAATATTCTGCGGCAGTACTTTGAGAGCGGAGTGCGCCTTGTAATCATTGATCTGGGTGGATCCTATACAAAATTCGCAAAATTATATCCTGAGAAATATACAGTTCTGAGATATGAAAGCGGAAAAAATTTGGGTATCAATCCGTTTTACATCAGTAATTCAGAGGATATAACGCCTGAACGCCTCGAGGATTTGTCAATGTTCCTGTTTGAACTCTTCGGCTCCGATTTAAAAGTCACCAAAGCACAGTCGGTTTCGATCAAAAAAATATTGCTCCACTACTATTCGAATGTTCCAGAAAAACATTCCTTGGATAGTTTTTATCGGTTCATAGAAACAAATCAAAAAGATCTCCTGCAGAAACTAAAGATCCATCCCGATTACTTCAACATAGTGAACTTCCTACACGTGATGTCCGAATATGTTGGGGATGGCCTGTACAGCTTTCTTTTTGAAATTAGCGAGGATCAAACCTACAAAATTGAGGACAAGCGATTGATTGTTTTTGAACTTGATGAAGTAAAAGACAATAAGGAAGTCCTTTCAGTAATGCTTAAGCTGATCAAATCTGCTATCCAACGGACCATTTGGAAAAACCCTGCGGAGAAAGGCATCATCCTTTTTGATGAATTCGCGAAGCAGTTGAAATTCGAGAATGTACTGGAAAGCGTGGAATTTTATTATCAGGCGATTCGTAAACAGAACGGGGCAATCGGCATCATCTTACAATCTATTAACCAGCTGCCGAACAATTCCACCTCGGCAAGTATCCTGGAGAACACCCAGGTCATTTACAGCCTGCACAATGAAAAAGGGTATAGCGAGCTGGCCAGGCGGTTAAATCTTTCCAGTCACGATCTTAACCAGTTAAAATCCATCAGGAACAATCTTTCCGGAGGGCGCAAATACACTGAAATGTTTATCAAGATTGGAAAGGAAAGCAATGTCTTCCGTCTTGAAGTGCCCAAAGAAGTTTATGCAGCTTATTTAACCGATGGATTCGAAAATGAAGAAATAATGAGGCTCTACCGGGAACATCAGGATATGGAAAAGGCCATTATGCTATATACAACAGAAAGTCGGCTGACTATAAAAATTTAAAATCATGAAGAATTTACTTTTAACCTTAAGTCTGATACTATTTGTGAATGCCAGTTCCGCCGGTCAGGGAATGCCCGTGTACGATAACACGAACTTTATAAGTCTTGTAAAGTCGCTGGTCGAATCTGCCAAGCAAACCTCACAACTTTTAAAAACTGCTGAATTCCTGAAACAGCAGAAAGAAAATCTTGAGAAGGTGAATACGGTCGTGAAGCAACTGAAGGCAGTCCGCGAAATAGGCCGAAACAATCAACGTCTTATCGGGATAATGCAAAACGATCTAAGAGAAATCCTAAACTCGCCCTATATCAAACCGGAAGAAGTTACGCGGGTATCGGAATCTTTTAATGCCATTGTAGATAATTCTTTGGAAACAATGGATTTCATAGATGAAATCTTGTCCAGCGATTATCTAAAAATGAGTGACGGGGAGCGTACAGAAATGCTTCAGGAAAAGGAAATGCAGTCCAGGGAAATGGTTATGGAGATCAATATGAAAACCAAACGCTATCGGAATATCATTTCTTTCAGAAAGATGCAGGATAAGATCAACAATCGTGAAACAAATTTTTAGAGATGAGTGCTAACATCATTTTAGGAATTGGACTGGAATATGTCGATACAGTTTTCCAGACCATCCAGAACAGTGAATTTTCACAGTACACCATTGTGGGTATGAAAACGCTTGCTGTGCTCTTTTTCCTTGTGAACATCCTTAAGAAATATAATGAAGGTATTGCTGATAAGGAAGGTTATACATGGGGATTGAGTCCCGGGGAACTTGCAAAGAATTTTGCAGTAGTGCTACTGGTAATTTTTTCCACACAAATCCTAGGTTTTTTTGATGGAATTCTAGTAGCCATTGAAGATCGCTATCGGGATACGGCTCCTGCATTGCTTCCCTTGCAGATGCAGGACATCCCCATTGAAGAAGATGTGAGCGCAATTGAAGCCGCAAGAAAGGCTATGGCCTTACTTTACGAAGTATTAGTAACGCCACTTTATGGATTCAAATTCTTTGCATTTATAATTAGCTTGTTTCTCTGGTTATTGGACCTGTTTATCTACCCATTATTTCTGGCTGAACGCTACTTTTTATTGGGATTGATGCAGGCTTTTTTTCCACTGGTCATAAGCCTGGCAGTCTTTGAAAAATTTCGTTCCCTGGCCTATAACTTTTTCAAACTATATGCAGCAGTCTATATGCTTGTTCCTGCATTTTTCCTGGTAAACGTTTTTATCAATGCAATTTACACAGAAATTAATACCAACTTCTGGACAAACCTGTTCGGTACAGACGTGGGTAGTGGTTTTTTTGCCCCGGTAGTTGAACTGGGATCTATCGGGTTTATAGTTTTTCTCAAGTTTAAACTTTACAGGCGGGCAACTTCTTTCACCCTAAGACTTTTCACATCATGAAAACACCTTATCAAAATATATATGCCGTGTTAAAGCTAAATAGGTTTGTAGTTATTGCTGTAGTTATATGTGCATTCTCTTCGAGCATCTTTTCGGGATGGATAGCATTTTCAATTCATAAAAGAGCACTGAACAGTGCCTTTGCGGTTAATACAGACGGAGAGTTAATTCCGTTAAAACTGGTTTCCCAAAAAGAAAACTTCAGGGTGGAAGCAATGGCACATTTGGAGTTGTTTCACAATTACTTCTATAACATCGATGCCAGCAATTATGAAAAAAACCTGGAAAAAGCGCTTTGGCTGGGAAACAGCTCTGTCGACAACCTATACCGGCAGAAGAAAGCTGATGGTGTTTACAACAGGTTGATTCAATATTCCCTGGTGCAAAAAGTACTTAGTATAAATACTGAGGTAGCCGAACAAGAAGGAACGTACAGCTTTAAAACCACTACCATTTTTGAAATCAACCGCGGATCTGTAATCGATACTTATGAGCTGGTTTCCACAGGAAACTTGATCACTGTAGATCGAAATTTTCCCAACAACCCTCACGGGTTGCTTATCACTAATTACTTTGAAAACACTTTAAAGAAACTAAATAATGAAAATTGAAAAGAATAAAATAGTGTTTGGGGCTGTAATCGCAGTAATACTCCTATTTCTAATTTCCTATTCGCTAATGATTATGGGCGATGACGAAAATGAGAGCCAAAATTTGAAACAAACTTTGGTTCCTGAACTGGAACAGGAATCGAAGGAATACGATTCCAAACTTGATGCTATAAATGATTTGAGGGAAGTCCGAGAAACCAATGCTCCCAGTATTTACGATGAGAAGCTGATAGATTCCCTGGGTTTCTATGACACAGAATTAACCGAAAAGGAAAAGGAAAGGATTGTTGACAGTATCTATGAATCTGGACGTATAAAATATTCCGAAGGAATAGACCAGGAATTCACGCCAGAACAAAAGCTTACCACTCCCACTCCTCAATTAGAAATTGAGGAGATACAGCAGGAACATAAAATTGAAGCTAAGGAAATGGGACTGGAGCATCAACTGTTCTTTGCCTCCTCCCCTACTTCAGACAGTAGGCTTGTTACAGCGGATACCCATTCAATTGTATATGCTGTGGTCGATGGGAACCAGGTCGTAAAGACCAATTCCCGCCTCCGAATGCGCCTGACATCGACAGCTAAGATCAATGATCAATGGATTCCTAAAAATACTATTATCTATGGCTTTATCAACTTTAAGCCTAACAGGACATTGGTCGAAGTTAAAAATATAGATCATCATCTGGTAAACCTGAAGGCTTTCGACCTCCAGGATGGCAGCGAAGGTATTTATGTGGTAAACAGTTTCCGGGCAGAGGCAACCAGTGAGGTTCTGGATGATATCATACAGGACATAAATATTCCAAGTGTGCCACAAATTAGTGGAATAACCAAGGTTCTTAGGCGCAATAACCGGAACGTCAAAGTAACCGTACTTAATGATTACAAACTAATTCTAAAATCTGAACTATGAAAACTAATATCTTATTCCTCCTGTTTTTTACCTCTTTTGCATTTCGTCCTTGTTTGGCTCAAGAAAGAAAAATCCTCGACACCATTTTTGCAAATGACCAAAAAAATGTGGCCCTGTTCTTTCCGAAACCTATACGGCAGGGAATAACAGGTTCTGACAATTTTGTTTTTACTTATAACCGGGAAGCGGAACAATATTTCGGACTCTTACAGGCCACGCCTGGAAAAGAAAGTAATCTTCTGGTAGTCAGTTCAAATGGTTCGGTTTTTTCGTATATTGTAAAGTATAAGGATCAGCTTAACCAGCTGAATTATTTTATTTTGAAATCTGACACCATAGGCAATGAAAAGCCTGTGGTCATTGATGAATCGGAGATAAATAAGGAAGAGCTTAAAGAAAGGGACAAGACCTACTATTACGATAATTTTTGCTCCTTTCTGGTTGAACGCAAACAAACATTAGGGCGATTAAAAAAACGAAATCAGTCTATTATCTTAAGTGTTGAAAATATTGTATTTGATAAAGAAGAACTCTATTTCATTATCCAGATAGAAAACAAATCATCCTTGGATTATGATTTGAATTTCCTGAATTTAGGAATTGAAACCAGGCAAAAAGGAAAAAGGAAATCCTCCCAGACCATCTATGAAAAACCTCTTTTTAAGTACAGTATGCCTTCTAAAATCAGAGAAGGTGAAACTGAAAAACTGGTCTATGTGCTACCTAAATTTTCTTTGGGAGATGACCGCAGAGTCATACTGGAACTGAATGAAAAAAACGGCGGGAGAAATCTAAAATTAAAAGTACCTCATAAATATATCAATAACCCTAACTAGAAACGTCATGAAAAGAGTCCTCCTGTATTCTATCATTATAGCTTTGGTAGCTTGTAATGAAAAACAAATGTCCCACACCGAAACGGCTAAAATTGTTGCGGAAAGTTTTTATCACGATGATAAAGCTACCCTTGAAAAATATACAACTCCTGATATTTATGCTAATTTCATTACCATTCAAGATTTATATTCTGGAGAAGAGGAAGTAAATTTTGAAATTTCAGAAGAACAATCTAATGATCAAACTGCCTGGGTAAAATTTACCACCACCTTTACTGATGAACCAGAAACTTTTAAACTGGTTAAACAAGATGGGCAGTGGAAGGTAACAGAGCGTAGTGAAGGAGAACGTCCACCATTTTAAATAAACAATCTACACCGCTCTATTCCTCTTAAAATTTTCCGCTTGTTCAAAGATTTCTTCATAAACCTCATCACGTTCTACTGGTGGATAACCATGTTCGTCGAGCAATAATATAAGTCCAACTTTTAGGGCAGATTTAATGTCATTTCTTTTGCTCCAGTCCGGGAATTTTGCTTGTTCATCTACTAAATCTTTAATTGATTTTGAAAGATCGATGAGTTTGTTTTCCGGATATTGAAAATCATATTTTATACAAAGTTCTTTTAAAATATCATAGAAAGCTTTTTCCTCAAAATCAATCCCTAACTTTTCCCCAGCCGAAAATTCTTTCTGTACTTGCCAAATAAGATCTGTGAGTTGTTCAGCCATTTCTTCATACACCTCCCCCCGTAGCACATCTCCTTTTCGTTCATTGTATCGGGAGACCAGGCCTTCCATCTTTCTTGAAAAATCAACTCCTTTTACTTTATTAACTTTTTTAATCTCCCCAATAGCCTTGGCCAGTAATTGCTGTAAAAGTTTAATTTTCGTATTGGGCAATTTAATCTTATCAATTTTGGCCAAATAATCCTCATCAAAAATATCTTGCTGACTGTTGGTTTCATCGCTCATTTTAAAGATTTCTTCTACACCTTCGCTTGCCAGAGCATTTTTAATCATTTCCCTTACTTTGGCATTCATCTGGGCGGTATCGGGTGCATTTCCCTTGGTAAGCTTAAAAACTATAGACTTTACAGCTAAATAAAAATGAATGTAATCCCGTTCTTCCTGTGTTAAATTTTCACTTCCCGCACAAATATCATAGGCAGCTTTCAAACGTTTCACCAAATCCATAAAACGTGTCTCCAGTTCCTTGGTTTGTTGTACGTATTCAACAGCTTGATTAAGATTATTTAACTGGCTCAAAGGATTTCCTCGGAAATAATCTTCGCTATCAAATTTGTGAAATATCTTAGCCAATAAATCCAAGTGATCTCTAACTATTTTCAGGGACTCTTTGATATCCTCAAAGTTTTGCCGCTCTCCCTTATTATATTTGGCAAGTGCTAAGTTCATTTGTTTTTTAATGCCAATATAATCTACCACCAATCCTTTGTTTTTACCCTGAAATTTCCGGTTTACCCTGGAAATAGTCTGGATAAGGTTATGCTGTTGGATAGGCTTATCAATATAAATACTATCTAAAAATGGAACGTCAAAACCGGTGAGCCACATATCGACTACAATGGCAATTTTAAAATTTGATTTCTCATTCTTAAATTGACGATCCAATTCTTTACGGTACTCTTTTGTTCCTAACAAGTTATACATTTCTTTAGGATCGTCTTTCCCCCTTGTCATTATCATCTTTATACGCTCAATAGGCTTGAGTTGCTTTTTATCTTTTTCAGTTAATTCGGCACCTTCCTCTGCCATTCTAACCTCCGCCCATTCAGGTCGTAATTCAATGATGTTTTTATAGAGTTCATAAGCTATTTCACGATGGCTACAAACAAAAATGGCTTTTCCTTTTACGGTAGCACCTTCCTTCAGCCTTTTCTCATAATGCTTGACAAAATCTTCTGCTATAGCCTGTAAGCGATCTGGATCACCCAGAATGGCGTTCATATTGGCCGATTGCTTTTTACTCTCTTCCACCTGGTACTTATTTGCGCCTTCTTCCTCAGCGACCTGATAATATTCTTCAATTTTCTTTAGTTCCCTGTTTTCAAGGGCCACTTTGGCTGCTCTTCCTTCATATACAATACGGACTGTAATTTCATCTATTACCGATTCTGTCATTGTGTACTCATCTACTACCTTCCCGAATACATCTAAAGTAGCATCGATTGGCGTACCGGTGAAACCTACAAACGTAGCATTAGGCAAAGAATCGTGAAGGTATTTGGCAAAGCCAAAAGTTTTCTGCACCCCTTTTTCAGTGATTTTTATTTTCTGGTCAAGATTCGTTTGACTTCGGTGTGCTTCATCAGATATGCAAATAACATTGCTCCTATTGGTGAGCAACTCAGTATCTTCTGTAAACTTATGAATAGTGGTGAGGAATACTCCCCCACTTTCCCTTCCCCGAATACGTCCCCTTAAATCTGCCCGGCTCTCTACGCTGGCAATAGCATCATCTCCAATAAAGGCTTTTGCATTGGTAAATTGCCCTGCAAGCTGATCATCTAAATCGGTTCGATCAGTAATTAAAATAATGGTGGGGCTTTCAAAATAATCACTTTTCATTAAAAGCCGGGTCAGGAAAAGCATTGTGAAACTTTTACCTGAGCCAGTTGCTCCAAAATAAGTACCTCCTTTTCCGTTTCCGGTTGGTTTTTGAGCCCTCTGGATATTTTCAAATAAAGCCCGCGCCGCATAATATTGTGGATAGCGGCAAACGATCTTTTCATCCTTTTTGGAACTGTCAGGTAAGAAAATAAAATTTTTAACAATATCCCGAATTCGATCTTGCTGAAGCATCCCCTGAATAAGGGTAAACATACTATCTATACCATCAACGTCTTTTGCCAATCCTGCGATTCTGCGCCAGGCATAGAAAAATTCGTAAGGCGCAAAAAAAGAACCTGCTTTGGTATTTACGCCATCACTGATCACACAAAATGCATTATACTTAAAAAGTTCCGGTATGTCCCTTTGATAACGCACGGTCAACTGAATATAGGCGTCATGAATTGTAGTGTTTTCCTGAATCGCAGTTTTAAATTCGAAAACAACCACAGGAATTCCATTAATATAAAGAATCCCATCAGGAATACGTTTTTGGGTTCCGCTTATTTCAAGTTGATTAACAAATTTATAGGTGTTCTGGTTTTCTTCTGAATAATCAATTAAATAAATCCAGATGTCTTTTTGGGAACGGTCTTCCCGCTTTAAAGGAAAACCATCGGAGAGCATTCGCATAAACTCTTTATTGCTTTCATAAAGATCTGAAGCCGGAAGAGTTTTGAGTCTAAGAATGACGGATTCCATTTCATTTTTAGTGATACCGTTTTTCCGATACCTTGCTAACAGAAATTCCCGAAGGTCTCTTTCAATAAGCACTTCATCTTCCTTTCGTGATATGCTACCTCCTAATTGATGCTTATAACCTTCTTGTTCCAATTGTGTGGCAAAAACGGCTTCCAATTGTGCTTCGGTAAATTTCATTCCTGTTTTGCTTTTCTTCCTTTCTCAGTTAGCCTATACTTCTGTTTACTGCTTTTTGGCTTATCAGCTATTGTTAACTCTACAAAACCATTTTCTATAGCTGGCACTAAATAATTGATTCGAAAATTTTCCCTATCCGAAAGTCTTAAGTGGTTTTGCAACACGGTTCTACTGTGTTCCCCCCTAAAAACATTTAAAAGGTCCTGTACTTGCGGGGTGACTTGCGGGGTGACTTGCGGGGTGACTTGCGGGGTGACTTGCGGGGTATCAAATCGGACATCTTCTGCTGAAGGCAGAACCATCCTTAAAAAATTCTCAGAAAAATTAAAGCTATTTGTTTCATAATATTCCAATATTCTCGGAATGCCTGAACCTAATTGCTCCACCAGGTCCAAATCTTTATAAATACGCATAAGCTCCTTGTTCCTGGGGATGGAAAAACCTTCAAAAAATTCGCTTTTACTTAAACCGTCCGGTAAGGAACCTGCGGATGTAATCTCTATTCTATCATTGAAAATCTCAAATTTTGGGGCTATTTCGCGCGTATAGTCATTATGTACAAAGGCATTAATAATTGCTTCCCGAAGCGCAATGGCATTCCAAAGACGATGTTCTTTTCGTTCTTTGTGAGTAATTTGTGTGATCGTCCGGTTTTCCAGGTTCATTTTATCCAATACGCTTTTCGTAGCTTTCACTAGCGAACAATAGCCATATTCATTGCTTTCCATTAAGTCAACACGTGTTTCGCCTTTATATTTAGCAACCTTTACAGAAACATTATTATCATCAGCCAACAAATAAGCTGCGTAATTCAAATCACCTGCCGTGGTAGTAAGCTCTAAATTTTTCCTGAATTGTTTGTTAAGGGGTTTTTGTTTTTCCTGGTAGTAAATGTGAAGCTGCTCGAACTGTAAGTCCTGACGGTGTGATTTTATTTTTCCAATGGAATTTCGGGTACGCGAGGCAAAAAGTTCTTCAATGAGTTTTTGCGACATTGGTTCTGCCGCAGAACCCAGGCGAATGAAACAGCCTTTTTCACTCATCCCGTATTTTTTGAGATGGTAAGGTTTTTCAGAACCGCTGGCCACAATAATTTTTAAAATTTCTTTCCCGTCCCTTTCTTCGCTTACAATATCAAAAAGCCCAAGGGCAGAAGGACGAATATTATTTTTTAATCGGTCTTTGATTTTTAACTGGTCGCCATCAGCATCTTGAACGCCAACTGTCTTACCTTCTTTATCTATGCCTATATAGATAATGCCGCCCTCCCGGTAATTCAAGAAAGCCACAACTTCTTTTTCCAAACCTTCGGAAAGTTCCCGTTTATATTCTATGCGATTGGTTTCGGGCATTATCTAATTCTCGTAATATTTTAGTTTTCTTTTATTAAATGCCGGCATTGTACCCTCTAAGACTTTTACAATGCTTTCATTGATAGTAGGATTTTCTATAGCTCCTGATTTAAAACTAAAGGTGTTATTATTTTCTTTGTCTAATTCAACATAAATAACCTGTTCCGCATCAGCTACTACTGCTAGGTTTGGATTATGGGTAACTAAAATTATTTGTCGCCTGCATTTAGCTTTTTTAATGAATGGAACTAAAATATTAGCCACACTATTATTATCTAAATTGTCCTCTGGTTGGTCAATAATTAGAGGTATATCATTATTGTCTAATAGTAAGTAGAAAATTAAAAGTAATGCTCCTTTTTCTCCAGGAGACAATAGTTCTAACCTTTTTTCTCCCTGTCTTAACTCATAGTTGTAATCTAAAAAATCTAAAGAAAATAGATAATCATAGAATTCGGTTACTTCTGTAACCTGATTCTCTATAAAAGCTTGTTGTGTAGGCTTTTGCCTTAAATCTTCAAATAGAGCCTTAACAATATCCTTTAGGAATTCTTTTAATGAATTAAATTCATTAAAATCTCTATTTTCTAAAATTTTTTGTATTTGAATGTCCGCATTCTCTTTACCATAAAAAGTTCCAACTTTATTAAGTGAAATGTAATTCAAGAACTTACTAACAAAGTTGGCTTTTACGCCAAAAGAGGCTTCAATATTAATCCTGTACTGATCTAATAAATCACCATTCTCTGAAATAATATCGTCAATTTTCGTTTTCACCTCGATATATACATCCAAGACAACTTTCATTTTATCAAAAATCAACTTTGAGATTTCTAATCTTTGAGTTCTTAGAACGTCTATATCACTTTTTAGAGTTTCATCAACATACTTTAGTTCCTTTTCGAAATATTTTAAAGTATTTGGTGTATTTTCATTTCCTATTATATTATCTTTTTTCCCTTGCCAGTTCTTTGTATCAATCAAATACTGCTGGTACTTCTTTTCCTCTTCACCAAGACCTTTTTGGATTGTATTAAGGGCCTCTTTTTTTTGTTTCAATAGATTATTAAATGAAATAAAATTAGGTGTTGTCGGTGCTTCTTCACCCAATTTTATCTTTACCTCTTTTAAAGTTGATTCTTTGTTAGAAATAACTAGGTCAAGAGTGGAGTAATTAAATCGATATTTAACAACTTCATCTATCTCTATATTATACTTTGATAAAGGTTCTTTATTAGTTTCTTTAAAAAAGTCTAAGTCTTCTTCTTTTCCTTTTATTAATTGCTTAATTCTTTTTAAATCATTAATTTCAGTTAACAATAATTGCTTTTTTTGAGTTTCGTTAGATATATCTTGTTCTAACTTCTCAATACTATTTTTAATTTCAGCTATTTTGTTATTTACCTCCTCATTTTTCTTAGCAATTTCTAGGTCTTCATTGGGATTGGGAACAGCAATAGGTTCTACCAAAGCAGTCAATTCCTCCTTTTTCTTTGCTATTTGGGCAATTATGTTATTTTTATACGAAGTGTTAAGCTTTTTCTCCTTTTCGAAAATTGTAGAATTAATTGGTTGCAATCTATCTTTCAGATTGTTTATCTCGTGGTTTATTAGTTCCTTTTTGCTATTAATTAATTCTTCAAAAGAAGTATAACCAACTTTGTCATCTTCACTTAGATGAGTAAATACAACATTTTCGATTTCTTTTCGAAATTCTTCAATTGAGCTTATTTCATTGGTTAACCTCTCAAAATAACCTTGTGGTAAATATTTAACGAGTTCTAATTCTCCATTAACCGATGAATCTCCTAGATTTTTATGATTTGAACTTTCACTTTCCCAGGTTATGGTTGCTTCAAAATTTTTAGCGTGTTTTCCATCTCTAAATTTATTCTTATGTAAGAATGAAAAATCATCTTGATTTTTATAATTCCCACAAAGAGCAATAATATCTGCCAATGCACTTTTTCCACTGCCTTTATTACCTATGATAGCGACCAATTCTGGATTAAGGGGGATTTCCAAATCTTGAAACCAATTACCATATTGTCCAGTATAGCTGGATATTTGATTAATCTTTACCTTTTTTAAATATTTGGTTCTGTTTAATTTTACTCTATCTAATATTTCTGGTTCTTTACCAGTTCTTACTCTATCAATTGGTTCAATATAAAGGTGCTTTAAACCTTTAATTGAGGGGTCGCCTTTTATGTAACTAAACTTGCTGCCGATTTTTTCAAGAGACTCTGAGTCAGATGTATTAATAACTGCTATACATTTATCTCCCCAACTAGAGTGATTGCCACTGCATATTCTTTTTAAGTCCTGATTTTTTGAGATTAATGAAATATCTACAATCCCAAAGTTATCATTAGAGTAAATTTCTTTTTTGTTACTATCCTGTAGTTCCTTCCAGAGTCCATCTGAATTTTCAATATGGGGAAAAACAGGTATAAAATCCCAATCTTTCGACTTAGAAATTATATCCTTAGCGCCTAAAGAACTTGAATTTACCGGTTGTCCATTATTAAATCTTGTTGACGGAATATTAATAGCATCAAGAAACCTATCAATATATTCTTTCCAAGACAACTCACGTTTAATAGTTCTTCCATCTTCCTGAAACTCAAACTTCCTATTATTATTGGTTTCAGGATTGAAAACAATAATAATATGGCATCTATCATTTCCTCCTATTTCAATTCCTGGGAAAATAAATTTATCTGTATAAATTGAGTCTTGGTTCTCTGCTTTTCTCAATTTTAGATGAGATAAAATTTCTTCTATTCCCTCACCTGTATTATGATTGGCTAAAGAGATTACATCTGTATCATTATAGTGTATAAAATGTTCAACAAATAATTTTGCATAATCATCATTACTTAAATCTTTATGATTTCCATTTATTTGTTGTTCGTTTAAACTTGTTAAGTCACAAAGATTTGACAACTTTTCCCCAGAAAATTGCACTCCCGTATACCTTGTGTAATCTTTAGTACCTACTTGTAAGTCCCATTTACGCCATATTGAACCTTTATTTGTCATATTTTAAATTTCTACTGATTCAGGTTTGATAATCTCTTCTACCGTACTCATTTTACTCAACAATATTAATTGTAGTTTCGCGAGGAGTTGAGATTTACGCATTATTTTTTCTTTGCGATTCATTATTTTAATAAACGGATGCTTTAAAATAGTTTCTTCACTTGGGACAACCATTTTCAGGTTTTCGATAATATCTTTACTTAAATTTGGTTGCGCTCCACCAATCGCTACACTTACAATCTCATCTCTATTTACTCTGAGATAATAATAAATAAATGTGGATTTATATTCATTGTCACAGATAATGGCACAACAAGCTTGATTGGTTGTAGCAGGTATTTTTAAATATCCAACTTGACCTTTAGTATTACCTTGTCCATACATTGCCACCAATACAGTATTTATTGGTAAAAGAGTTACGGAACAGTCCCCTAAAGCTAAATCTGAAATATATTCCTCTACTTCAATTAACACACTGTTATTAAGTTCCCCCGTTTTAATCCAAGGATGATCATTTGATGACCAGTATTCTTCCCTACCACGATTAGGAGTACTTCCACTCTTCATTTTTAATGCAAAGTCACCAATTGTTTTAACTTCCCACCCCTCCGGAATTTCATTATCCAGTTCCACATTATAACCCATTTTCCCACCGGAAGATTTATAAGGTTCACCTTCTTCATTAGGAAACTCAAAATCAACAAACCAATGCCTATAAAGCGCCTGCGCAGTTTCTTCCAGTTTTTTGTTGAGTTGCTGATTTAGGGCGATGCGATTTTTTATTACATTATATTCCCTTACAATTTCCCGCTGTTGTTCGATGGATGGAACGGGAAGTTCAAAAGCTAAAAAATCCTCCCATTCCAGGCTTCCTCTTACACCCCCAACAGCGTGAAAAGTCGCTTGCCTGTCAAATTCTGAGCGTGTAAACCACATCATCAAATATTGAGGTAATAAAACTTCAGTATCTATAATTTCAAATACTGGATAAGCTTGGGAAATAATAGCTTCTTCAATATCTTCAAGTAATGCCACTGGCATTTTACCATCTCTCCTCACCTGCATAATACTACAAGCAAATTGATTCTTACGAATGATCTTATAGTTGCGCATATTTGTTCCAACCGTATTTGCCACGGAAGGAATAAATTCTTTCGATATGCTTAACCCTAGAAGCGTAGAAATTTCTAACTCCTTGTTACGTTCATCAACCAGCTGTATGTAATTTCCAATAGGCCTATAGTTTGATCGCATAGCCCAGCTCATTAAAAACGTCTAACAATTCCTTTTTAGATTGCTCTTCCTGTTGTAGTAAATCGGACAGTTCGCTTTGTAAACCCGCCATTTTGGAGTCAAAATCAACATTCTCATCCCGGTTTACAAATTCAATATATTTACTGGGCACCAGGGAGAAGTCTTTCTTTTCAATATCAACTTTGGTGGCACTGTAACAATATTCCGGAATATCTTTATAATCTGTATTTTCCTGTTGCCAATCGTGGTAGGTTTTAGCAATATCCTGAATATGTTTTGGGCTAAACTGAATGAATTTTTTCTCAAATGGTTCACCAATCTGCCGTAAATCCAGAAACAAAACCTCCTCCTCCCTATCCCGGTAATGGCGTTCCTCATCACCAATAGAACGTGAATGTGCTGTTTTATTCCTATTTAGGATCCAAACGGTTACACTTATGTTAGTGGTATAAAACATATTTTGTGGTAAAATCACTATAGCTTCCACAAGATTGTTCTCCACCAATTTTCTCCGGATTTTATATTCTTCGCCACCCCCGGAAAGGGCACCATTTGCTAAGATAAATCCGGCAACACCTTCGTTTGATAGTTTGGAAACCATATTCAGGATCCAACCATAATTTGCATTGCTTTTGGGAGGTACTTCATAACCCTGCCATCGCGGATCATCAATTAATTCCTGCGGCCCCCGCCAATCTTTTTGATTAAAGGGCGGGTTAGCCATAATATAATCTGCTTTTAAATCCTTATGCTGGTCATTGCTAAAGGTATCGGCTGCTTTTTCACCCAGGTTAGCAGATATTCCCCGAATGGCAAGATTCATTTTTGCCAGCTTATAAGTGGTATTAGTATATTCCTGGCCGTAAATGGAAATCTCCTGTTTGCTCCCGTGGTGGCTTTCGATAAACTTAATAGATTGCACAAACATTCCACCCGAACCACAAGCCGGATCATAAATAATCCCTTTATAAGGTTCGATCATTTCAGCAATGAGGTTTACAATACTTTTTGGAGTATAAAACTCCCCCTTTCCTTTCCCTTCCGCCAAAGCGAATTTCGATAAAAAATATTCATATACACGCCCCACAATATCCTGTGATTTGTCCTTTTGGGTGTCTATTTTATTGATGGTATCTAAAAGCGAAGACAATTTACTTTTGTCCAGACCTAACCGTGAAAAATAATTATCTGGCAATGCACCTTTTAGAGAGGGATTATTTTTTTCGATTTGATTTAAGGCGGTATCAATCTTTAGGGCAATATCGTCTTGTTTTGCATTTTTGATCAGGTAGTTCCACCGGGATGTTTCTGCTAAAAAAAAGACGTTCTTCATATTGTAGAAGTCTTTCATTTCAAGGTATTTTTCCTTCCCTTCGGAAATAAGCTCCTCACGGCGCACCTCAAATTTATCACTGGCAAATTTTAAGAAAATAAGCCCTAGAACCACGTGTTTATATTCTGAAGGTTCAATGGAGCCACGCAATTTATTGGCAGCATCCCACAGGCTTTCTTCAATAGATTTTTCCTTTTTTAATTTTTCTTTAGCCATTTATGTTTTTAAATCTTTATGTTCCAATAAAAGTTCTTTTGCTTCCACTTCGAGTATTTTTGCAATCCGATATAAATCCTCCACACTGGGTTGGCGTCTGTTCTGGGCATAGGAATTAACCATATTATAGCTCTTCCCCAATTTTTCCGCCAACCATTTTTGATTGTGATTTTTTTCCTGCAAAACGGCTTTAATCCGGTTCATCTTATCAGAAGTTTACGAAAGTCCTAATTTATAAAATTTTCTTAAATATCTCATTGAATGAGTATATCGAATATCGTCAAATAACCTCCACGACTTTTGAATGGTAAGAAAATGGAGCAGATTATTTTTGGAAAATTTAATAAACCGGGCCACACCGAGTCCCGGATCTCATTTCCAAAAGAGGTTTGTCGAATTTGAAAGCAAATTATTGGGTACAGATATCACACACAGCACCTTTTGCAAAAGTAATTCTTGATTCCCCAGAGATTCAGGTATTATAAGATATACGCTTGAGGAATTTGATATTTTTTTTTACAGAAGATACAGCGCACACTTAAAAAAGAGATGTCTGAATTTCAATATCGGGGGTGAAGGTCCCTATAATCATAAACGGATTTTTTGACCGATAATGAAAAGCTTTTGTAGTGCCTAAATAAAGATGCAGATCCTTCTGAAGAGCAAAATAATTAAAATATTTTTCTTTTACTTTCTCGACAGCTATTGCTTCATTGCCTTCTGCGGCTGCAAGTGTATTTCTATAAAGTTGGCCTATCTCCCAATCCTCTATCATCATAGTACTGGAAACACCGTTTACATCTTCAATTACATAGGAAAATTTATAAGGAAGTTTCTCAACGATTTCAAAGGGTAATTCTTCCATATCAAAGAGATTACCTTGGTCATTAAGTGCTTTTAGCTGGTCAACTTTTTTCTTGTCCCAAACAGAGGAAACCTTTTCAACTTTAAAGTCAGAAACTTTTGCTGGTTTAAAAACGGCTAGTGATGTACATACCTTCCTATCGTGAGCTTCAGCTATTAACTTTTTAATATCAGTGTACACCTTTTTAAGGGCAAATTGTTTTCTTTTGAACCAATTACCTTTTGTATCAATCGTTTCCAAAAGGGCAATAGGTGTATCAATGGTTGCAGGACGAAAACTTTCAGGTCTAAAATCTTTATCATTTTTTACTATATCCAATTCTACCCATTGATATTTCTTGTATTTTTCTTCCTTTTTTAATTTCCTAAAGGGTACAGGGTACAATCTAATCCATGTTCCATCTTCAAGAAATCCGGCGGTACAAACAAGTTCACCATATGTGGCAGAAAGGGAAGGGTAAGTTTTGACAGTAATAAGTATTTTGGTTAACCCCATTAATTAGATATGCATTAGTTCGTACTTAAAATCCGGAGAAAGTTTTATTTTTTCTGCTAAGTGACTTCTATGGCATTGACAAATATCTGCTTCAAAACAGGTAAGTGCAATACGTTTATATTTTTCCAAAAGTGATAAAATCTGCTCCTGATTCTCAACCGTGTCAGTTAGAACCGTCGCCTTATACTCTTCGAACAACATATCATAATCAGATTGATTTTTTAATTCTCGCCTTTTACTCGAATCAATTCCAACTTCAGGAATATGAATATAGCCTATACCTAATCTATGACAGAAACCGCTTAATAATTTTTTACTAAAACCATATTTTTGGCTTAAGGGGTTACGTCTAACATCAACTAAAAGATGAACATTATTCTTTATTAATCTGTTCAAGTATTCTTCAAGCGATATACCCTGATAACCAATTGTAAATAAAACTGTACTTTCCTCAATAGCACGCGCTGACAAAACTTTTTCAAAAAATTTCTCAGGAAGAATTTTTTCGGCTATTACACTCTTAGTGGCATAGTAAGGAAAATTGAGGTAAGTATGTTTTGTAATCACCTCTGTATTCATTTTACCGTAAAGTTCAAAAGTTTCATTGACAAGTTCTTGGTCGCTTGCTTTCAACTCCTTATAGTAATTCTTTTTGATATTAAGAGTATAACTTTTTTCGGCTGTAACCAACCAGTTATGCTTAACCATTGCAACAAGATCTGCTTTTAAAGAATAAGAATAACAACCAAATCTATAAGGCACAAATTCGTAGTCGGGTTCTTTTTGCATTTGAGTCAACAAAAACATAAGTTTCTGAAGGCGTGTACTTTCCAATCCTTCTTTGAACTTCTCCAACAACGCAAAAACTATTTTTCTTCTATAAAACATCTTGTAAAATTACCGAATATAAAAACCTTGTAATAATTTTTTCGCACTTATCCACAATACAATCATCAAATCACTGTCTTCTCATTAAGCTAGATAATTTTGGGTTATTTTTTTAATCAAAAATAGATCTTGCTTCACCATAGATCCTGTCAAAGTTAGCTTCTAAATCAGCTTTGGCAAACATCTTTGTCTCTTGTGGAAGCTCCCTTTCAATTTCTGATAACTTAAACTGTACCTTTTTATCCTCCCCATCCGCATAGGTAATAAATTCCCCCTGCCTTAATCGGAAAAAGGCATCAGCCCGTATTTTTGGGATTTCCCGTTCCCCGGTGGTAATGCGAGTATCAAAATCAAGACTGTAACCACGGTTGATACTGGTTGTTTCCTTTTTGACGATCTCAAAAAAGCGTTCATAATATTTAGCGGTGTCCGGGTCATTGACCTTCCCAAAGAACTGATATGAAAGGTTACTTAAAATAGCTTTACTGGCCTTATCACCATACATCATATCATTCTGAATCTTGTCCTGCATTACATAAACAGTTGCTATATCATAACTTCTTAATGTCGCCGGAATGCGGTGCATATTTAACAACCGAATGGTTGGTGCTTCTTCCATTAAAAGAAAGGAAGAATTTGAGTTACGCACACTCATTTGCTTTATAATCGTGTGGATTATAGTGGCAATCACAGGTGAATAAGAGGTCTCAAATTTAGGATTGTTCACTACTGAAATCACAGCAGGATTTTCCGGATTATTAATATTTAATGGCACTTCATCTGCAGAAAGGGCCATAAAAATATTTTGTGTGCTTATGCGTTTCAGAGCATTGGCCAGGGTACTTTTCACTCCTGCGGTCTGTCTTTCGGAATCTTTGCCGCTAATGAAAGCATCTGCCATGGCTCTGGAGGTGGTATTGGTCTCTAAAAACTTTATGAGACTATCCGTGTCCAAATATTGATAGATGGCGATTAGATGGGGTAAGGTGCAGAATTTAGGATAGGATGTTTTCAGTTTCCAAATCAATCCGCCTATCAAACCTTCAGCTGCATCGTTAAAAAATTTCGAGGTTCCCGTGGTTCCCGATTCCCGCTGTTCCAGAAGATTTTCAATAAGTACCCGGGAAATTTCATTTACACTTTCTTCGTTTTCGAGATACCGGGGTGCAATGGGGTTTACCCTATGAATAATTTTGTCAAAGGAGATTATACGAAAAGGAATATCCGAATTTTTAAATAACGGGTACGCCATTTCGGTAAGTTCAAAATCCTTATAATCGTGAATAACCCCACAGAAATCATGTTCCTGGAAATGTTTTAAAAATCCGTAAACGACGCTTTCGGTTTTTCCACTTCCGGCAGACCCAATAATGGATGCACCACGTTTGATGTTTTCAATTTTAAAACTTTTCTTGTCTGTTTTAAAAGTTACCCGATATTTTTCAGAGGTATTTTGCTTTAAATCCGGTTTATGCAGAAAAACGTAAAATACCGTATTGACCAACAATAAAGGACAACCTAAATAAAGTAGTGCTTTTATCGTATTATGCGGATAATACAAATAGGCTATCAGTCCCAAAAGCAGCACAGTATTTATGAAAAAGGCATATTTGGAAATCCGATATAGTCCATAAAATACTGAAGCTGTCAAAACGATAATTAAGAGTATATGTAGGGGATTGGTTAGTTGCATCATTGTTTTTCCTTTAGATACCTATTGAACTTGATTTAATAGCCACTTCCACACCACGGCGCAGGCGGTTGAATACTTTCATTGCCAGTTGTGCCTGTGTAACCGGAATACTTGGTAGCATTGGAACACCACTTTCCTTCATAATTTTAAAAGCAATCGCCCTTTCATTGGTGGGCAATTTCATCAGCGATGCAAAATATATTTTAGGATTTTTGATGAAATCCTTTCGGGCCTTATAGGTCTCGGCAAAGTTTCTTTGATAGACAAAAGTCCTGTCAAAGGTCTTTTCTGCCCGGTCAAAAAATTGATCACGGTCAAAGCCCCGTTTTACATTCTTACCATGCATCTGGACTTCCGAGGCCTTATGCTTGCTCCCAGGAGAAAGACTGAAAGTATTGGATGCATCCTTTCTGCTTACGATGATATGGATATGGCTTTGATTTCCTGCCTTTGGCATCCCCTGGACAATTCGCTTCCCGTCCTGTTGGTGCGGAGCTTCCTTTTCCAATCGGTCAATTTTATTCTGCAATAGTTTGATATTGCCTTCAGCTCGCCCCTCTTTAATGTTTCTGATTTCTGTTTTGAGCTGCAATATTTTGGTAGCAAAGGGTTGGTTTTCCCTAATCTGCCAGTCCGTTCCCTTAAAAGTTCGTTGGTGTTCTATTTTGGCGTAATATTTAATATCATCGATGCTAATCGGTCTTCCGTTGATTTCCCGATTGAAGGAAGCCACGTAGTCCTTCATCAGTTCTCGGGTGTATCTTTTTAGATCCTCGCTGTTGTTCTGTAACCGGTTCAGTTCGTATTTGGAAGGGCTGACCGTAATCGAATAGAATTTCGGTTCTGTCTTTTTGAGTTTGGCACCATTTCCATCAATTTCCTTTACAACTTCATCCGCTGATATTTCAACATCATATTGATTGAAAAAATGTTCCATACCTGCCTTGCCGGCAGGCAGGGCTCCCTGTTCCAGATCCTGGTTTTCCTTCTCCAGGTAGCCCACAAAATCCGCTGAACTTTGCGAGTAATTGTTCCCTAATTTTTGAGGTGTGATGGTAATGTACATAGCTCAAAAATTTACAGTTCATTCTTATTATTTTGCTTTTCCTGAAAACGTACCTCCTTCTTCTCTTCAATAATTTTCTTTTCCAAAATCAACGGTTTCTTTTTAGGTTCTTCGGTTTGAAAAAGGGATTCCAACATTGCGACGGTGGGTTTGGTCTGGCTCTTTTCCATATCCCTCATAATGGCAATCACCGCATTTATACGTTTCTTTAAAGAAGCTTCGATTGTCCTTCCCGTAGGCCCCAATTTTTCCTTTGGGGAAATTTCGTTGTAGAAGAAAAAATCGAGCATTGTTGCCATTGCCTCGGTGTGCGATTTGAAGTGTGTCCTTGAAAATTCCTGAAAACGTTTTGCCGTTTCCTTTTTGAACCTGATGCCGATAAATGAGTCCATAATTGGCCGATTTGTCGCAAATCCTCCCCTAAAAATGGGCGTTCACAGGGCATTTGTCGCAAATTGTGAAAGGTCGGGAATTTTTTATTTTTTCAAGTTGCTGAATATCAGCATTTTGAAAATGAAAAGGAGTGCTTAACATCGCATCGCGTGTTACCCTCTTGCTACTCCTTTTCGTTCGCCACAGGCGAACAAAAATTCCGTACAATTTGGTCAAAAGCCAATTGCCAGTTTCAGGGAAATAATTTCCTGTTATGTATTTTTTTGATGGGTACGGTTATCAGCGAAAGTCAAAAAATGGATAACCCTACGTAAAATTAAATGCTGGAATTCAGCATAATAAAGATAATGATTTTTATTGAACTGAAGACAATTGAACAGAAAAACACCTCCAAAAATTTGGAGGTGCTGGACTATAAAGTTTAGATAATCAGATGTTGAATATGAAAGTATAGGAATATAAATTTCGCAATGCTTCTTCCTCTACCATCGTCTCAAAGCAGGTATAATTTTCTCTTACGTACGTGCGGATATCATTCCCAAATTTTCGTTCCACATCCTTTTTGGAATTCTCCAAAAGTCGGTTTTGGGCTTCTTCGGTCAGGTCTGAAAAATTAAGATAAATCATAAGCTTTCCATTTAAAGGATTCCTTCATCTGCAAAACTGAAATAATTTCCATCAGGTATCAGGATCAAATGGTCCAATACCTTAATATCAAATAATTCCCCTGCCTTTTTAATTTTTTGGGTCAGCCGTTTATCGGGTTCACTCGGTGTCAAGGTTCCGCTCGGGTGATTGTGGACCAAAATAACTGCCGTTGTCAAGCTCTTTAACAGTACGGCAAATAAGATGCGGACATCCACTAAAGTTCCTGTTATTCCTCCGTTAGAGGTTTCATATATTCCTTTTACCTTATTGGCATTGTTGAGCAGCATTATTTTAAAAGTCTCGTGCAGTTCAATAGTATCTTTGTTCCATTGGCTGTAGGCTAAATCTGCAGCACTTTGGGAACAGGTTATCTTGGGAAGCAAATTTGCTTTTAAACTTCCACTATAACTTATCGCGATTTCATTAACTTTGGTTTCCATTATGATCTGATTTAAAAGGTGAATAATGAAAGAGGGCGAGACTTTCGACCGTACCGCCCTCTTTGTTTTTAATTTACTCAATTGAATTATTGCCGTTCTTTACGCCTAACAAAAGGATTTCGTTGGCTTCCACTTCGGTAACATAGCGCTTAATGCCATCGTTATCCTCGTAACTACGGGATTTCAATTTTCCGCTAACTCCAATTTCCTTACCCTTTCCTGCATACTTCTCAATGATTTCTGCAGTTTTTCCCCAGGCGACTACGGTATGCCATTCCGTATTTTGCACTTTTTCGCCCTTGTCGTTTTTGTAATACTCATTGGTGGCAAGTGAAAAACGGGCTACTTTTTTACCGTTTTCGAGGTTGGTAATGGTTGGTTCCTGACCAACGTTTCCAATTAGCTGTACGTGATTTTTGATAGTACTCATAATAAAAGAATTAAAGATTACTTAATAGACTACCTGAACCTTTCAGGCAGTTTCCGTTTATATTTTTTTGAAGCGATTTACTTATTGTATCCTGAGCGTTTTCCTTTTTTTGTTTTTTTGGCCCCGCTTCCTTTCTGATGTTCTTGTACGATTTCATAATGTTCATTTTAGATTTACTTCCCGTAGTGCCGTCGCTGTTACCTTTTTTTGTTGCTTATACATTTTCAATATTTGGAATTGATAAAGACTTATAAAAGGGAGGCACGACCGGTTATGCAGTCTGTTCAACTTCCAAATGTTGGTATTTTGCTTACAAAAAAAGGGAAGGGACAGTGACGGCGCGGAAGTGCGTCTAAAGTCTTTATGTGAAGTACAAAAACATTGGAAGCGGGGCCAAAAGCAAGGATGGAAATCCGATTAAGCGGACTCCATTCCCGATTTGGAATTGGAATGAAGTGCGCTTCCCAGCATAGCGGGAAGCGCTAACGAAATGGAAAGGAGAAATTGGGGATGGTGTCCAAGACTTTTATAGTGAAGCTCTTTCCCCGCAATGGAGCTTTTTCTGCGGAATGAAGTGGGAATGTGCTGAACGGGCTATGAAAAACCGAAATTCTATTCTTAGCAGGGTTTAAAGCGGACTTAATTTTAAAGATGGAGATTGGGAATGTAGCGTTCCTGCCTTTTCGGCAGGGGTAGCGAAATGGAAATCGGAAGCTTTGAAGTTGTGTCCAAGATTTTTTGAATGATCCCGTATTTCCCGTAATGGAGCTTTTTCTGCGGAATTTAGGGGAATGGGCTGAGTGGTTTATGAAAATGAATTATCCTCTTGTAGTAAGATTTATGTCAGATTTGACTCAGAAGAATTGAGAAATGAGAACGGAATACCATCCTAACGATTATATTTCAGAAGAAAACATGTAGGGCAATTGTTTGGTCCTCTAGCAAATCAATAGAATATAGCATCAAATGAATTCAGTTGATAGTAAAAGATATAAAGTTTTTAAAAAAGCCAAATTCTGTACTTATTCTGTACTATATGAAATAAAAAAAGGCTTCACATTTCTGTGAAGCCTTGTCTTTGCTAGTAGCGGGAACAGGACTCGAACCTGTGACCTTCGGGTTATGAGCCCGACGAGCTACCTACTGCTCTATCCCGCGATATAATCCAATATATTTAAAGAACTTTCGGGTTATAATCCCGATGAGCGAACTTTTTGTTAAGCCAGCCGAAGCACACTTTCCTATCCGCGATATTGGACTGCAAATATACAACTGATTTCTACTTTTGCAAAGAAAAAATAAAAAAATTACTGAGATATCCAGGCCAGCGCATTTAACCGGTCTTTATTTGGAAAATCAGCAATATCTGCAGGCATTAATGCATCTTTAATAATCATAGAATTCCTTAACCAACCAAGGTCTGTGACCACGGCAATCTTGTTAAACTTCCCGGTATTCCTAAAGTTAAACTTCATCTGGTTCAGAAAAGCCTTAAAAGAAACTTCATTACCCCGACGTATTTCGAAAAACAGGTTAATGTATTCATGAACACTTATTTTTTCTGATATCATAGCCTGAACTTTGTCAATAAGTTTTTCGTCCACATCAGACTCTATGAGTATACCCACAACATTATCTGCCAATTCAAAACTTGAGACCATAATACCTGCAATAATAATTTCATATAATTTACAAATATTATCTATTGAAGAAATGGAGAAAAAGGATTTTAGCGAAATTTTTACTGTTCTACATTCCGAACCTCAAATCCCTGCAATTCATTATTCTCGAAACTCACATGAAATTCAATGGGATTACAGCACACTTCACAGTCTTCTATATACGTCTGCCTCCTCATCGAAGGATCCAGCAAAACAGAAATTTCTTCCCAGCAGTAGGGACACTGAAAGTAATGTTCGTACATATTTCTCTTCTTTTCTTTACAGTTCCACGTTAAGCAACTGACCGGTAAGCTGCAGTAACTGCAATTCGGCGAGTTTGGCATCATATTTAGCTAAATTCAGGCTTGTTCTCGCGTTAAGAAGATTTATTTGCGCCTGCCGGAACTCTATGGAAGTTATTTGACCCAGGCTAAATTCTTCCCGGGAACGTTCAAAATTATCAAGATTAGTGGACACATTCTCCTCCTGAATCTTAAAAATGTAATACTTATTTTCAAAGTTATTAAGCGCATTTGCAATGTCCCGTCTTACTTCCAGCTCTATCTGCTCTTTAAGTAATTCCTGATTTTCATAATTAATTTTTGCATTTTGCACCTGCACAAAAGTTTGGCCTCCGTTAAAAATATCCCAGCTTAAACTTACCCCGGCAGAGAGTCCGTCTGTAATAGTAGTAGAACCAGGAAAAAATGCCGTCGCTGCACTACGGTTTCTATTCCAGCCATAAGAGCCACTTAAACCAATAGCGGGTAAATATCTGGATCTACTTATTTTGATATCATATTCGCTTATAGTGATATTTCTTTCGATCTGAAGTAAGGAAACATTGTTTGCCTCCGCATTTTCTATAAAACTTTCCAGTCGTAGTCCAGGAAGAAAATTTACAGTAGTGTCCACGGCAAAACCAATTGCAGAAATCTCCCTGTTTAAGAGCACATTTAGATCTCGTTTGGAGTTGGCAAGCTGCTGCCTTGTATCAATTAGGATTACACTATCATTATTCACATCTACACGTGCGTTGAGTACCGCGAGATTATTGCTTTGCCCATAGTCAAATTGATACTGCGCTCTTATTTTTCGTTCTTTTGAAATTTGCAGGGTTTCTTCCAGAACCTGGATATTTTCTGTTAACCGGGCTACTTCGTAATATATGCTTAATAATTGAAGCATGGTATTCTCTATTGTCTCCCGCGCTTCAAGTTGTGACAGGTTATACTGTTCTTTCAGGCTTTTGTAATTATAATACCGGCCAAGGCCATCAAAAAGGGTATAATTAAGATTTACAGCAGCATTATATCTATTACTTTCAATTCCTCTCTGTTCTAAAATATCTCCATTCTCGGGTTCTGTGGTCCGGTTATTAAGATCATAATTTGCCCCGGCAACTCCTGCCAGAGATGGAAGGTAACCGGAGTTGAGGATACTCTGGTTGTTTTCCGCAATTTCTACCTGATTATTTGCAATTTTGATTCCGTAGTTACTTTCCAGCGCACGGGTTATAACCTCTTCCTTGGTCAATACCGAATCCCGGACCTGTGCAGTCAGCTGGCTGGTAAGTGCGATAACTAAAAGAAAAATACAGCTACTTATTATCCTCATGCTCATTTTCTTCTTTTTGTTCTTTAATAGAGCGCTCCATATCTTCAGCCTTTGGTTTTTCTCCTGAGGTAAGCCACTTCCCTCCAATCTTAATATTATTACTAATAGACAATAGCAAAGGCAAAAGCAAGAGAGTTAGGACGGTAGCAATAGCAATCCCATAAGAAATTGAAATAGCCATAGGTTTCAGAAACTGCGCCTGCCGGCTTTTTTCCAGAAGCAAAGGTGCAAGCCCCGCAATTGTGGTTAGCGACGTTAAAAATATTGCCCTGAACCTGGCCCGTCCTGCTTCATAAAGTGCATCTTTAAACAGCAGGCCTTCCCTCATAAATCCATTGAATTTACTTATCAGCACCAGCCCATCGTTTACCATAATTCCCACCAGCGCTATTATGCCCAGAGCGGAAAGAACATTTATAGGGAAGTCATGCAACCAGTGCCCCCATGCCACCCCAATAACACTAAAGGGAATCATAAGCATTAACAGTAACGGTTGACTATAACTTCTGAAGGTAAAGGCAATCGTAGCATAAATAAGGAACAAGATGATTGGAAGAACTGCTTTAGCCGAACTTGACAGTTTATCTGCTTCCCGGTTTTGCCCTTCATAAGAAACGGTAAGACTGGAATAATTAGCCAGAATCTCCGGCATTACATTTTCCCTTATATCTGCCAGAATTTCGGTAGAACTGCCGTTAGGATCTTCCATATCTGCACTAACTCTTATTTCCCGAAGTCCTTCCAAATGACTAATAGACTCTGTTCCTCTAATAATTTCATAGTTAGCTATTTCGTCAAAAGGAACCCGGTCGCCTGAAGGTGTAAGAATACGCATATCGTCCAGGTCATTTATAGAAGAACGGTTTTCGCGATTATACCTCACCCAAACCCTTATTTCATCCTGTCCCCGCTGGAAACGTTGCGCCTGGGCTCCAAAGAAACCATTCCTGATCTGTCGCATTACGTTACCAAGATCAAGCCCCAGGGCGTAAGCATTATCTTTAAGCTTTACATTTATCTCTTTTATCCCTTCCGGATCGCTATCGGTTACATCTTTTAGCAAAGGATTATCTTCAAATATCGCTTTCAGGTCTTCCTTGGCAGCCTCAAGCTCCTCGAGGTTATTACCTAAAAGAGAAACCGAAACAGGGGAACCACCAAAATTACCACCAGATCCAAAAGTTAAGTTTTCGACTCCGTATACAGGACCTACTTCTTCCCGAATGGAATTCGTTATTTCCGGAGAACCAAAATCCCTTTCCTCTCCAGGCAGTAAATTCACCTGAAGAGAAGCTTTATTATTTCCAGGACCTACTCTTTTTATAATATTTTCGACAACCTGTTTATCACCAGATTGTCTTTCAGAATAATCTTCATTTACTCTCCAGGCGGCAGCTTCAACCATAGAAATAATAGAATCTGTACGGGCAGGATTTACACCTTCCGGCATTAACAGACTAATATTTACCTGGTCACTGGCAATACTGGGAAAAAGGGTGACGCGTATCCAGCCTCCTCCTATAGATCCAATAGTAAGGATCAAAACAGCCATTAAAATTCCGAAGGAGAGAATCTGTTGCCTAAGCACAAAAGCAAGTACAGGGCTGTATATTTTATCACGCAGATATTGCATAATTCTGTCTCCGGTACGGTTAATCACCCGCATCTTTTGAAAAAGTCCCGCAATGCCGGTCTTTTTTTCTTCTGTATTCTTTCTTAAAGCTTTGGAATGAGCAATATGCGCGGGAAGAATAATAAGTGCCTCCACCAGGGAAACCACCAGAGTAAGAATTACCACAGTAGATACTTCAGCAAAAAATTCACCTATCCTGCTGTCCAGAAACATAAAGGTTGAAAAAGCAAGAATAGTAGTAATTATAGCAGAAAGGATAGAAGGCAACACTTCCATTGTTCCGTCCAGTGCTGCCTGGATTGGCGGCTTTCCTTTCTCGTATTCCTGATAAATATTTTCTGAAATTACTATCCCGTCATCTACAAGAATACCAATCACGATGATCATTCCAAATAAGGAAAGAACGTTAATTGTTACACCCAGAGATCCTGCAAAAATAAACATTCCCAAAAAGGCAACAGGTAACCCAAAAGCAACCCAAAACGCCAGGCGGGTATTTAGAAAAAGCGAAAGAAAAAACAGCACGAGCAACATTCCCACCAGTCCGTTTTCCAGCAGTAACTGTGTTCTTTGGCCAAGTGTAATGGAAGAATCGCTAACTACATCCAGTCTTATATTGCTGTTTCTCTCATTAAACGTTTCTACATATTCATTTACCTGCTCTGCAGTGGAGAGAAGGTCTTCATTATTGGTATTGCTTACCTGAACGTTTACGGCAACGTTTCCGTTAAAGAAAGAGGCATTTGGAGTTTCTGCAAATTGATCCCTTACCGTTGCAATATCTCCAAGTCTTATAATCTGCCCTGTAGATGTAGATCGGACCACCAAATCATTAAGCGCATCTGCATAGTATACACGGCTGTTGGCACGAATAAGATAATCTTCAGCATCGGTTTTAATGGTACCGCCGGTAGAAAGGATATTTGCACTGGCAACGGTTTGCGCCACCTCTTCAAATGTAAGATTGTAAGCCAGCAAGTCGTTCTGACTTACTGCAATTTCAATTTCTTCTTCAGGGAAACCCCAGATTTCGATTTGGGAAACCCCGTCCAGCCGGCGCAAATCATTCTCTATTTGTTCGCTGATTCTTTTAAGGGTAACCAACGGAATATTCTCGCCGCTAATAGCAAAGCTAATGGTGGACCTTACCCTTTCCTCCTTGGCAACGACAAGAGGCTCCATGCCACCGGGAAAATTAGGCACCCTGTCTACCGCATTCTTCACCTCGCTTAGCATAACGTCGATATTCTCGTCACGCTCAATTTCTACAGTAATAGAACCTCCGCTTTCACGTGCGGTAGAAGTAACACGGTCTATCCCGTCCAGCCCTTTAAGGTTGTCCTCAATTTTAAGGATAATTCCTTCTTCAATCTCTTCCGGAGCTGATCCGGGATAATTTATATTTATGTTTATAATCCTTGAATCCTGAAGCGGAAAAAAGGAGGATTTCATGTTTAAAACCCCAACAACCCCAAAAATGACAAATGCGAAGATTACGATATTTACCGCAACCTCATATTTAATAAAATAACTTATTACTTTTCTCAAGACTATCGGATTTTTGCCGGAGCTATTCTTCTTCTATGGTTACCAACATTCCTGAATACGCTCCGGGTACAGATGCAGATACCAACCTGGCACCGTCCTCCAGCCCTTTTACTACAACAGAATTATTCGTGAAATAAACAGGATTTACTTCCACAAGATCCAACACACTATCCTTAACAACAAAGACTTTGGAACGATCTACTAAAAGTTCACGAGGTATTTCGATCGCATTTTCTTCGGCATTAGCATCCAGTCTCGCTTCCAGGTACATTCCTTCGCTAACATCTTCATCTTCAATGCGGATAAAAACCTGGATTGTTTGTGTTTCCTGGTTTACCCGACTGTTTATCCTGCTTAAAGTACCCTCATAGGTCTGAGTTCCATCAAGATTATGTAGTTCTACTTTGGCTCCCTCCTGAAGCAAATCACTGAATTTTTTGGCAATAGCTACTTCCAGCTCATATACAGATGGATCTATAAATTCACCTAATTTCTGACCCTGCCGGATTAACGTTCCCTCATTTACCAGCGCTTCAGTAAGCACCCCGCTAAAAGGAGCGACTATTGCGTATTTCCTTAGCCTTTCCTCGAGATTTTTAATAGCGTAGTAGGAAGAGATGATGCCGCGGCCTGTAATAAAATATTTTTCTTTATCTGTGTCCAGTTCCGGCAAAGGAGGAACCGTTTTGCGGATATCAAAATTGTTGAGATAAGTTTGCCATTTCTCAAAAACCTCCGGATAATCCATACGCAAATCGGGCATAATAGCCGTTATGCTATTATAGAGATCACTTTTTGCCGATTGCACACTGGCCTGAAATTCATCTGAGTCGATATTGAGCAAAATCTGACCCCGGCTATATTTTTGCCCGGGTCTGAATTCTTTGCTGCTGCTCAGGAAGATTCCCTGTACTTCTGAATATAATTCGAATCTTTGCAATGCCGTCACACTTCCGTTGGCGGGAACTATAATTGGCACCGTCCGGTTTTGAACAGTATCAACAAAAACCTTTTTTACAACTTTTGAAACAGGCGGTGTTTCCTGCACATTACTGGCAATAATTGCCTTTGCACCAAAAAAAGATAGAACTATTAGAACCAGTCCTAATACCGAGAGAATAATTTTACGTTTGTCCATAATTCAATACTAGGACTTAAAAAAACCGAATTAGTTTAATTGAAGTCAAAAAAAATTTAATAATGCTAGTTATACCTGTCCAGTTCCTGCTGAATTTTCTCCCATTCCTTCATGAATTTCTCAAGTTCCATTTTTTTTGAATTGTACTTCTTAAGAAATTCCGGCTGCTCCATTGTTTTTTCATAATTCGAAGCCAGCGCCACATCTTTTTCCTTTAGCTCTTTTTCAAGCTTAGTAATACTGGCTTCTGCCTTACTCAGCCTGTTATTCAGTGATTTTAGCTTTTTCTGATCTTCGTAAGATTGTTTAGGCGAAGCTTCAGCTTTATCCTGGACTGCCGCTTTTTGTTTCTCCCGCTTCTCTACAGCACGCATATCCTCAAACTGCCGTTGCTCCAGGTAATAATCAATATCCCCAAGATATTCTTTTACGTTCCTGTTTTTAAATTCATAAACTCTTGACGTTAATCCCTGCAGAAAATCCCGGTCGTGAGAAACAAGAATAAGCGTTCCTTCAAATTTCTTTAACGCCTCCTTTAAAACATTCTTGGATTTTATATCGAGGTGGTTGGTAGGCTCATCCATTACCAGCACGTTAAAAGGCTGCAGTAATAATTTACACAAGGCAAGCCGGTTACGCTCACCACCAGAAAGAACTTTCACTTTCTTATCCACTTCATCTCCACGGAATAAAAATGAACCCAACATATCGCGCACCTTACTTCGGTTCTTCTCGTTTGCAGAATCGATCATAATCTCATGCACCGTCTTCTCCCCATCCAGGTAATCTGCCTGGTTTTGGGCAAAATATCCAAGCTGTACGTTATGTCCCAGTTTAAGTTCACCTGTATAAGGAATTTCATCGATGATCATTTTGGCAAGAGTTGTTTTCCCCTGTCCGTTTTGGCCAACATAGGCAATTTTGCTTCCCCGCTCGATCAACAGGTTAATATCTTCCAGCACCTTTTTATCACCGTAAGATTTCCCAACATGTTCTGCTTCCACCACTACTTTTCCCGGTTGTACAGAAACAGGGAAGGTTATATTCATTACCGCATTATCATCCTCATCAACTTCAATACGATTAATTTTATCAAGTTTCTTGATCAGCGATTGCGCCATGGAAGCTTTAGAAGCCTTGGCGCGGAATTTATCTATCAGTTTTTCCGTCTGCTCAATTTCTTTCTGCTGATTCTTTTGGGCAGCCAGTTGCTGATCCCGAAGCTCTCCCCTTAGCTCCATAAATTCTGAATAAGGCTTCTTGAAATCGTAAATCTGCCCCAGGCTTATTTCAATGGTACGGTTGGTAACATTGTCCAGGAACATTTTATCGTGAGAAACCAGGATCACACACCCGGCATAATTATTCAGAAAAGATTCCAGCCAGATAATACTTTCAATATCCAGGTGGTTGGTAGGCTCATCCAGAAGCAAAATGTCGTTACTCTGAAGTAAAAGTTTCGCCAGTTCAATACGCATTCTCCATCCTCCCGAAAAAGTATCCGTCAGTTTCCCGAAATCTTCGCGTTTAAATCCGAGACCCAGCAAAACTTTCTCGGTTTCACCTTCATAGTTATAGCCTCCAATAATCTCGTATTGATGTGTTATTTCGCTAAGATCCTGGATAAGCTGCGTATAAGATTCACTCTCATAATCTGTACGGGTAGCAAGTTGTTCATTAATATGATCGATCTGCTTTTCCAGTTTCTTGATTTCTTCAAAAGCCTGTTGCGCTTCCTGAAGCACGGTACGGCCCCTTACAAAATCGATATCCTGCTTTAAAAAGCCAATTCTCAGCTCCTTATCTTTTGCAATACTACCCGTGTCGTACTCCTGTTCTCCGGAAATTATACGAAGCATCGTAGATTTTCCCGCACCGTTCTTCCCGATAAGACCTACACGATCCCCGGCACCTAAACGAAAAGTTATTTCTTCAAAAAGATATTCTCCGTTAAACGAAACGGAAAGATTATGAATGTTAAGCATGAAAATTGATTAATTTTTGCAAAGATGATTAAATTTGTGAAGCAAAAAAAATGATATTGAGGCGCTTAAATGCTTTTTGCGATAATGTGAATTTTTAGGCATTCACCTCAGCAGACTATTTTGCGAAAACCGACTTCAGATGAAATTTTTAAAGGGAACAAAACTGTACAGCATACTTACCGGAACCTGTCCCGTATGCCAGGAAGAAAGCATTTACAAAGAACCGAATCCTTACAAGCTGGGCAGCATCTTTAAAATGCCCGAGCGCTGTTCCAATTGCGGCACTAAGTACAAGATCGAACCTTCTTTTTTCTTTGGCGCTATGTATGTAAGCTATGCCGTGGGAGTCGCGTTTGCCGTAGCAGCATTTATTATTTCCTATTTTTTCTTTGGCAGCACACCATTTACTGCATTTCTTGTAATCGTAGCTACCCTTGTTGTTTTTGGACCCATCATCATGCGCCTGTCGAGAAATATCTGGATTAATTTCTTTTTTAGCTATGATAGTGCGGCGGGAAAAAGTTAATCTGCTTTAGACTGGAATAGACTTAGATTACAGTTTTACATTCTCATTTCTTCTACGGAAAAAAACAAAAGGAATTTTTCGTTTCTTTTAATTCTTCTATTTTTATTTCAAAGAACTATCTATTGAAAGTAATACCCGTCACCTGTGCTATTATAGAACAAAATGGAAAAATCCTCTGCGCCCAACGCAGTGAAAAGATGAAGCATCCGTTAAAATGGGAATTCCCGGGCGGAAAGATCGAGAAAGATGAAGGTCTACTGGAATGTCTTCATCGAGAAATAAAAGAAGAGCTGGGAGTGGAAATTAAAATTCTCGAAAGACTACCATCCAATAAACATCGGTATGCCGATGATAAAATAATTGAACTTATTCCATTTCGCTGTTCCCTACAAACATTTGAAATTGATTTAAAAGAACATTTAAAAATAGAATGGGCATCCAAATCTCAGTTAGGAAAATTTGACTGGGCAGAAGCTGATATTCCTATTATTCAATATTACACCTCGATATATATTGAAAAGTAAACTAGGACTACTTTTGAAATTTATGTTAATTTAGACGACAATAAAGTTGAAACCCCCTCAAGATGAGCATTCCAGACAATATTTCCAAGGAACATTTAGAAAAAGCTATATATAAAATTGATGAGGAAGGGATACCTCCTAAAGGAGGTTCTCAATACTACGATGTTTTCTATAAAGGAAAGAATTATCCACCCAAGTTGATTGTTTCGTATGCAAATTTATTTGCAAACGGGGAAATTTTGGACCGCAAACAATTTACAGGGGGATTGGAAACTACATGTTTTAAACTTTTAGAAGAAAATGGGTTTGAAATAAAAGAAAAGAAAATAAATTTTTACCCGTACTTGGAAAAATTTATTACCCAAAGCACGACAGGAAGCTTAAAAACCAAAGATCTATATCCAAAAAAATATAAAGGTCTTAAAGTAAAAGTCAGCTTCGGTCAAGGTGTTTCAGCCAGAGTCCCATGGATTTCTTTTTTACTCCATCCGAATACGACCATGGATGGAATATATCCAGTTTATCTTTACTATAAGGAAAAGGATCTTTTAGTCCTCGCTTATGGCATAAGCGAAACTAATAAACCCCGAACGACATGGAAATTTTTAGAAAAAAAGTTAACCATAAATGCATTATTTAACCAGACAGAAATAGGAAAGCCTGAGAGATATGGTGAGTCCTATGTTTTCAAAACCTATGACACCAATAACTTGCCAGACGAGGAACTTATTGAAGAAGATTTAGACACTATTATTACTGAGTACAAAAGTCTTCGCTTTAATAGCCAGACCAATAAAGAAAATTCTACAAATATTGCTTTTCAAATCGATTCATTCAAGGAAAGTGCGGAGGTTTCGGGTTTATTCTTTTCTAAAGAATTAATCACTCGTTATGTCGCTTCTTTATGCACCAAACCTTTTGTAATATTGACAGGTCTTTCAGGTTCAGGAAAGACGAAGCTAGCCCAAGCTTTTGCAACCTGGATATGCGAGGAAGAAAGTCAATACTGCATCGTACCGGTAGGAGCAGACTGGACAAATAGGGAACCACTGCTGGGATATTCCAACGCTATTGAGCAGGATAAATATGTCAAACCGGAAAACGGGATTTTAGATCTTTTAATAAAAGCAAAAGAAAATCTGGATAAGCCGCATTTTATTATTCTTGACGAAATGAACCTGAGTCATGTAGAACGTTATTTTGCCGATTTTCTCAGCATCATGGAAACTGGACAGGACATAGTATTGTTTAAAGATGCAGAGAAAAAAGGCGAAATTTATTCAAAAATTCATTGGCCCAAGAATGTTTTTATTATTGGAACCGTAAACATAGATGAAACGACTTATATGTTTAGTCCTAAAGTGCTCGACAGAGCAAATACCATTGAATTCCGAATTACAGCTGAAGAAATGGAATTATTTCTCGATAACAACAGCAAACCAGATCTTTCTAAATTAAAGTCTAAGGGTGCAAACATGGCTCGGGATTTTCTAAAAATCTCTGAAAGTTCAGAATTTCAAAAACCCGAAGACCCTGTAAACCAGACGCTTTTACGATTTTTCAAAGAACTTAAAAAAACAGGTGCAGAATTTGGATATAGAAGTGCCTCAGAGATACATCAGCTTTTACATAATCTTACGGTAATTAATGGAGATCTGAAAGAAGATGAAAAAATTGACATAACTATCATGCAAAAGCTTCTGCCAAAACTTCACGGTTCAAGAAGAAAACTTGTTCCGGTGCTTTCTACACTGGGAGGGTTTTGTATGAAAGATCCTGAAACAAAAATCCAAAAAGAAGTTTTTGAAAAACCTGATTTTGATTTTTCTGATTTGGACAAAGTAAAATATCCTTTATCCCTGGAAAAAATTTCCAGGATGTATCATGGAGTGATTGAGAATGGATTTGCGAGTTACGCAGAAGCTTAATGAATGGGCAGGAAGTACATATCCCTCTTGATTCTATTGAGGAAGGCCTTTTTTTAGAAATTAAATCGAAGGGATCAAACTTTGTTTCGAAAGTAAAAGACGCAGAACAAAACGGAGAAGCGTCTTATCAGATAAAGGAAGGTTGCTTTTATCACTATCAGTTTTCCTCTCCTCTCTATTTTTTTGAAACCCATGAAATAGTGGAAGAAAATCCCTTTCATTCCAATTATGGCCGACTTGCTCCAAATACTTATGTCGGTACTCTGGAAATTCCGGTAAAGAAAAAAGAGATTGATGATCCGGTTGGTAAAGTAAGAATTGAAGTTCAGTCAAAGAAAACAAGCTACAGAGAAGACTACCGTTTTATGCTGGAAAGTATAACGGAATATTGTATTGACCTGCTTATGCAGGTAAATTCACCTGTTACACAAAACTTTGAACCTGATTTTTCCAAAGGCAGTGAGACTTTATACCAGAAGTTCACTTTTATAAAATCTGTAATTGATACTGATGAATTTAATGAAACAGTTCACAGAATAATAACCTCTCCTAATACGGTATGGAGTAAATCTTCTGAAGAAGTAGATATAAGAAAAATTGGGAGGTTCAAAAATCACCATGTGCGGCAGCTCTTAAGTGGAACCCAAAGATCAAAATTACCTGCTAATTCGCCTTTGTCAGGAAAAAGAATTTCCAGTCTACCCACAAAATTAAAATCTCACTTAAAGGTGGAAACGGTAGACACTGCAGAGAACCGTTTCATTAAACATGCTCTTTCAAACTACCTCAAGCTTTGTACAGATATTGAGGCTGCTGTAAAACCTGATACTCGTATATATAAGGAAGTTAAAAAAACTATAGAACAACTTGAACAGCATTTACACCATACATTTTTTAATGAAATTTCAAGAGCCCAAATCCTAAAGATTAATAGTCCAATTCTCCAGAAGAAAGAAGGTTACCGTGAGGTTCTAAAAACCTGGTTAATGTTTGATCTGGCTGCAAAGCTAATCTGGGAAGGTGGAGATGATGTCTACAAAGGCGGCAAAAAAGATGTTGCAACACTTTATGAGTACTGGCTTTTTTTTACTCTTTTAGATCTTTTAAAAGATATGTTTGAAATTTATCCAGAAGACCTTGAGGATCTGATTAAACCTACAGAAGATGAGCTGAGTTTACAATTGGTACAGGGGAAACGTAAAGCAATACGGGGAGTTTACCAAAATGGAATCCGTAAGTTAAAGATGAAGTTTAATTTCAATCGCACTTTTTCAGGAAACCAGGATCACCCAAATACAGGAAGCTGGACTAAAAAAATGCGTCCCGATTATACACTTTCCATTTGGCCTTACAATATTACTGAAGAAAAAGCTGAGAAAGAAGAATTAATAGTTCACGTTCATTTTGATGCCAAATACAAAATTGATAAACTCGTTGAAATCATCGACAAGACTAATCCGGATGAGGAAACCAATGTTAAAATTACGGGTTCATATAAAGATGTAGATCTTTTAAAAATGCACGCCTATAAAGATGCCATACGCCGCACTGCCGGTGCATACGTGCTCTATCCTGGTACAGATGAACCTTTGGAACGAAAAGGATTCCGGGAGCTTCTTCCGGGATTAGGTGCCTTTCCCGTAAGACCATCAAAAACCAATAATGGTACTGCAGATTTAAAGGATTTCTTGATTCGTGTTATTGAACATTTTCTTAACCGTGCTTCGCAAAGAGAAAACCTGGCTTATCGGATTTTTGATATTCATAAGAATGATCCTGATGAAGTCAAAGAACCCCTTCCCGAAGCATACGGTAAAAACAGAAGCTATATTCCAGACACAATTAATGTCTTGGTAGGGTTCTATAAAGATAATAATCACTTAGAATGGATTCGTAATAAAAAGTATTACAATATAAGGATAGACGACCGAGCTGGAGCCATACCATTAACAGCAGCTGAACTAAGTGCAAATTATCTTTTATTACACACCAGTAAAGACAAGAATTCTGGAAAATTATTTAAAATAAAAGGTGATGGTCCTAAAGTCTTTTCTAAAGAAAGAATGGCAAAGGAAGAATACCCCAAAGAAAGCAGCTATCTCATCTTTGAAATAGATGAAGTGGCGGCTAGCGAGTTTCAAGGTGTAAAATGGGATTTTCGTAAACTTTCTAAATTTAAAACTGGTAGAGGAGCAGGGATTCCATTTTCTGTAACATTAACTGAACTGATGAAAGTTATAGTAAAGGAAAATTAGAATCCACAAACCAAATAAGAAGATTATCTAAAATGAAGCCACCTAAATAGGCGGCTTCTTTTTTACTTCCGATAAGTCCGGCCAATTACCATGTGTCAAAAATGCCAATTTTCGATCCTCTATTCCTGACTTCCTTCAGGCTGAGCTTCCCCAACCCACCGGTCAATTTTATTTTCCAACAACTGTAAAGGCACGGCTCCGGTTTCCAGTACTTTATTATGATACTCTCTGATATCAAACTGGTCTCCCAGTGCTTTACGGGCTTTATCACGCAATTCCTGTATCTTAAGTTGGCCGATCTTATAAGAAAGCGCCTGGCCGGGATTGGCCATATACCTTTCAATTTCTGAAATTACACTGGCTTCAGATTCGGCTTCGTTGTCCAGCGAATATTGTATCGCCTCTTCCCTGGTCCAGCCCTTGCTGTGCAAGCCTGTGTCTACGACAAGCCTTACTGCACGGTGCATTTCTGCGCCAAGCATCCCAAAATATTGATAAGGATCTGTATACAGCCCGAGTTCTTTTCCGAGGGATTCAGAATAAAGTGCCCAGCCTTCACCATAGCCGCTGTACCAAAGTGTTTTCCGGAAATCCGGTAAATCTTCATTTTCCTGAGTTAAGGAAATCTGGTAGTGATGCCCGGGAATGGCTTCATGAAGAAACAAAGATTCGTCGCTGTACACATTGTACGCAGCAGCATCGGGAACAGGAACATAAAATATTCCGGGACGGGTCCCGTCCAGAGAGCCGGGATTATATTCGGCACTGGCAGAACTCTCACGGAACTCTTCAGTTCTTCGCACTTCAAAAGCTGTTTTTGGCTTTACATTAAAGAGTTTGTTCAGGTGCGGCTGCATTCGCTGGTGAATGTCTTCAAAATTCGCAATCACTTCTTCCGGAGAACTATACGGCATCAGCTCCTTACTTTCCCGCACATAATTGAAAAATTCCTTCAGGCTGCCTTCAAAACCGACCTGCTCCTTTACTTCCATCATTTCCTGCGAAATACGTTCCACTTCCTGTAGCCCGAGTTGATGAATTTTTTCCGCAGTCATGTTCGTGGTAGTATAAAGTTTGATTTGGTGTCTGTAGAATTCCTCACCGCCGGGAATATCAGCAATTCCACTACTTTCACGACCTTCCGGAAGATAATCCTCCGTCATAAAATCGTGCATTTTTTTATATGCAGGAATCACTTTATCTTCAATCATCTGCTTGTATTCTTCCGTCAACTGTGTTTTCTCTTCTTCAGAAAAACTTTCAGGGAAATTGTTCACCGGTCCAAAGAACAGGTGATCTTCAGCATTAGCTTCAGCCATAGAAGCGAACTGCGGAATCACCTTCGTGATCAGGGAAACCGGCAGGACATAACCTTTGGCCATCCCTTCACGCATCCTTTCTTCCGCAGAAGTCATCCAGGTAAGATAACCATCCACACGCTTAAGCCAGTTTTGGTAATCTTCCACCGTATTAAACGGCTGCGCTCCCATCCCGCTGGCCAGTTGCCCCATAAAAAGATTAACCGACCACATTTGGTCGATAGGCATATACTTATTCTTTTCGAACCCCAGCCCTTCAAGATTAATCTCTGTCTCCCAAAGCAGGATCTCCCTGCTCATCTTTTCACTTTCTGAAAGATTTGCATCGTCAATTGCCTCCACTTTATCCCTGTAGGTGGTGTAATAATTACGTAAGCTGTCGTGATAATCGTCGGAAAGTGAATTCGGAAAACGATCATTATAGCGCATATCTCCTGAAGTGGTTGCTGAAATTGGATTCAGCCGCAGTCCGTCTTCGTAATAATTATTCAGGATGGTATCCAGCTTTGCACCGGCCGCCATCGCCATATCTTCCTGATTAGTATTTTCGTCTTTACATCCTGTAAGCACGAGGCCCAGCAGTAACGCAGTAATTACCTTTTTAAACATTCCGGAAAGTTTAGATGAAGTAACGAAGATAGGAAAAATGTTCATTGTTAATTATCTATTGTTTATAACCAATTGCTTATTGTTTACTGAAGATATCATAATGAACGTCATGCATTACAGGCGCAAAAAGCGCTAATAGAAGTCAAAATCCAAACCCTAAAAAACCTCCTGATAAATATAAATCCATCAAAATTTTACGACTACAAATTTATTTTTTGTAAATTATATCACATTTAATTAAAAAATTTGCAGTCATGGAAGATGCTTCAAAAAATTCAAATCTGATCAAAAAGTGTGTGGGCGATTTTATTTTCAGGAAGCACAGTGGCATAAAAGTCAATGAATCCGGAGCACTTGTTCTTCCGCAGGAAATAAGCTTTTATAAATTGGGCGGGAAATTTATTAAAATAGAAATGATTAATTCCGGATCTTCAAAAAAATCAAAAAAACAGAAAATCTTTCGATGTGCTTATAAGATGATGACACGGTTTAACCGCTCCCTTAATTAATTCGGCATTCTTCTTCCGCAACAATTATTACTTAAAATAATAAAAGGTCGATAACTGGCAATTTAGAACAGCCACTTATCAACCTTTTTCAGTATTAAAACTTCAGCATAAAAATGCTGCTTAATTCTGGTTTGAATTTTCAGCAGAAGAAATATCAATCAGTTTTATTTTCCACTGGCTGTCGCCACTCTCCTGCTCCCAAATAATGGTATAGGTTCCTTCCTCCTGCATAGTTTCAACATTAGAAAAAGTCCCGGCCTGGTATTTAATTGTTTCACCAGAGCCATCCAGAGTCGCTTCCCTGGCAAGGCCTCTCATTGTGGCTGCATTGGTGTTAAACCAGGATGTTATACTATCAACAGTAGAAATCCTTCTCCCGCCAGTAAGTAAAACAGCATCATTGGAGATGCTTTCCCTAAAACGCAACGATTCTGCTTCGTTGTTACTGTCATTCCCGTCATCTTCCCATAACCTGTCCCAGTCCTGCATCAGGTTTTCCGGATTATTTATTTCGTTTTCTACCGTAACCTCATCCTGAATTTCTGGTTCTTCTTCCTGAATTTCCTCATTTCGCTCCGGGCCAAACTGCAAATGTTAATAAGAATATTAATTCTGAAATTTTCATAGTCTTTGGTTTTTAGTTTACCTCTTAAGATAAGAATTCTGAAGGAAAATAGATTCCACTAAAATGCTCTTTGGAATATTATAACATTTCAGTTCTTATAGCAACTTGAAGAAATTAGAGGTAAGAATTTAAAAATGGAAACGGTTTTCAGAATAACTTCTGCGGAAATCTGCGCGATCTGCGGGAGATTTTTTGAGAAAAAATTGTTTGGAATTCGTGTATCCGTGGTAGAATAGATAGGTCTTAAACTGTAGGTCGAAAATTGGCATTTTAGAGCTGCTTCTTTTCATAAACCGGTAGATCAAATTTTGATCTAAAGATTGATAATTCCCAATTTAACCTCCCTTCTACAAGCTCAGGGGGGACTATAAATTCTGAACGCAAAAAAATTTCGAATGAAGAAAACTCCACATCTCTCAACTCACAACAGACAACTACTTCCGGGGCGTAAATTATCTGGTACTAGCAAATTCATGGTGGAGCAAGTAAACAATCGTTAAGCTGAAGGTCGAAAATTGTCTTTTTTAACACCCCTTCAACAAGCTCAGGGGGGCTATCAACCCTGAACGCAAAGAGATTTCGAATAAAGAAACCTCCACATCTCTCAACTCACAACAGACTACTACTTCCGGGACGTAAATTATCTGGTACTAGCGAATTCATGGTGGAGCAAGTAAACAATCGTTAAGCTGAAGGCCGAAAATTGTCTTTTTTAACACCCTTTCGACAAACTCAGGGGGACTAAATTCGGAATGGTGGAGACCGGAGGCAAGCGCCGGGATGCTAAAAAATTTGTGGATTTATTGTAAAAGAAACATCAACAAACCTTCATATTGCTGCATTTTTATACCTTTTCAACTCGTTAAATTCTTGTTATTTACAAACCTCTTAACTCCTTTCCCACGAGGAATATTGGATATTTAGTAAAAATTGCAATTACATGAATTTGAATAATAAAGTCGCAGTAGTAACAGGAGCCAGCAGCGGAATAGGGATGGCCATTGCAAAAAAACTCTCTACTGAAGGTTGCCACGTGGCATTAGCGAGCCGGAGTGTAGATAAATTAAAAGAGTTACAAATGGAACTCGGAAAAAAAAGCATGGTCGTGGAGATGGACGTAAGTCTTACAGACAGCGTTTCCCACGGTTTTAAGCAGGTCGTAAAAGAATTTGGCGGAATAGACATTCTGGTTAATTCGGCCGGTGTTATGCCGCTTACTTATCTTAAAAACCGTCATTTGGATGAGTGGCTGCAGACGGTAGAAGTAAATTTAAAAGGTTGTCTCAGGTGTATTTATTCCGTGCTTCCGCATATGAAGGAGCAGAAAAACGGACATATAGTGAATATAGCATCTGTTGACGGAAAAGAAATTTTTGAAGGTGGTGCCGTTTATGGTGCTTCAAAAGCTGCAGTTATTGCACTTTCCAAAGCTATGCGAATGGAACTTTCTCCGGAATTTAATATTCGCGTTACTGCAATAGAACCAGGAACCGTTGCCACCAACCTTCGGGACGATATTACAGATCAGGAATTGCTGGAGGACAAGGAATATGGCGATAACGAAGCAAAACTGGATACAGAAAACATAGCCGATGCTGTTTTTTATGCACTATCGCAACCGGAAAGTGTAAACGTTAACGAGCTACTCATAAAACCAACAGGAAAAGCATAAATACAGATAATTTTAATTTAAAATCAGATCAATATGAATGACGCAGTAATAAAAACAGGAGAAAAATTAGTAGCAAGAGGTAGTGATCTCGCTGCAATGGGTGGAAAACTTATTGCCAAAGCCACAGCCTTTAAAGTGGGAAAAACCCTTGCGACCCGAGGTGGAGTAATAGGTGTGGGAATTGCAGCAGCAGCGGGTGTAGGCTATTTGGCTTACAAATACATGGAGACTAACAGCGATGAAATCAATGAGAAAAAAGCGAAGTTTAAAAACAAGCTGAAAAAGAAGAAAAAAGATCTTAGTGGTAACTATAAAGGAGTAAAAGGAGATAAGAAGATCGTGGTTTAATTCTCCACCACACTTAAGGTATAGCAGGCAGTCCAAAAAGCTATTATCCAGACTGGAATTGGTTTTTAGGTGTAATGAAGATTTCTACTGAATTCACCTGAAATTATTCAGCAGGTCGATAATTTTAATTTTTGGACTGCCTCTTTTTTGGTAAATATTATTAGTGCCTTACGCGAAAAACCTTCTTTCTCCTACAAGAATTTACTACTACTTTTAATCGCTTTCCCTTCCAGCTCCCAAAAGAAAAACCTGTACAAATAGAGTTTAAAAAAAGTGAAATCGAAAGCTATTATTTACTGATTCAAATTTGTTCTGCAGAGTCTGGCCTGAAATTAAAGAAAACTCCAGTCTCTTAAATTTTAAGAAAATAACCTCAGTTTCCTTCAACTTCCTGCTCGTTTCGTTAAACATGGTTATAGCTTAGTTAAAGATGTTTTAAAGACTTTGAGGATCGAATTACATCAGTTAACTTTAAATAAATCTGAATGTCAAACAGGAAGATTTGCGCCCAAAGAGGCCGAAGTAAAGAATAATTTTCAAATAAAATAAGACATTATGAAAGTAAAGAAAACAGCAAAAGACGCAGGAGAAAAAGCAGCTAAGCTATGGGCTGCAAAGAAAGGACTAGGACTAGCCGGAAGCCTCCTAAAGTGGGGAGCTCTTGCAGGAGTAGCCTATCTTGGATATCAATTCTATAAAGAAAACTACGAATAAATGCATAGCGGATTACACGCCGACAATTTAGGTTAAAAATCTATACGTGTAATAGTTACAATCTTAATGGAAAGCTTATGTTTAAAATAAGTTTTCCATTTAAAGTTAATGTGAATAACATTATAATTGCATGGCCAATACCACTACATTTATTCTTTCGTTTTTACAGAATTCCCAATGGAATTTATAAGGTGGAAAGGGGCAAAAAACTAGAAAATGAGTAGATATCAGGATGATTTGAGTAATATGAGATCTTTAGATCTTTACCTGGAAACCCTTGGCAATGAGGAATACCGGAAGGTAAGAAGTAAAATAGGAACTCAAAAATTAATTCCTGCCCCTCTGGTAGGTATGGATATCTCCTCTAATAGTTTTCATAGGTTGCTACATCGAAAAAGTAAAGAGAGTGAACTCAGAAGTCTTAAACAATTTCAGAAGAAATTTAAATGGCAGTTTGATATAGATTCTGTTCTGGAGGGTGAATATGATGCACTGGTGTTAACGGATGCCAAACGTGTTATTAACTGGGTAAGCAAAGGTTTTTTCGACATGACCGGATATTCCTCCAGCTTCGCCATTGGCCGAACTCCTGACTTTTTGCAGGGAAAAAGCACTCCAGCAGAAAAAAAGAAAAGAGTTTCCCGAAAATTAAAAGAGGAAATTATTTTTACTGAAACTTTCACCAATTACAGAAAGAATAAAGAGGAATACTTGTGTGAAATAACAGTGATTCCGTTGCTCTCCTATGGCACAGAACTTACTCACTTCCTGGCGTTGGAAAGAGAAGTCGCTGCTTAGCAATTTGAAGTGCGAAATAAAAGAGAGTACCAGGCAGGAAGTAAAATGATCTTTTCTATTTCTCCTGAAACTTAAAAAGAGGTGGTAAAAATGGCAAATAGCGGGCCTGGTCTAAAGTTCGAAGAAATAAGGAATCGGCTCCGATTAAGAAAGCTTCACTCTTTTCTTATTTTTTGCCTCAAAAACAGGGTTATACTGAGACTGATGAACTGTACATGAGTTTTCTGTATTATTTATTTTAAATAATTTAAGTGAACTGCTTCGGAGCAAGCCCACGAAGCATTAGGAAGAAATAACTTTAAATTTCGATTATCGAGTAAAGAAGCGACATCTCTAAGATTCCAGTTATCGAGCTGATTTACAGAACCAAGCTTAGAAAAAAGATTTTTCTTGATTCAGTTTCCACTAGTAAATTCCCGGTTTGCAATTTTGAATACCTCCTCCACCTTTGTTTAGTAATGAGCACTTATCCTGTTATAGAATTCCTAAACTTTTCTCATATTACTCTCTCTACTTTTTTATACCCGTATTAATTTCTAAATTTATAAAAAACAGAATATAATGAACTATAGAAAACTGGGGAAAACAGGATTAAAAATTTCAGAAATCTCACTTGGAACATGGCAGGTAGGAGGAAAATGGGGATCGGGATTTGACGATGAAAAAGCCGATAAAATTATAAACACAGCAATAGACCAGGGTGTAAATTTTATTGATACCGCCGATGTGTATGAAGAGGGCCTAAGTGAAAAGGCAGTTGGTAGAGTCGTCCGTTCCCGGTCTGAAGAAATTTATGTGGCAACAAAATGCGGCAGACAAATTAATCCACACATAAATGAAAATTATACTCCGGAAGTTCTTACAAAGTTCGTGGAAGACAGCTTGAAAAGAACCGGACTTGAACGGCTGGACCTTGTTCAACTGCATTGCCCTCCAACAGACGTTTACTATCGTCCCGAAATTTTTGAAACTTTTGATCGGCTTAAAGATCAGGGAAAAGTCCGCAACCTGGGAGTAAGTGTCGAGAAAATTGAAGAAGGCATAAAAGCAATGGAATATGATAATGTTGCTACCGTTCAGATAATCTTCAACCTCTTCAGGCAACGTCCGTCTGAATTATTCTTTACGGAAGCCAGGAAAAAAGACATTGGAATTATCGCTCGGGTACCTTTGGCCAGTGGATTACTAACCGGAAAATTTGATTCTAACAGTCATTTTGACAAAGAAGATCACCGGAATTTCAACAGAAACGGAGAAGCTTTCGACAAAGGTGAAACTTTCGCCGGAGTAGATTTTGAGCAGGGATTAAAAGCCGTGGACGAACTAAAATCGCTTTTTCCAGATACAAAAAACCTTGCACCCATAGCTTTACAATGGATTCTTCAGTTTCAGGAGATAAGCTGTATCATTCCAGGTGCGTCTAAAGAAGATCATTTATTATCAAACACTTCAGTTTATGACCTTCCGCCGTTATCTTCGGAAAAAATTGAAAAAATGAATGCTATTTACGACAAATACATTAAGCCACAAGTGCACCAACGCTGGTAGTATTGTCGCTATAATAAGATGTCTTTAAGAGGCCGTCTGGAAATGCCAGTTTTCGTCAACTGAAGTTGTATCAGAAAATTGACAGGCTTATTTTCGGACGGCTTTTTCTTTTCCTGAAAAAGTTCAGTTAAAATCATTTCTTAAACTCTTTCACTAAAAGTGGGTATTGTATCAGCAAAGCTTTCCCTTTAAATTTACCGGAAAGATTTAGCTCATATTTTTTCGGAATTTCTTATTCCACTGAACACAAAAATTTGCTAATGCTTCTAACTTAACTTTCAGAATTAACTGAAATTAATTTGATTTATTAAGCTGATAAAATATTCCGGAGAAGAACTATCTTTCCTATTACTTTCAGCTTTAATGCCAAATATATAATTGATTTAAATTTTAATAATTGTCCGTTTGAATACTAACTAAGTTATGTCCCTTTAGCGGAATAGGAAGGTCAAACAAAGGCGTCGCGATAGCGCTTTACGTAACAATTTTACTAAAATTGTATTTGTATAAATTTAAGCTTTACCTATGTAATACGCTGTTGTAATGACATCTCAAGAAAATACTTCTACTAAAGATCTTCATATTTTAATAATTGAAGATGAAATTCTGGTTGCAGAGAATATCGCCAAAATCCTGAGTAAACAGGGAGATTATATATTTTCTATTGCGGCTAATGAGAAAGAAGCGCTAAAAATTTTCAAAAATAATCCCGTCAAACTCATTGTAAGCGATATCCACCTAAACAATAGCGCAGACGGGACCTGCATTGTGAAAAAGATACAAGGTGAACACTGGGTGCCGGTAATTTATATTTCTGCTTACACAGATAAGAGCTTCCTGGATGCTGCATTAGAAACCGAACCTGTGGTCTACCTCGTAAAACCATTCTTAGAGCGACAGTTACTGGTAGCCTTTTCTATTGCACTAAATAAAATTGAAAAGTTTGAAATGGATAATGCGGTTGCCAAACCAAGTAGCAGAGAACTTCAAATCATAGCCTTACTCACCCGTGGATTTAACAGCCGCGATATTGGAAATATTCTTTTTTTAAGCGAGCATACAATAAAAACTCAACGTAAAAATCTTCTGAAAAAATTTGACGTGGCGTCCACTTACGAATTAATTGCCCTGGCAGCCAGGCTTAAGTGGGTCAAGAATGAATAGGAAAAGATTGCAGTTTTCCCACTTCTTTAGAACATTAAGCGGGACACAGGGACTGGAAATTGAACAGAAAATTTTTAATGTGTCCTCTTTTTCCATCTCTGTTTTTGCCCTGGTGGGAACTTTTATAAATTACATTATAGGCCTTAACATGGCTGTTGTTGGACTGAGTTTTATTGGTAGTATTATCGCATTTTACTTGTTCTATTTATCAAGGTATGGGAATAAATATTCTAACCAGCTTATAAGCTACTACCTTTTAGCGATAATTGCGGTCCTGGGCGTCATGTACTTTTATAATAATGGCCTTGGCGGCACAGTGGCCTATCTCATTATTGTCCTTCTGAATGTTTTTATTCTGGTAGCACCGGCAAGATTTCAGTACAGAATTGCCGGGATTCTGTTCCTGTTTTTTACGGCTCTGCTCCTACTTGAACTCCACTTCCCAGGTTGGATTACGCCCTATTCTTCCCGTGGTGAAGCTGTAATTGACCATATGACGACGATGCTCTATTCTATGGGTTTAACGACTTATGTGATTATCAACTTCAGGAATAAGATGCTGAAGGACAGAAAGGAAATTTTGAGAAAAAATTCAGAAATCCAGAGTCAGAAGATGGAGATTGAAAGCAGGCAGCTGGAACTTCAGAAAACTATAAACGAACTACAGGAAAGAAACGCCTTCATAGAAACCCTTCTGCGGGAGTTAAGCCACCGGGTAAAAAATAATTTGCAGCTGGTAATAAGTATCCTGGATATGCAGATTATGGAAGATGAAAAATCCCAGGTACAGGAAACAAAAAACCGGCTCACCGCACTTATTCTGGTGCATCAACGGCTGTACGGACAGGAAACGGGTGTTGCTATTTTTATGCCTGATTATATTAAGGAACTTTGTGAATCTATAGAATTCTTTAATAAACCTCTGACTACTGAGAGAGAAATAATTTCCTATCATGTTGAACCCATTGATTTAAATGTTGAAAAGGTAATTTCTTTGGGACTTATTATCAACGAAATCATAACTAATTCCTTTAAACATGCATTTCACGATGCCGAACATCCGCATATTACAGTAGCTTTTAAGTTTATAGATAACCATTATCATCTTAAAATAGAAGATAACGGTTCAGGTTTTATCTATAACAAAGTAAATAGTAGGACAGGAATGTCTTTAATTAATTCCCTTACAAAGCAATTAGGCGGAAAATTAACTATAGATACTAAGCCAGGAAATGGGACGGTGTATTTTCTGAATTTTTAAATGAACAGCTGATTTTGTGAAATTCTCTAAAAAAGGAAGCCCTTAAAAAAACAATAATTCTGCTTTCCATTTCTTTCAAATCGAAGTTTAACCATTTAAAATGTTAAAATTGGCATAGACTTCAAGTTCTACAATCACTTCGGTTTAATATGTTAAAAACCTGATTGCCATCAAATTGACCCTTAACAAATGTATTAAATTAAGGTTAGCATCTATGGGTGAGCTTTTTTGTAATGTGTAAGAATTAACTATATTGTTAATAATTTAACAATATAGCATGAAAGCTGAAAACCACAAAATTTCAGAATTGTGGAGAAGAGAATACTCTTCTGAAATTATGGAATATTCGCGTTATCAAATTACTGAACAATTCGAAAGAATGGCTGCTCTTTTTGCTCCTGGAGAGTCTTATTTCTACATACTGAACATGCACAATCTGGAACTGGATTATATTTCCCCCAGTGTAGAAAATTTTATGGGTATTTCTTCTAAAGACATCAATATGGAACAACTACTTATGGCTGCGCTACCAGAAGAAGTCGAAAAGCTGGAAAAAAAAGAACTGGTAATAAAAGATTTTTTTTGTCACCATCTTAAAGCCTCAGAGATTACGAAATACAAAATTATCTATTCTTACAAAATGGTGGATCATAAAAAGAAAAACCGCATCATGCTTATGCAGGCCACCCCTATTTCTATTGCAGACAATAATACGCCAATGCACGTCTTCACAATTCACAGTGACATATCACATATTGCAGCCAATAGTACCAACAGTGTCTCTTTTGTTAATATCCACGGGGGCCAGTCTTTTTATAACGTTCCGGTAAACAAAGGGATTTTTAAACCTACTATGGGAAATGCAGAACCTTATATTTCTGCTTCTTCACTAACCAAAAGAGAAAGAGAGGTTGTAGATCTGCTCGCCCGGGGCTATAGTGCCAAACAAATCGCAGATAATTTAAACCTTTCTATCCACACCATCCACACCCATAGAAAAAATGTCCTATCTAAAAGCGGATGTAAAAATACAGCTGAACTTATTGCCGAAAGCCTGATGGCCGGAATAATATAAGAAGAAAAACCATAGGATCCTGATACACTCATTCTCCTATGGTTGGCTAATTCTCCTATTTTATACGGGCCTGGAATTCAGAAATAACATTGTTATAACTCCTTAGTACCCGGTCCCATTCCTTGTACAGGTGATCACTTTTTACACTTGTCATAGAATCTCCCGATTCTTCGCTCACAAGTTTTACTTTAAAACTAAGCGGATTTGTTGAAGATTCTTTCACAATCATCCTTGTTCGGATTGTATTTTGCTCAAAAGTTTGTAACGACCATGCTGTTCTTAAATAACCCGTTTCCTTATCGGTCATTTCAATAACATCTATATAGTTTAAGACGATTTGGTTGATTAATTTCCATGCCTGATTTTTATCCATTGTATTCACTTTGATCTCTATGTCAACATTGGCAATATCTGTCTGCACAGAAGCATCAAAAGCATCGTCGTTTCTCATCTTCACATAATGAGTTCTTGGAGGCTTAGTCATACCTTTCTGGTTGCAAAATTCTATGGTTTCGTTAAGAAAGCCCGTCTTTTTTGTCACTACTGTAACACAGGAATTTTTTGGCACCAGCACTTCTGTAGATCCTTTTCCTAATAGTTTACCATTAACATAAATTTCTGCATCTGTTTCTGAAACTCCAACCTTTACTTTTTTCTTTCCGTAGTAATTTTCATCATTGTGAGCAATACTGGTAGCAGGTAAAAGGGAAAATGAAAGCGCAAATAAAATCAAAAACGTAATTTTCTTCATAACTGAATTTTTAATAATTAATAACTGATAATTGTTGTTGTACTCCTGAAGAATTGAAGATCAAAACATCCTGTGTGTTTTTAAAAAGCAAAGCCAAGGCCAATATTTGCTATTAAGCCTTTATACAGTAGATTTTGAGGGGAAGACTCGGTATCAAAAGATTCGGTATGGGTTTCTGTATGGCCGTCATCAAACACCACTTCCATCTCGTAACTCTCTGGCAGAGAAGAAAAACTGTAGCCTATTTCTGGTCTCAGATAAAACAGACCACCAATTTTAGCTCCCAGCTTCAGATTAAAGGAGCCATGGGAAAGATCAATATCTCCCGTTCCTGAATCTGTTCTTGATGGGTCTTTAGATGCAATACCCGTTAGTACTCCTTCAATTTTTATATTACCATAACTGGCACCTACATAGAGACCCTTTCCCGGACTAAAAAGGTAGTAGTTGAGGCCACCTTCCATATAGGTGAATTCGAGCTTATCGCCGGAATCTTCGTAGCCTTCCTCCTCTTCAGGTGCAATCCAATCTGTTGAAAGCATTGAATAATCTACACTTACAGAGAGTTTGTGATCCAGCAAAGGAGTCACATACTCCACGTTGCCACCTATCAGGTTTGGAAAACCCAGTTTCACTCCAAACCTGAAGGGTCTTACCTTTGGTCTGTCTTCCTGGAAATAATACTCCTCACTCACCTCCTGCGCCGAAGCCACAGCGGAGATTATCATAAACATTGTGATAAAAGAGATTTGAATAGCTTTTTTCATATTATTCTGAATTAATTTTGTTTAGAAGTTGAGGTATTTGTTATTCTTCATTACTGTTGTAAAAATAAAAGAGGGTGCTGCTCCACACAATACCCATTTATAGTGATATTTTGTTTTTACAAAAGTGAAAAGTTAATGAGGGAGGAGGAAAAGAGTTAAAAGAGAAGAGAAAATAGAGAAGAGAAGCAGGAATCAGGAGAAAAAAGGTAAGAGGTAAAATTCAGAATTAATCTGAGCTTAGAAAATATAGCATTCTGATAATTGCAATTTTTAAGGCATGATCCAAAGGTTCAGTGATTTGTTATTTGTGCATTCGTGGTTTTATTACGTTAATAAGGGAGAGAGTTGAAACAGAGAAAAGAAAAGAGAAGCAAGAAGCAGAAGGTGAGATTCCTGGTTCACGTGGGTTTATATAATATAACAGATAATTGCCATTTTTGAGGGATAGTCTAATACGTTCAGCGGTCAACTTCAGCCCAGATCTTCGGTAAGCCTTCTTTACCCAATAAAGGATCGGTGCCAGGCAATGGCACCTCAGCAATGTTTTCATCAGCTTTGGGACGTTCGGATTCCTTTCCGTAGTTCATATCATGCTCCATACCATCGGGATAAGCCCCTACAATATGAAAATCTTCACCTCCAAGATTTTTATGGCCTACTCCAGCCGGAATAACAATAATATCTCCGGCAGTTACCTCCAGCTTCTCACCCTTTTCTCCGCCTAATTGAAGTAAAGCGCTTCCACTATAAACCCCGAGCACTTCATGAGTGTTACTATGATAATGATGATAACTAAAGACGCCATTCCTCCAGGAATTTCTCCAGTTATTCTCTAAAAAATGATGCTCAAGCCATTCCGCACCGGAACCTCCTCTTTCGGAAAAAGCATTTTTATATAACAGCAAGGGAAGCTTATTATTTGGAATGCTTCCGTCGTCCTTAAAAAAATATTTTTCTGGTTTCATAAAACTGCTTTTTTGACTGGTTTAAGCTGAAATCCCTTGAATATAGGAAACTCTCCGGAATTTCAGGAATGAAAACCAGGCTTTGATCTTACTTTAACAAAAAGAAGCAACCCCTTATTTCATACAATTGTTTGTTAATTTTCAAATTAATTCCTAACGATGAGTCTTATGTTTATCGCATTGGAAATATCTGTATCTAACCGAATAATATAAATTCCGTCAGGAAGACCAGAAACCTTGAAAAGGTACAGTCCATCATCTATTTTCGTAAGTTCTTTCTTAGGATAGGTTTTAATCTTTTGTCCGCTATACCCGTATAAAGAAATTCCGTTTAATTCTACCTGCGTATCAGACAACTGAAGATAAGCTTCTGAAGAAACAGGATTAGGGAAAATTGATGCTTTAACCTCCTCCGATTTTGCCCACTGACTCTCTTGCTCAGAACTTTCATATGCATCTAGCAAAAATTCTTCTGCTTTTTTATTTTCCAGGGATGGACCAAGAATTTCTATTCCGTTTATAAGCGGATTTTCCACATTATGAATAAATGAAATATCCAGAGTACCGTCCAGAACCTCTGCATTGTAAATCACAATTCCACCTACCTGATGACCAAACCTGCTAGAGAGGTCCAGATCATTTAGATCTGAAGGTATAATACCTTCAATTTCCACATCATAAACACGTTGACCCGGGGAGGAACTTCCTTTCCAGCCATTGCCAAAATATAGGCGCACCTCATAAATTCCCGAGGTGGACACCGGGAAAGAATAGGTCATATTGGGTGGCCCGGATTTGTCATCATAACGCTCTGAATTGTATATACCCGTAGGGGTAGTAGTAAGATCCACATCTGGATGATAGGATTTCATTCCATATTTAAGGGTGCGGTTGCCTCCAGCCTGAACCAGATAGGGCGAATTACCCCCGGAAGTATCGGCACCCCAGTCCATTTCTCCGTCAATAGCTGGAATTGCGGGGCCACCTGCGTTTACCCGATAAAGCACCACATTTTCCTGAGGTATCTCCTCCTCTTTAATTATAATTCCAAAGGTCTGCTCCACAAAATTCCCATCAGTATCTGTAGCCCGGATGGTTATGTCTGATACTGCAGGAGAAGATGGATAACTCAGAGCGAGTTTATTGTTCGTGATAACAGCACCTATTTCCGGATTTGTATTTTGTAAAGTGTAAGTGAGAATTTCATCATTATCATCAAAATAAGTATCCAGAAGTATTACTTCATCGGGAGCATTAACATATCGTTCCTGGTCTGGCAGCACTTCAGTTATAAAAGGCTCTCCTGAGAATATTGTCCAGGTAAAGCTGATTTCCACAGCATCAGAACTTTCCGCATCACTGTCGTCTACAGTGATCGTTACGTTGTAAGGGCTATAATCATGAGCATCTGAAGCAATTACTCCCGAAATAGCTCCTGTGGCAGCGTCTATAGTAACACCTTCTGGCGCACCTGTCATGGAATAGATTAGTGTTCCATCCCCACCTGTGGCTGTGACGCCAAAGCTGCCATCCAGTTCATCTCCAACAAGATTTCCCTGAGAAGCAATTGGAGCCATTTCAATAGGAATACCTGCAGGATCGTAAATCACACTTACCTCAAAAGTCTGCTCCACAAAATTCCCATCAGTATCTGTAGCCCGGATGGTTATGTCTGATACCGCAGGAGAAGATGGATAACTCAGAGCGAGTTTATTACCCGTGATAACAGCTCCTATTTCCGGATTTGTGTTTTGTAAAGTGTAAGTGAGAATTTCATCATTATCATCAAAATAGGTATCCAGAAGTATTTCTTCATCGGGAGCATTAACATATCGTTCCAGATCGGGCATCACTTCAGTTATAAAAGGCTCTCCTGAGAATATTGTCCAGGTGAAACTGATTTCCACAGTATCAGAACTTTCTTCATCACTATCATCTACATTGACAAGGACGTTGTAAGGACTAAATTTATGAGCATCTGAAGCAATTGTTCCTCCTATCTGGCCGTTGGTTGGCTCAATAACTAAACCTGAAGGTGCACCGGTCATTGAATACTTCAAATTACCCTCACCACCACTGGCAGAAACTACCAGGCTACCGTCCAGTTCCTCTCCGGAAATATTAACTTGATCCTCCAGGTCTGCCACTATAATCGGATTACCTCCTGAAACACCAAGGATTTCTATTCCATTTATAAGCGGATTTTCCACATGATGAATAAATGATATATCCAGAGCACCGTCAAGAACCTCTGCATTGTAAATCACGATTCCACCTACCTGATGACCAAACCTGCCAGAGAGGTCCAGATCATTTAGATCTGAAGGTATAATACCTTCAATTTCCACATCATATACACGTTGACCAGGGGAGGAACTACCATTCCATCCATTGCCAAAGTACAAACGAACCTGATAAAATCCTGGTGCGGAAACGGGGAAAGAATAGGTCATATTGGGTGGACCGGATTTGTCATCATAACGCTCTGAATTGTATATACCCGTAGGGGTAGTAGTAAGATCCACATCTGGATGATAGGATTTCATTCCATATTTAAGGGTTCGGTTGCCTCCAGCCTGAACCAGATAGGGCGAATTACCCCCGGAAGTATCGGCACCCCAGTCCATTTCTCCGTCAATAGCTGGAATTGCAGGGCCACCTGTGTTTACCCGATAAAGCACCATATTTTCCTGAGGTATCTCCTCCTCTTTAATTATAATTCCAAAGGTCTGCTCCACAAAATTCCCATCAGTATCTGTAGCCCGAATTGTTAGGTTTGATACTGCAGGAGAAGATGGATAACTCAGAGCGAGTTTATTACCCGTGCTAACAGCTCCTATTTCCGGATTTGTGTTTTGTAAAGTGTAAGTGAGAATTTCATCATTATCATCAAAATAGGTATCCAGAAGTATTTCTTCATCGGGAGCACCAATATATCGTTCGATATCCTGTATAATTTTAGCAATAACAGGCTCTCCTGAGAGTATTGTCCAGATGAAGCTGATTTCCACAGCATCAGAACTTTCCGCATCACTGTCGTCTACAGTGATCGTTACGTTGTAAGGGCTATAATTATGAGCATCTGAAGCAATTACTCCCGAAATAGCTCCTGTGGCAGCGTCTATAACAACACCTTCTGGCGCACCAGTCATGGAATAGATCAGTGTTCCATCCCCACCTGTGGCTGTAACACTAAAACTTCCATCCAGTTCATCTCCAACAAGGTTTTCCTGAGAAGCAATTGGAGCCATTTCAATAGGATTACCTGCAGGATCGTAAATCACACTTACCTCAAAGGTCTGCTCCACAAAATTCCCATCAGTATCTGTAGCCCGAATGGTTATGTCTGATACCGCAGGAGAAGATGGATAGGTAAGAGCGAGTTTGTTGCCTGTAACAACAGCACCTATTTCCGGATTTGTGGTTTGCAAAGTGTAAGTGAGAATTTCATCATTATCATCAAAATAGGTATCCAGAAGTATTTCTTCATCGGGAGCATTAACATATCGTTCCAGATCGGGCATCACTCCAGCAACAACAGGTTCTCCTGAGAATATTGTCCAGGTGAAGCTGATTTCCACAGCATCAGAACTTTCTGCATCACTGTCGTCTACAGTAATCGTTACGTTATAAGGGCTATAATTATGAGCATCTGAAGCAATTACTCCCGAAATAGCTCCTGTGGCAGCGTCTATAGTAACACCTTCTGGCGCACCTGTCATGGAATAGATTAGTGTTCCATCCCCACCTGTGGCTGTGACAATAAAACTTCCATCCAGTTCATCTCCAACAAGATTTTCCTGAGAAGCAATTGGAGCCATTTCAATAGGAATACCTGTTGAATCATCTATTACCCTGATTTGGAAAATCTGTTCAGTATAATTCCCATGATGATCGGTAGCCCGAATAGTAATATCTGATTCCGCAGTTGAGGAAGGATAATTAATAGTAAGGATATTGCCATTTATGACGGGCTCCACTTCAGTATCAGTATTTTTCTCAATTGTATAGCTTAAGTTCTCCACACCACCATTATCATCAAAAAAAGTGTCTAAAAGCAATTCGTCAGCCGAAGCATTAATATTTCGTTGCAGATCTGGTATTGCCTGAACAATCTCCGGTTTGCCAGAAGTTACCACCCACTTAAAATTAACAACCTCAGCATCGTCGGTTTTATTATCTGCATCATCTACAACCACCATGACTGTATAGGGACTGTTTAAATATGCATCGATATCAATATTTCCTGAGATTCTTCCGGTAGCTGAATCCATAGTTAAACCTTGTGGCGCCCCTGTCATGGTATAATTTAAAGCTCCATCCCCTCCATCAGCCAAGATCTGAAGGCCGTTTTCCATTTCCTCTCCGGAAGGATTGATCTGGTCGTCTACTTTAGTGACTATAACTGGATTTCCTTCTGAAATCTTTAGAATTTCGATCCCATTTAAAAGCGGATTTTCCACATGATGAATAAATGATATATCTATAGCTCCGTCAGTTACCAAAACATCATAGAGAACCGCCCCACCAATCTGATGACCAAACCTGGCGGAAAGATCCACTTTGTTTAAGTCTGAAGGTGTAACTCCTTCAATTTTTACATCAAAAACACGCTGCCCCGGGGCAGAACTTCCGCTCCAGCCGTTTCCACAATAGAGTCTAACCTGGTAAAACCCGGCTGTATTTACCGGAAATGAATAGGTCATATTTGGTTCTCCCGACTTGTCATCAAACCTTTCTGTATTAAATATGGTCTTAGGGGTAGTGGCCAAATCCACACCCGAATCATATCCGGTCATTCCAAAAATCATGGTACGGTTACCGCCGGGTTGAGACAGGTAAGGAGATTGATTTACAGAAGTGTCGCCGCTCCAATCCATCTCTGCATCTATGGAAGTTATTACCGGACCACCCGCATTTACCCTATAAAGTACCGGCTTTTTCTCAGAATCTGGATCTACAGCTTTCACCTTAAAAGTTTGCTCTGTAAATTTCCCCTCAGCATCGGTTGCACGGATAATTATACCCGCTATCGTGGGAATGGAAGGATGACCAATAATTAAATTATTCTCTGAAATTACTGTAGAAACTTTTAAATTGGTATTACCCTGAACAGAATAAGTTAGATTCTCTACACCATTATTGTCATTAAAGAAATTATTCAAGTCTATATTACTTTCTTCCCCATTTAAATTAACTTCCATATCGGGGATCTGTTTTACCACATAAGGATTATCTACTGTAACATTTAAGAAATCCCAGGTTCCTTCAACCTCCACACCTTCTGCATTTGAAGAACCAATAAGACCCACTGCCAGATCGATACCTCTTTGCTGAATGGCATCAAGAATAGCCCCTTCAGCATAAATACTTCCAACTTCACGGCGTACATCCGAATCCGAATCCATGGAATACTCCAGCCTGATTAAACCTGTAGAGGGATCTATTATAAAAAATAAAGAAGCTCCCGATTCCGGTCGCTCTTCAACAGCAATATCATAATTTATTGGTGCACCGGGAATGTCATTTACCTCCTGTTGCACTCTTATTCCTCCGGGAGTAAAAACAAATTTGATGTAGTTACTTTGTGAACCATCACCTATAAAGATTCCCAGCTCACCATTTGGCGCATGAGAGTTTCCATACAATTGAAGCGGTGCATTAAAATTAAATAAACCACCCGCCACAGTAAAGATGCCGGTCGTAAAATTTGTCTGCACCCCGTACTGGAAAGCTTTTTCCTGTGTATTATTGCTTCCATGCGCCGTCCCTGAAGTCATTTGCATGGTCATGGCACCAATAGCCCCACCAAGAATATCATTTGGATTTGGATCATTGGGATCGTCCCGGCGATCCAGCCAGTTTAACCAGTTTGGGTTAGAATCGCCGTTGTTCATTAATCCTGTAAGACCAAGTCCCATATAACCATTCAGATTAGTATTACTGGAAAAGAGTTGGTTTGTTACTGGAAGTACAAAGGCGTCACTGCCTTCTTTAGAGGGATCTCCCAGCTGAAAAGGATCATCCTTATCCGGAATTCCATCATTATCATCATCTGGATCATTTAAGTCTGAAATCATTAATCCGTCTGAAGATTTGTCGAAATCTCCCGGCTGGGAAGCTCCGTTACAGGGATCTGTACCATTATCAAATTCATCCTGATTGGTATATCCATCAAAGTCGTTATCTGCTAATGGGTCATAATCATCTTCAGGAGAGAGTTCACAGTTTATAAAATCCTGCGGCTCTAAAACCACCAGTTTCCCTCCCAAAGTCGCCACCCAGATTGTACCGGGAAAAGGATCGTTATCACTATTACAGGTTACTCCCAGTGCATCCCCTCCTATTCCTGAGGCAAAGGATGGGGTTAATTTTTCAAGAGTTCCATCCGCTTTTAACTCCACTCGTCTCAACACACCGGTATTAACGCCCGCTATTAAGTCGCCTTTCATGGAACCATCAAAATTTGATGCAGTATACTCATCTATCCCATTGGTATTAGTTCCCCAGATAGTGACCAGAACATCCTTCTCTCCATCTGGATTGAGATCTCCAGGAGAGCGATTATCTCCCTCTACAGAATTAGCTTTTAAAACCGGAGGCCAGTCGGCCGGTAAAGCAAGATGAGGATCTGAAGTATAACCTGCTGAAGTTGGGTTTGGGTGGTATTTCAAGGTACGAAACACTGCGCCTGTTGTTCCGGTACCAGCAGGATTGGTATATAAACCTGCTCCATGAGGATTAGCCCGTATGGGAGTACAGTGACCTCCATAAAAACTTCCGAATTGATAATTTTGAATATCCTGCGTTACCAGGGTTAAATGATCCTTATTATTGATCTTTTCTCCATTACTAAAAGAAGTACTTCCCGGTTCGGCAGGATCGTAATTGTTGTTGACATTTGCTGTTCCTTCATTTACAGGAAAACCTCCCCAGCCTCCATTCGCACCATTATCTGTAACATAAACAGCACCGCTTTCGGTAATGACCAGATCATAGGCATTACGGTAACCGGGAGAAAAAATTTGGACCGGTCCACCTTCAACAATTTTCGCCTGGTTTAGGCCATCATTGCCCCCAAAGGGATCGTTAATATCAATTCCGTCATAAGCAGGATCATCGGGATCTGTAATTCCATTGATATTCGGACGGGTAGGATCATCTACCGTGGGGAGATCATATATGTATTTTCTCCCATTATCTTCCTGAACAGGCATATTTTCGAGCATGCTAAGGTTCACCGAAAGAATAGCGGCAGAGAGCGCATACTCTGTAGTATGTGCAAAGTTAACCGAAGGGCTTCCACCATTAGTATGCCCTCCCTGTGCAACAATCAGATAATCCTCACCTTTAATGGTGCGGAATTCCATACCGTTAGTAGCGTGGTTTTCTTCAGACCTGGGGAGACCACGTACGATATCCACCACATCCCAACCTGTACCATTCCAACTGAAGCGGGTAATGATTCCGGAGTTGGTATCCAGATCCACATCGCCACTGCCACCTCCTCCACCGCCACCTATACGAAAATCGCTGGAAGCCACATAGATCACCGGGTGCTCTGATGTACCTGTAACGGTAAGACCTACTGTCTCTCTATAAGTCGAAGAAAAAGAAGTTCCATCATCATTGTAATTTGGAATACTCTGGATTTGCTGTAATATCTCTACATCAGTAACCATATAATCCCCTGGACCCGTACGCTCGAGGGATAGGATTTTGATCTCACCTGTATATTCGGCTACGTAGAGACGCTCATCTGGTCCAAACATGAGAGAAGTACCGTTATTGAGTTTTCCTTTTCCATTAAAATTCAGCTCTTTTTGCGAAAAACTCTGCGCGTTAACATTATAAAAATGGAAAAACAGGATCAGTAATGTGATAATAATGGAGTATGTGAGACGCTCGTAATTTTGCTCCATAACAAAAATATTTAGGTTAGACAGATTCGAATATGAAGATGAAAGTGCTTCAGAAATAACTGTTATTAAGACTTCACGAAAGGCAATTCATCTAAAGACCTTATACACTATAATTTTTAATGGGGAAAAATTTCGCGAAATATCCTTTAGGAAGGGGTAGGACAAACGACGTACACGGCATTATGTAAGAAAAACATTTTCTAATCGGAAGAACTGAAGATAGGGTACAGATTAATCCTTCATCTAAGATAGGAATTTGTAGAAATAGTTAGCACTATTTTCGATGAACAACCTGAAATTTAGATAAACTAAATTTTCCTCGTTATACGAAGAATATTCCTATTAATTAGTTTTCAATTTCTTACGATTTGTATTTTAAACAGCGAATATCTATTACCCCGGGCATAAAAACTGCCATTTAAGAGTAGAATTTCTGAAGAGAAGGAATGTTAAAATATGCAGATGTATCACCTCCAAAACTAGGTGCGGCAATTGCCAAATTTCGACCTGCAGTTTCCAGCTCAACGGGATAACTGAGAAAAACTCCTTCAGATTGTTTATGGCTTCTTCAGATCTTTTGAAGAATTTTCGGAAAATTTTAGATAAGAATGCTGCTGCAGCCATTTTTCCAGTGTCGCAGGCCAATATTGTTGGGTGCCATCATGTCCCAAACCAAATCCATGGCCTCCTTTTTCATAAATATGAAGTTCTACGGGTACATTTCTTTCTTTTAAGGCACTGTAGTAAACAAGGCTGTTTTCCACAGGCACTGCCTGATCATCTGTGGCATGGACGAGAAAAGTTGGCGGAGTTTGTTCTGTTACGAGGTTTTCATTTGAAAATTGTTGAATTACATCTTCTGAAGGTGCAGTTCCTAAGAGATTTTCACGCGAACCAAAATGAGTATAAGCATCCAGCATGGAGATTACCGGATAAATAAGTATACTAAAATTAGGGCGTGCAGAGACTTCAGCGATTTCAGAATACAAATCTTCTGCGAACCGCGTGGAGAGACTTGCAGCCAGGTGTCCCCCTGCCGAAAATCCGATAACCCCTATTTTTTGCGGATCTATCTTATATTTTTCGGCGTTCTGCCTTACTTTTTTGATCGCCTGCCGTGCATCAGTTAAAGGAGCAAGCGATTTTTCCTTCATAATTTCATCGGAAGGTAGCCGGTACTTTAGAACGAAAGCAGTTATCCCGATTTTATTAAACCAGTGAGCAACTTTACTCCCTTCTGCCTGTACCGCGAGGTGCCCGTATCCCCCGCCCGGAAAAATAAGGACAGCCGTGCCATTGCGCTCTTTGGGATAAAATACGCTGAGGGTGGGATTGGAGACTTTTCTGATACGTTTAAGGTTTCCTTCGGTGTCAATTTCAGGTTGCTCTTTATAGTTTTCTGAAGTTATTGCAGCGGGAATAGCTTCATCATAAAGATTTATTACCTCATCTTGTGCAAAGCCGGTGCTAAAACTGCACATAGTGATGAATGTGCAAAAAAGACTATGCTTTAAAATGCTTAATTTCTTCATTATACCTTTTTCTATTCAGCAGGAATGACTGAATTATAGCCAATTTATACAGAAAGACTTAATTCCCCTCTAAATATACCAATTACAGTCAATTTTTGCTGCTGAACCATGGTTTATACAGATTTTTCAGCTGTAATAGCTACATTTTGGCCTTCAAAAGCACATTTTCTCTTCTTTTAAAAAATTTTTCCTGCTGAAATTTCTTCAGTAAAAAACCTATTCCGAAGAAAATAAGAGGCAGCCCAAAAATGGCAATTATCGACCTTTAGTTGACCTCTTTACCTTTATGGAATTCGGAAATTTGAAATTATACATTAACTTAAGCCCTTCTAAAAAATTATCTATGCTACAAGAGCTCAATAATGCTTACGGGTTTATTTTTGAAAAGGAACTGCTTGAGGAAATTTCTAAAACGGGCATTTTAAAATCTGCCAGGGAAGGTGAGATTATTATGGATATAGGTAATTATATTACTTCTATGCCTTTACTTCTGGAGGGAGCGATTAAAATTTTACGTGAAGATAAAGAAGGTAATGAATTATTGCTTTATTTCCTGGAACGAGGTGACACCTGTGCTCTTACTCTTTCCTGCTGCCTTGGCCAGACCAAGAGCGAGATAAGAGCAGTAGCCGAAAAGGATACACAATACATCCTGGTGCCCATTGCAAAGATTGAGGAATGGACCACCATGTTTAAAAGCTGGAGAAATTTTGTTTTTGAAAGTTACCAGTCCCGGCTATCAGAAATGCTTGAAACTATAGACACCTTAGCATTTATGAACATGGACCAGCGCCTGCTACGCTACCTTCAGGACAAAGCCAAAATAAATCAATCGCAGGAATTACAGGTCACACATCAGCAAATAGCTTATGATTTAAACACCTCGCGAGTGGTTATTTCAAGATTATTAAAAAAACTTGAACTGGAGGGGAAAATTCTTCTGCAACGCAATCATCTGGTGGTTTATGATCTCTAAGCTCAAGTCTGTAACTTTTGTTACTGCCAGATGAGCGATTGAAAATTACTTTTGCACTGAATAAAACAAAAAAATGGAATTAATGGATTTCCTGGGATATTTAGGTGCGTTGGTAATTGGGATTGTACTTGGACTTATTGGAGGTGGGGGCTCAATTCTCACGGTACCCGTGCTGGTTTACCTGTTAGCGGTAAATCCCGTTACAGCAACAGCATATTCCCTTTTTGTGGTAGGAACATCATCTCTTGTAGGAGCGGTCAATTTTATGAAGAAGAAATTGGTGGATTTCCGTACTGCAATTGTGTTTTCCATTCCAGCTTTTATAGCTGTATATAGTACAAGGAAGTTTCTTGTTCCTGCAATACCAGAACAAATTTTCACGCTATGGGGCTTTGAAGTAACCAAGAGTATCGGGATCATGTTGTTTTTCGCAATTATTATGGTCGTGGCATCCATTTCAATGATCAGAGATAATGGTAAAAACAAAGTGAAGGGATCTAAAGTAGAATATAACTATCCGCTAATTGTCATTGAAGGGATAGTAGTGGGAATGCTTACAGGGATTGTAGGTGCCGGTGGTGGATTTTTAATCATTCCTGCCCTTGTGCTGCTGGCAAAATTACCAATGAAAAAAGCTGTTGCAACTTCCCTCCTTATTATAGCGATAAAATCTCTTATTGGTTTTATCGGGGATGTGCAGAACCTGGATATAGACTGGAATTTTCTTTTAATTTTTTCAGGCCTTTCCATCCTTGGGATTTTTATTGGAGGGTATTTAAATAAGTTTATTGATGGTGAAAAACTTAAAAAGAGCTTTGGATGGTTTGTTCTTGTAATGGGAATATATATTATCTGGAAAGAATTATCTTAAGTATTCTTTTTAAGCTTCAAAATTTTGAATCCACAGAAGCACTGCAAAGGCTTAAGTTGAAGCAGTTGAATTTGTTAGCAATGAATTGTGTAACAAATGTTACTGCATAATGCTCATTTTGAAGGTATTTTTGCAGTAGTAAATATTAAAGGAAATGGCGGAGTGCATTTCTGAATTAGAATTAACTTGAATTGAAAGAGATGAAAATAGAACAATTTAAAGACGAACCATTGGCTCATTATTCTTATGCTATTGTAAGTGAAGGCGAAATGGCTTTAGTTGATCCCAGCAGAAATCCGCGGCAATACTACAAGTTTGCGGAAGAGCATAACGCCAAAATTGTAGCAGTATTTGAGACCCACCCTCACGCAGATTTTGTAAGCGGACATTTACAAATCCACAAAGAAACCGGTGCTACTATCTATATAAGCGAACATGTAGGAGTAAGTTATCCGCACGAAACTTTTGATGAAGGGCAGAGTACGAAAATTGGCAAAATTACTATCCGACCCTTACATACGCCGGGGCACTCCCCGGACAGTTTAACTTTCGTGGCCGAAGAAGGTGGCAAAACGGCTTTATTTACTGGCGATACGCTCTTTATTGGCAATGTGGGCCGACCTGATCTTCGGGAAAAAGCCGGAAATATGACTGCTAAACGAGTGGAACTGGCCAAAGCCATGTATAACACCATGCAAACAAAATTTAATGATCTGCCAGATAGCGCATTGGTGTATCCTGCGCATGGAGCAGGATCTTTATGTGGTAAGAATATGAGTGCTTCACCTTCCAGCACTTTAGGAGATGAGCGCATGGGAAACTGGGCATTTAAGGATCAGACTGAAGAAGAGTTTGTAGAAGAGATCCTTAAAGATCAGCCATTTATACCCTCATATTTTGGATTTAACGTAGATCTTAACCGCAATGGTGCCGGAAATGTACAGCAGGAAAAATACCGTGTACCTCTAAAAATAGCTGCAGATAAAGTTGAAGAAGGAATTAAAGTGGTAGATGTAAGGGATGAAGCTGCTTACAAAAATGGACATTTGCCGGACAGCATTAACATTATGTCACGTACAGAAAGTGACAAATACGAAACCTGGCTGGGAGCAATTATTGAACCTAATGAGCCGTTCTATCTTGCCGTGAGCTCTGTAGAAGATATTGATGAACTGCTTGAAAGGACAGCCAAAATTGGCTATGAGAAACAAATGAAAGGAGTAGTTACGCTAAGCGAGAAGGTCTCAGGGAAATCAGATGAATTTGATCTGGAAAACTTTAAAAACAACAAAGAGGATTACACAATTGTAGATATTAGGAACGAAAGTGAACTCGCAGAAGGCAAAATTTTTGATAACGCTATAGGAATTCCGCTGAACGAATTGAGAGACCGTGCAAATGAGTTACCAAATGACAAATCTTTTGTTGTGCATTGTGCGGGTGGATATCGTTCGGCTGCCGGAAGCAGTATACTGGAGAACAGGTTTAAAGATCAAAAGGTTTTTGATCTTAGCGAAGCAATTCAGGAATTCAAATAAAACAGGATATAGCTTTTTATTAAGATACTGCGGAAGCACATGGATATCAAGTAGATCTTGAGTGGAAAATGGACAGAAAAGGAGAAATTTCTTCTCCGGGTGCTTAATGAGAAAATAGAAGTTAAAACTCCGCCCGAATTTCCAAAAGGAGTGGCAGGAAGTTCATTTGGAACGAACATAATTATTTCACGAAAACAGCCTGTTTAATGCTTTGAAGCAACAAATTAATCCCGAATTCTATAGTGGTATTCGGGATTAAATAATTTTATGCTCACGTCCATTCTCCTCAATAATTTTTAAGTATCCTGCGGAAAATTATCTAAGCTAATCTTTCAATAACACTCTTGAGTTTGGATCGCACCTCCCCGGCTATGTCTCCCAGCTCTTTATTTCCAACAGCACTCATGGATGCAACGGGATCGACGGCAGCAATCTCAGTTTTACCCTCTTCTGTCTCCTGGACGATAACATTACAGGGTAACATCGTTCCAATTTTGCTTTCTTCAGAAATAGCTTTGTGCGCCATTTCAGGATTACATGCCCCCAGAATTCTATATTTCCTAAAATTTACATCCAGTTTCTTTTTAAAAGTTTCCTTAACGTCAATTTCAGTAAGAATTCCAAAGCCTTCTTCTTTCAGACCCCTGGTAACTTTATCTATTGCGTCTTCAAATGAATCATTGAGGACTTTTGAAAAATAATAACTCATAATTTAAGTTTTTGATTTAATGTAATTTACTTTTTCCATTCGTTGTAAAGAAGCATTTACTAGAATAAATTATTGTAACATATGTTACTGTGCAATGATTAAAATCATGTTTACTTTGCAGCCTATAAATAATATAATATATGAACTGGATTTTAGAACCTTGGCCGTGGTATGTTTCGGGGCCGCTTATTGCCGGAATAATGTTTTTGTTACTGTTTGGAGGTAAAACCTTCGGAATGTCGTCCAACCTGCGCACCATGTGTAGTATAGGAGGTGCCGGAAGAAAATCAGATTTTTTTGCATTCGACTGGAGATCGCAGCGATGGAACCTGGTAGTCGTAGCAGGAGCGATTACCGGCGGATTTATAGCTGCAAATTTTTTAAGCAGCGATACTGCTGTAGCTATAAATCCTGATACTATTTCCACCCTAGAAAACCTGGGATTTGAGAGTGCAGGAGAGGCTTATCTTCCAAATGAACTTTTTGCAACAGATGCTTTATCAGATCCTAAATCGCTAATCATTCTGCTTACAGGCGGACTGTTAATTGGATTTGGCGCGAGATATGCCGGTGGATGTACTTCAGGACACGCCATTTCCGGTCTTAGCAACCTGCAGTTACCCTCACTTACCGCTGTAATCGGATTTTTTATTGGTGGTCTTGTAATGATTCACCTATTGTTTCCTTTAATTTTTTAAGAAATATGAAGTATTTAAAATTTTTATTGATTGGGATTATCTTTGGGATTGTAATGTTTAAAAGTGAAGCCGCATCCTGGTTCAGGATTTATGAAATGTTTCAGTTTCAGTCCTTTCACATGTATGGTATTATGGGTTCTGCGCTGGCACTGGGCGTGCTGGGCACTTACCTTATTAAGAAGTACAAGTTAAAGTCAATAGACGGGAAAATTATTCAGTTTACTCCGAAGGAAAAAAGCTTTAGCAGGTATATGTATGGCGGGATCATTTTTGGACTCGGCTGGGCACTTGCCGGTTCCTGCCCCGGCCCTATTTATACGTTAATCGGGGCTGGATATGCCTCTATTCTGGTGGTGCTTTTGGGCGCTTTATTGGGAACTTTTATTTATGGACTTCTACGGGATAAATTGCCGCATTAGAATTAAACCAACCTCTATAAATGGCAAATATCGGGCATCATAATATAATCTTATCCAATAGAAGTTAATAACTTAAATGAATTTCAGTTATATACGAACTTTTTTAAGATAATTACTCCACCCTAATAATTGCACGCCTAAGAGCATAGAGGTTGGGTTTCCCGTCATCATGAATTTGTAGTATAATATGAATATTCTTACCATCAGCATCTTCCGGAATTTCAACAGTGGCTGAAATTGATGAGCTATTTTGAATTTTTACGGGTCCATCATAGGAACTTGGTTCGTCATAAAAGGACCAGGAATATTGTAAGCTGTCTCTATCTGGATCGTTGGAACCCGCTGCGCTAAGTTCAACAGTTGAACCCGGTGCGGCTTTTATTTCCAATATTTGCTTTGTTTCATCTCCATTTAAAATAGCTACAGGGTGATGGTTGGCATCTTCGTAATTTTCTGAAATACTCCAGTCCATACGGGCCTGCAGATTGTTGTGGATATGCTGTTTCCAACGATTAATCGCTTCCATACCTTCAGACGTATTCGTAAACATATAGTAGGGATCATAACGTTTTTCATCCAGACCCGGAGTTTTGGCAGCTATATCCATTACCCTTATACCATCCTCCTTTTTGGTTTGAAAGCGTCCGCCCCATCCACCCTGATCGATTTCATCAGGATTATTTAAACCATTGGACCATACATGAAAAAAGGCTGGAGAATCACCTTCTGTAGCCCATCTCCTGTTGGGATAGACTTCACCCATCGGTCCGTGGCTTTGGACGTTATTGCTTATCCACTCATCAGAGGGAGCCCAACCATATATAGATTTGGTGCGTATATAAACTAGATCAGGAAAAGTTTTCGCCATCCAGGCTCCAGCATCATCCTGTCCAAGTATGTCAAATATTCTAATCTTGTTGATGAATTGAGAGACCTCCTCTTTAGAACGGGTTTGCTTCACTGTCCATAGCGCCTGTGCAATAGTATTTGCACCTCCCCAGGCATTCAACCAAACCGGACGAGGATCATCAGCCTTATCAACTACTTTAATTATTAATTCTGAACCCCGGGAAGCTTTATCACCTCCCACACCTGACCTGTTTGGTAAGGTTTGTCCCACGGCTACAATGGAACGTAGATAACCAGGAGTAGGATATCCGTTAGCATGTATTTTCAAGTTTGGATACACTTTTTCGTAGGCATCAATTATCGCTCGCAGTGGTTCAACTCCCGGTTGGTTTTGATCAGCCTTTAGCCAGGCTAATCCCATGATCAATCCTTCCAGATCAAATTCGTTAGCGCCCAGCAACAGATGAACCATCGATTGTTCATCGTCAGGATCTGCGCCCCCAAGATCGGAAGTTACAATTAGTCTGTGCTTTGCTGCATTGAGTTTAATTTCCAGATTTGATGTATCTAAACCTTGCAGTTTTACCTGCTGGGGCCAGTACCGATTATCTGAAACAATTAGTGAATCAATGGAATTAGAGGTTGAAAGAGCAGCAATTTCTATTTCAAATTTTCCCTCTTTATCAGTCTTAACATTGACGTCTGATTTTAGCAATTTAACTTCAGCTCCTTTAACCGGAAGTAATGTGGACTTATCTTTAACAATTCCCATTATTGTCGCAGATTGCGAATACGAAACTGACAGGAATAAGAAATAAATAATAGATAGACTAAAGAATTTCATTGCTTCTCTTAAATTAAAGTTTTTACTTACCAACAAACATAACCGATTTGTATATACTGGGATAGTTAATTGACACTAATTATCACACGCCGATACGCAAATAAATTTGGTTCCCCGTCATCATGAACTTCCAGTATAACATGAATGGTTTTATTTCCAGCATCCTCAGGAATTTCAACAGTGGCAGAGACTGAGGAACTATTTCTAATTGTAACGGATTTTTCATAGGAACTAGGTTCGTCATAAAAGGACCAGGAGTAGCTAATAGCATTACCATCAGGATCACTGGATCCCGCTGCGCTAAGTGCAACAGTGGAACCTGGAGCAGCTTTAATTTTCAGAACCTGCCGGGTTTGATCCCCGTTTAACACAGCTAAAGGATGATGGTTGGCACCTGAATAATCTTCGGTGATGCTCCAGTCCATTCTGGCCGCAAAATCATTATTATAAGCTTCACTCCATCGTTTTATCGCTTCTGATCCTTCTGAAGTATTCCCGTACATATAATAGGGATCATATTTGGTTTCATTTTCTTCTTCCACGCACGACATGCTTCGGATACCCTCTTTTTTGGCAAAGCTAAATCGGCCGCCCCAGCCACCCTGCTCGATTTGCTCCGGGTCATTAAGTCCTGTAGGATATACGTGCATAAATGCAGGAGTGTCCCCTTCAGTAGCATATTTGCGGTCTGGATAGGCAGCACCCAAGGGACCATGGCTTTGAATATGTTTATCGATATACTCATCAGAAGGAGCCCACCCGTAAACTTCGGTGGCGCGTATATAAAAAACTTCCGGAAAGTTTTTTGCGATCCAGGCACCCGAATCACCCTGACCAAGAATATCGAAAAGGCGCAATTTGGAAAGGAATTTTTCCAGTTCAGCTGGAGAACGGGTTTCCTGAATTTTCCAGATTGCCTGCGCTACGGTGTTCATACCACCCCACCCCATCACCCAAACAGGGCGTGGATCATCTTTATCTACAGCTTTAATAATTAGTTCAGACCCGGGACTATCTTTACCTGAACCTACATCCCCCATTCCATATTCATCCTGTCCCATTACAGAGATAGATTTTAAATATTCTGGTGAAGGATACCCGTCAGCATGAGTTTTCAGGTTGGGATATGCCTGAGAATAAGCTTCGACAAGCTTGTCCAGCATATCCGTATTGTTCTGCGACTTTTTCCAGCAACCCGTAGCTACAATTAAACCTTCAATATCAAATTCATTTGCACTAACCAATTGACGTACCATAGACTGCTCATCGTCTGGATCGGCGCCTAAATCGGTGGTGTTAATTACCCTCGGTTTATAACTATGAGTTCTGTTTTCTAAAAGTTGAGCGCAAAGTGGCTGTATAAAAAGCAATAACGAAAAAGAAGAAAATAAGATTTTTAAAGAAACTGACTTCATAGGTAAACTTAATTATTGAGAAAAAATTAAATGCTAAAATATGTGAATGGGATCTAGGTTTATTAATTGAAAATAAATTTACTTCATTTTTTGCAAATACGCAATCGATTGCGTTATATTTACCAGTAAAATTAATCAATAGTTATGAAATCTTACTTAATAATCTTCCTGCTAATCCCTCCATTTTTATATTCTCAAATAAATATTAGCACTTCCAGAAATGAGATAAAAAATTTTCCGATTGTTTCTGATTCTGGAGAAGCCAATATTTTTTATGATTCCTCTGAGAACATCCTGATAAAGAAATCTGCTGAATTTTTAGCGGAAGACATTGAGAGAGTCACTGGCAGGAAACCCAGTGTATCCGAAGCTGATAAGACAACAGATAGCAATATGATCATTTTAGCTACTGTAGGAAATAACCGTTTAGTTAACCAGTTAATCGATCAGGGAAGAATAAATGTCGATCCTATAAAAGATCAATGGGAACGTTATATCATACAAACTATTAAAGATCCTTTTCCTGGTGTAAAGAATGCGCTGGTTATTATAGGAAGTGACAGAAGAGGAGTTGCTTTTGGAGTCTTCAGCCTATCCGAAAAAATGGGAGTCTCTCCCTGGTACTATTGGGCAGATGTACCCACTGAAAAGAGTGAACTTCTAAGTCTGGAACCTCTTGAATATGTTTCTGATGCGCCCTCTGTTAAGTATAGAGGAATATTTTTAAATGATGAATCCCCGGCATTAAGAAATTGGGCAAAAGAAAAGTTTGGAGGATTTAATCATGAATTTTATGAGAAAGTTTACGAATTACTGCTTCGGAAGAAGGCCAACTTTCTTTGGCCTGCAATGTGGCTTCCTACAGTTTTTGCTGAAGATGACCCCTCGAATCCTAGAGTTGCCGATGAATATGGAATTGTAATTTCTACCAGTCATCACGAACCTATGATGCGTGCACATGACGAATGGGGACGCTACAGAGGTGGTGCGTGGAATTATGAAACCAACAAAGAAAAACTTCAGGAGTTCTGGAAAGGTGGTGTTGAGCGAATGAAGGATTATGAGAGTGTGGTTACGGTGGGAATGCGTGGAGATGGTGACGAAGCAATGAGTGAGGGTGCCGCTGTAGATCTACTCCAGGAAATAATTTCCGATCAACGGGAAATAATAGCTGATGTCACGGGAAAACCTGCTGAAGAAACTCCACAGGTTTGGGCTATTTATAAAGAAGTTCAGGAGTATTATGATAAAGGGATGCGGGTAGATGATGATATTATTATTCTGTTTAGCGACGATAACTGGGGCAATGTTAGAATACTACCCAAAAAGGAAGACAGTACCTACGAAGGTGGTTTCGGAATGTATTATCATTTTGATTATGTGGGAGCACCTGTATCCTACAGATGGCAAAATGTTACGCAAATTGAAAGGGTTTGGGAACAGATGCAGCTTACCTATGAATGGGGAGTGGATGAATTGTGGATTGCTAATGTCGGTGATATCAAGCCAATGGAACTGCCTATCAGCTTTTTTCTGGATATGGCGTGGGATGTAGACAGTACAAATGCAGATAACCTTCCGGAATATTATGTGGACTGGGCAGCACAACAATTTGGAAGTAAACACGCAGCTGACATAGCTGAAATTCTTTCATTGTATACTAAATATAATGCAAGAAGAACTCCAGAAATGATAACTCCGGAAACGTACAGTATTGAGAATTATAAGGAAGCAGATAACATTTTAAGTGAATTCAGAAATCTAACTGTAAAAAGTGAAGCATTATTAACTGAACTTCCTGAAAACTATAAAGCAGCCTATCAGCAGCTTGTTCATGCCCCACTAGAAATGTCCGCGAATGTTAATGAAATGTACATAGCTGCAGCTAAAAATGAATTTTATGCTGAACTGGGCGCAACGGTTGCAAATCGATATGCTGATACCGTAAAAGAACTATTTGAAAAAAATGCAGATTTAACCAGGCAATTCCATGAAGAGATGGCTGATGGAAAATGGAATCACATGATGTCGCAAACTCACCTGGGATACACAAGTTGGAATCATCCACCAGCTAATAAAATGCCCTCAGTTTCCTATATTCAGGAGCGTGATACTGCTACGCTTGGATATATTTTGGAATACGGAACTGAGCCTTCCTGGCATGGCTTCAGTGTAGAAGGGGATGGATTGTATAGTGAATCTTTTTCGGCTTTTGATCCTGTTAATGATCAAGAATACTATATAGAAATCTTCAACAGAGGTAACAAAGAACTTTCTTATGAGATCAAGACCAAAGATGAATGGATAAATCTTTCCTCAAATAAAGGATTAATTCAATATAACGAGAAAGTATATGTTAGCATAGATTGGGAAAATGTTCCCAAAGGAACTTCCAGGGGTAAAATAGAAATTTCAAGTAAAGGGCAAAGTTACACGGTAGAAGTACCGATTACTACGGACTTGCCGAAAGTTTCCGGATTCGTAGAGAACAACGGAGTAATTGCGATTGAAGCTGAAAATTTCTCCCATAACAGAGAAGGTGAAAATGTTTCCTGGAAAGTGGTTCCTAATTTAGGTCGTACCGGTTCTTCAATTCTTGTTAATCCTATGGACGCCGAAAGGCAGGAGCCAAATGGGAAAACCGCCATGGTTGAATATAAATTTACCACGTTTGAAGATGCAAACCTGAGCGTTGAGACTTATGTTTCTCCCACTCAAAATTACCAGAAAAATGAAGGTCTAAAATTTGCAATCGCCATCGATGACGAGGAACCACAAATAATTAATATTAACGAAAACGAAATTAAACCCGATTGGGAATATGCAGACTGGTGGACTCAATCTGTGGCTGACCACGTCAAGAAAAGCATTTCAGAACATAAAGACATAAAAGCTGGTATTCATACTCTAAAAGTATGGGCAATGGACCCGGGGATAGTTATTCAGAAATTCGTTATAGACGCAGGTGGCTTAAAGCCAAGTTACCTGGGTCCTCCAGAAAGTAGTTATGTTGATTAAAGGATCCAGCAAGAGCATTGAAAAACTATAGAAGTTTATTGGTCAAGTCTAAATTTTGTCTAACCCACAGCATTTATTCTTGATCCAGGATCAATCTCAAAAGTTGTGTGTGAATTGAAATAATAGTTTGATTTTTGTTTTTTAAACAAGAAGCATTGGACCCATATATAGACCTACTCAAGATTTTAC